>NZ_CP084631.1 GCF_022878925.1 Caballeronia sp. TF1N1
AGAACTGATTGCTGAAATGGGCGCGGCTTTTCTGTGTGCGCAGCTCGGCCTCACTCCGGAAGTCCGCGACGACCACGCCGCCTATCTCGATCATTGGCTCAAGGTTCTTAAGGGCGATAAGAAGGCCATTTTCACGGCTGCAAGCCAGGCGCAAAAAGCCTGTGAGTTCCTGTTCTCAATGCAGGGCGACACGACACTACAAGCCGCCTGAAGACACCGCCGGAGGCTTGGAGGCATCGCTCCAGGTCAACGACCGCATTCTTAGAGCTAAGGAGATCAAATCGTGAGCCACTACACCGTTATATATGCAATCAATGTCCCGCACTACGGCAGGACCCAGATCGAAGCTACGACGCCGGCCGAAGCGATTGCCGCAGCCAAGCATCGAGACCCCGCGGAAATTTGCACTGAGCGTGACCGCAGCAATGCCGCTTGCTCGCGCATCGTGTCAATTACTGACGATGACGGACGGAACATTGCGGAAGGCGTTACGCTCGATGGGGCTTTTATGCGATATGGCGGACGCTCTGCCTGGCTGCTCTGCGAAGCGGCACCGGCAATGCTTGAAAGTCTTCAAAGAATTGTCTCGCGCTCCGACGACCTTGTTCGCGCCTTAGCCTGTTCAAGCGGACGAAATGAACATCTTGTGGAACGGCTTTGCGCCGCGTGTTACGTCGCGCGAGGTGTCATTGCCGCGGCGAACGGCGACCATTGAACGTGTGAGAATCGAATCTATTGACCGCAGGACAAGTTAGCCGCAGAGTCCACAAGATATGACCGCGCGGCCTCTACCTGATTGATCGTCGATCCATAGATAAAGAATAGATCCCGCCGCCGAGCATCGACGAACAACTTCGTGAAGTTGATTTCCTGGCACTGGCTCGGAGCAGGGGACTTCCTGAAAGACGCGGCAACAAATGAGTGCGAGTGTCGAATGGAGGTGCGGCAGGGGAGTTTTCCACCTGCGCCCCTCAGACACCGGCCGCAAGCTTACCGCCAATATAGCCGCCCACGATGCTGGCGATCAGCGCCAATCCGACGAGCAGCAGGACGAGCCTCAACGCCTTGCGTTCAAGTGCCGCATTCGCGGCTACGATGTGTGCGGCACTGCCATTGAGTTGATTGCCAATCTGGGCGGCCGCTACGCGGCCCGCGTCAATCAGCTTATCGCTATTCTGCTCGATGACGGACTCAAAATTGAGCTTTGCCGCGAGGAATGCCTTGGCTGCCGCGTCGGTCGTTGCCCGCTCGATTTTGCCTGACAGTGCCTCGTCAGCCTGCTCGAAGCGCCGCACAAGCGCATCGGCATCTTGCAATAGCTCTGCCATCAGCGCTTCGCGTGCGGTGGATACGTTGCCACCCATAACGCCCCCGTTACTTGAATAGCACCTTGTACACGTCATCCAAGTTCTTATGCGCGGACTTCGCGAGCCGCTGCGCCGAAATCATGCTGACCGCACGCGCCTTCGTGTCCTCATCCTTTGCTTCGCGTAGCATCGCTCGGTAGTCGGTCCCATCCGCGACGATCTCTGAAACACTCTTTTTGAGAACGCGCAACCGCTCGAAAATTTCGTTTCTGAAAACCGCCGCTTCCGGTTTCAGCGTGAAGCAGCTGCGATCTGCATGAAGGCCGAAGACCGTGCTGAACAGGCGCGGCACATCATTCGCATCTTCAAGCTCGACCTTGTTGAACACCACGCGGATTTTCTTGGCCGGGACACCGAGGCCCGCCAGTGTCTCAATGGTGTTGACCGTGTCGATCTGCTGCTTCTTCTCACTCACCGCTGGCACGACAAAATAGTCGAACTCTTCATGCGAGCCGTCGAACTGACTCATCTGCTTGATGAACTCTTCGACGTTCGATGCCCCGACATCGACGATGGCCGAATCGAGCGTCATCAGATCCTCTTGAAGCCCTCCGTAGTCCTTGCCCTTGAGGCGTTCTGCGCCTGTGCCGGACGATCCCGCATTAATCGTTTCGACCTCAAACTTCGGCGCGTTCATGCGCGGCGCGAGGAGATTATCGACCAGCGTCGTTTTGCCAGGATTCCCACTGAAGTTGATGACGGCGACTTTCATTTGCGGCTACTTCGTTGCTGTTTGGCCAGGCGTTCGTAACGTGCCAACTTTTCGGCTTGTTCAGCCGGGTCGGGCTTCATCAGACGGTCAAGCTCTTGCATCGACATCGGTTCGTGTGGGGGCCGTGTGGGGACGCGTGCGTCGATAAATCTGAATCGCTTATCGAGGATGAGTCAGAGTAGTGTCGTTGTGACACTGGTTCGGTGGCGCTGGAGTGCTGGACATTAGCCGGAAGTTTCTGTCCTGCAGTCTCTTGCTCGACTTGCTGCTTCTGCCTGTACCGGTAGAGATAGCTTTTCAATGTGGCTTCGGTCAGATCGATTCCGTTCGCTCTCAGAGCCTTGAGAACATCTACGATCCGCACACCTGCTGAGAGCCTTTGTTCTATCAGTGGCATCACTTCACGTACCTTCGCCGCCTTGGTTTTCGGCTCCAGCGCCGTCAAAGCCTGCACCACATCACGTTGCGGCATTCAAGCATCCTCCAAACTATTGATACGCATTCCTACTGCATCTTACTCGCATTCTTCATACTACCAACTTGCATCTGTCTTGCGACCTCTGTGCTACTCGATTGCTACTTGATTGCATCCACTTCGCCTACGCCCTTTGGGCTAGTTGATTTTCACGCCCTTAACCCTTAGAGATCCCTGTCCTTAACAGGCCAGAAATCTCGATACACATCACGCACCCCCTGCGGGAGTGCAAACCCCTGATTTGACTGGGCTCATAAGGAAGGTGCCACTACTTTAGCTCTATAGCGTTGCTATAGAAAATCACAGGAGACCTATGTGTTTGCTCATTTGATACCTGTAGACAATCCTATAGGTTAGGAGATTAAGTTACTCTAGTTTCGACAACAGGGGATAACGACGCATGAGCACAGGCAAATCGATCCCAGTCTGGTTTTCAGAAGAGGATCGCCGCAGGGTCGAAGAAGCGGCGGCACTCGCGGGCTATAAGCACCTGTCGAAATATATTCGCGACAAAGCGATGAGCCGTGATAGTCAGCGCGAAGCGGCGCGCGACAGCATGGAAACATGGGCTGAGCGGCAAGAGCTCAATGGCCGACTCGCGGAAATCGAGCGTAGCCAACACACCGCGCACACGCTGCTGTCCGCGCTGCTCTTTTTGATGCGCCAGAAGGCGACGTTGGGCGAATTCAACGACCTTGTACTTGCATGCGAAAACGCGGTGTCAGGTGGCGGGATGCCGTCGCAGTTACTCGCTGCCTCTTCTCCCGAACTCGCTTCACTGATAACCCGATTTACAGAGGAGCCGTGATGTCAGAACCGATTGAGCATATCGACGCAGACATTCGGGCCGCACTCAATGCGCCAGGCATGAGCACACGCCACATGTGGCCCGCTGGTACGAACGCATTAGCCAGCGTCCTGCCGTGCAAGCCGCTATTTCACGGATTGAGGCGCTGGCCGCGACGGCAAGCTGATGCCCATCCGACTCAGGGGCGCGTTACTCGCGTCACTTCGCAGAAATCGGTTGCGCTTCGCAGGCGGCTACGCACAGGCGATCACGGCCAGTTACCAGCTTCGCAGGGTGGTTGCAGCTTCCAAGGCCGTGCCGGCGAATTCACAAGCGCTGCTCGCGTCGTAGCTAGTCGTGTCAAGAAACGTCATCACCGGCACCAGACATAAGTAACATTCCCACACATTCATATGTAGTGCGAAATGCTCAGTCGGGGGAACGCTTCGGAAGTTCACGGAGGAGCAGCGGGCCTTGCACGAGCGCTGCAGTGTTTAGATCAGCTCGGCAGCTTCACGAATTCGATGAGCGGTCATTGGCAGCTCATTTTGTTCGAGCACTGTCGCGAATTCTTCCACTGAACTTTGTGGTCGTTTGCGTCGAGCACGCATTCGTTTGAATGATGAGATCGCGACTAGCGGCTCAAGATCCCATTGGTTCACGATGAATCGATCGGGATGTACGATTTCAATTCCGTACGGCGCAACAGCGCTTTCAGGGAAATCGCGGACATTAGCGGTGACGATGCAATCCGCGTGACCCGCTAGGGCGGCCGCTAGAACATGCCTGTCGTTAGCGTCGGGGAGATTGAGACTTTCGACCAGCGGAGACCACGCTTCATCAAGCACTTGCCAGTCGGGTACGGCGTCGCGCATGGCGTCTCGTCGTACCCAAAGCCTGCCCTTCAGCTCCGGGCGACGCTGTACAAGCGCCAGCATCCATTCTTCTTCGATTTTGCTCGACCATTTGGCGCTGAAAAGCCCGGCAGTGGCCAAACTGAGCAGCGCATCCGTCTGGGCGATGGAGTAGAGCACACAAGCATCAAGTACGGCTGTGTAACGCGCATTCCCAGCCATCAGTAGTCCAGGCCCAGATTGCGTGCGTTGTCTGCCATGCGGTCCAATGCAGATTCTTGTCGCTCGCGCATTTGATTGGCGTAGGCCATCAGATCTCCGAAAGCAACTCGCCGATGCGTCCCGACCATCCGATGCGGGAGTCTTCCCGCTTCAATTTCCTTGATCACGAAAGGCCGAGATACGTTGAGGAAGTGCGCCGCTTCGACGGTCGTGAACTCTTTCTGGCTTGGCACGACCGAAATCGCCCGCCCTTCGCTCATTGCGCCCAGCAGCTGGCCAATTAGCTTGAGTGCCGCTGGAGGCACGTCGATAAAAGGATGCTCGCCCGTGTCGGTCGTCAACGTAATCGCGGCTGCACGCGAGTGATCGAGCGCTTCCATAATGCAACGCTGGGCAACCCGCGCCATTTCGAGATCACTCTGACTCATCGGGGGCGGAGACACCTCCCGGATTCGATTCGTCGTTGTCATGGGGATACCCTCGTTAAATTTTCTCGGTTAGAGTACGCGATAAATGAAATAAATGCAATATGTGCAACATCTGTCCGCTTTTTGGTCTAGACGGGCCGCGCCCGGTACATATGTGGATGTCGGACACACAGCGCCATGGAGTTTGCCAAGGAACGTCGCCGTTGGTGCAACGAGGGCCCATGAGAACTTGCCCCCGTTTTCCGAGCCAGCTCCGAGGTGAGTGCGAAGGATTTGAGCGAGGCGTCTCCACCATAGCGGTGACAGTGAAGACGCGGACTGATGGCGGCGATCTTTGAAGGCGACTGGTAAAATCAGTAGACTGATCTAAGGCACACTCGATGGGATTCGAACAGCTCGCTGCGCTCAAAACGCAGCTGAACCAAAGCTTGACCAGCAGAACGGTTGCCTCACGCTCAACGCATCGCCTGTGGACGTCGAGCGGGAAATCAAGCAGCCATCGGAACCGCCGCGAACGTCCGATGACGCATTCGGGCGCGCAGTTGCCACGCGGCAACGACATTTTCCGCACGCCTTTCACGCAGCCCCGCGTCAAAGGTTCCGCTCAGGGTCGGGATTCTTAAAGATGTGCTTGCCCGAGCGGTGTCGCTTCTGCTGAGCGAGCGAGACGCTCGTAACGGCGTAAAGGGCGTTGTCAAGTTGGTGGGCCGGTCGCGTAAGATGGCGTGATGAAGAAACCGAAATCGCTTTATCACGGTCACCGTTTTCCAGCCGAGGTCATCAGTTGCGCCGTGCGCTGGTATTTCCGCTTCCAGTTGAGCTTGCGTGACATCGAGGAACTGCTCTTCGAGCGCGGGGTGACCGTGACATACGAGACGATTCGTTGCTGGTGCGACAAGTTCGGCAAGGGCTTTGCTCATGGGATGAAAGCGGTGCGACGCAAGCCAGGTAGCACGTGGCACCTCGACGAGATGTTCGTCACACTGCGTGGCGAACCGTACCTGCTGTGGCGTGCGGTCGACGAGCACGGCGCCGAACTCGACATCCTGCTACAAAAGCGGCGCGACAAGGCCGCAGCCAAACGGTTCTTTAAGCGCGTGCTGCGCTCGAGCCCGATGCCGCGCAAGATCGTCACCGATCAGTTGCGAAGTTACCCGGCCGCGAAGGCCGAAATTCCGGAGTTGGCGAGCGTGAAGCATGTGTTCGTCAAAGCGGCCGCCCGCCTGAACAACCGCGCGGAGAACAGCCACCAACCGACACGCGAACGTGAGCGTCGCATGCGTGGCTTTCGCGACCCGAAACGCACGCAAGAATTCCTCTCGTGCTTCGGGCCGATCCGACAACATTTCGCACTGAAGCGGCACCTGCTGCGCGCCTCACTTTATCGCAAACAACTCGCAGCCCGGTTCGTTGCATGGCGCGAATTCGCCCAAAATCCGTCGACTACCTTCTGACCCGTCGTCGCACCTGTCATCGTGCCGGCTTGCACTCGGCAAGTTGACAACGCCCCTTCACAGCCTCTTGCGCGCTCTCTCTGAAACTTGAACTTGCGCACAGATCTTCGACGATGCTCATGGGGCCTCCGAAGGCTTGCGGGAAAACTCTATATGTTCCCAGCAAGGAAGGAGCCAGTTAGAAAGCTCGCAGGAGGATGGCACATGGGCGAGCACAAGTCACAAGATGTAGTGGCCGACGTGGTCAACCCTGACTGTACCCAGCATTCTTCAACGCCTGCGCGATGAAGTCATCGGCTTCCGGCGACCGAAGCAGCCAGCTTTGCACAGCTGGTATTGCAGATACCCCGCCCGAAGGACACCAATCAATGACCTCTGGCTCGCCATCGTAGTAACTTTCTTGATCGCGACGACTATAGACCGTAAGCGTATTGCAACCTGCGTTGCCGCTCTGAAGCACGGCAAAGTAAGCGCGTTCAGGATGGGCCGCGAAAAAAGAAGTAGCCTCTTCGTCGAGGTCGTCGAACATAGGTGGCTCCGGATTCTCAGCGAGTGATGTTTGCCAAGAGATCGCGAAATTTTGAGAGTGCCGACCGACTTTGTCTAGTGACAGTTCTGTCTGCAGAGTACCGACCATAATCGGAATTCAGCCGCACCCCTTCATTTTCTATCCGGTTTTGCCGGTGCACGCATATAGGGTAGAAACTCGTTTCGCCCAACACCGAGCAAAGCCAATGCTGCACGCAACGATTCGATAGGTTGACTGAAATCGACACGCCTGACATCACCATCAGCGTGGGCGGCGATTCCGTGATGAATCACTAGAGCCTCTAGCGCGATATTGATGGCCCGAGCGATCTCCCCATCGCGGCTGGGGTCGGCGAAGATAGGATTCTGCGGCATCGCGGTCTCGTATCTTGAATCTGTGGACGGCAACTGAAGCCGTACGATACACCGGTGGACAAAACCTTGTCGATGACGTGGTTGTTTATAAGCGTCTATCGTTTGATTGGAGTTCGACCTGTTGAGACTGCGAGTCTAGCCGCTCTGGTTTGCAAATGCCGTTAATGGGAGGATGCAGCACCGTGGCTGCTGAAGCGCACCGGGTTTTCCGGAGACCTTTACTCCTGAGAGAGAATAGAGTCAAGGAAAACCTCGACAAAGCAAAACGGAAGACAGCGCCGAAATATTCGGCGGAAGTGCATGAGCGCGCGGTTCGTATGGTGTTCGAGCATCGTGCAGAGTACGCGACGCAATGGGAAGCAATCCAGTCGATTGCCGCCAAGATGGGTTGCTCACGCGAAACGTTAAGAAACTGGGTTCGTCAGGCTGAGAGCGATCGTGGTCTGCGTGCGGGCCCCAAGACGCAGGAGCATGATCGCATCCGCGAGCTTGAACGCGAAGTCCGGGAACTGCGTCAGGCCAATGAAATCCTGCGCAAGGCCTCGGCATATTTCGCACAGGCGGAGCTCGACCGCCGACCGAAGTGATGATAGAGGTGGCTTCGCTCATTCGGACAGTTTTCTGAGATTTTTAAGTGGAGCATCCGAGGCAATCATGCTGCCGATTGGATCGCTGGCAGTGTCGCGAAGTATGCCTCATCCGGCGTCTGGTCCGCCAAGCTTGAATGGGGCCGTTTCCGGTTGTATAGGTCGATGTAGTCGCCGATGGAGCGCCGGGCGTCGCTGACCGACTCGTAAGCTCTCAGGTAGACCTCCTCGTACTTGATGCTGCGCCATACGCGCTCGACGAAGACGTTATCGCGCCAGGCGCCTTTGCCGTCCATAGACAGCCGCACGCCGCGCTCAAGTACGGCATCGGTGAACGCGGCCGCCGTGAACTGGCTACCCTGATCGGTGTTCACGATGTCTGGCAGCCCGTAGCGGGCGAATGCTTCTTCCAGCGCCTCCACGGCATGTATCGCCTCCGGCGTAATGGCCACCCGGTGTGCAAGAACCTTGCGACTCGCCCAATCTACTACCGCCGTCAGATAGACGAAGCCACGCGCCATGGGAATGTACGTTGTGTCGAGTGCGAAGACCTGATTGGCACGCTCGATCTTCATGCCGCGCAACAGGTACGGCCAAACCTTGTGTTGCGGGTTGCGTCGGCTCGTGTTCGGCTTGCAGTAAAGCGCTTTCACACCTATAAGCTTCATGAGCGTGCGCACTCGACGGCGACCCACCGCATGGCCTTCTCGGCGCAACAGGCGGACCAGCATTCGCGCTCCGGCGAACGGAAACTCCAGGTGCAGCTCGTCGATCCGGCGCATCAAGTTCTGTTCAGCCTCGCTGATCTGCCGCGGCCGATAGTACGCACTCGATCTGGCAATGCCGACAAGCTTTGCTTGCTGCGACACCGGTAACTGATGGCCACGGTCAATCATCGCTTTGCGCTCAGCAATCCCGCCTTGTTGAGCGCGCCGCTTAAAAAATCATTTTCCAGAGAAAGCTGGCCGATCTTGGCGTGTAGGGTCTTCACGTCTACCGGCGGCTCATTCGATCTCACGCCCGCCGTTCCAAACACGTCGGCCGCACGCTCCTGCAACTGCCGTTTCCATTCCGTGATCTGGTTCGGGTGCACATCAAACTGCTGCGCTAGTTCGGCCAGCGTGCGCTCGCCCTTGACTGCCGCCAGCGCCACTTTCGCTTTGAACGCCGCTGAGTGCGTGCGTCGGGTTCTCTTCGTCATGTCCTCGGTCCCTTTGCCTGCATTATCGCTGGCTAAGCCCCGGGCGTTCCACCTATCCCGCTGTCCAAATTCGCGCGGCCACCTCTCAGCAAATCAAATCGACGGGGGGCCAGGTTTCTCTGCCGATGATTCGGATTCTGCCCGCATTAACCACGTGCGAATAACGGAGAACTTCGGCTGGCAATCGCCATGCCCTTCGCACATTCGATCACCTTCGGGGCGAGGGCATCCATCTGTTCCGCAGTCATACGGATAGATGGTCCGGCGATGCTAACCGTGCCAAGTGGCTCGCTGTCCTCCCCGAGTCGTACTACTGCCGCGATGGCGCTCGTCCCGGCCTCATAGGCATCAAAAACAACTGCATATCCTCGCTGGCGTGCCTGTTCAATCTGTTCGAGCAGCCCGCGGAGCGATTTCGGCGCGCCAGGTCCCATCTCCCGGACGCGCTCCATTCCCTGACGCGATATCAACGCCAGTGCACGCTCTTCGTCGAAGGCCGCGAGATAGGCGATGCCGTTTGCCGTCGCCGGAAAGTAAATCTCGAGTCCCGTGTCCGCGTCTAGCCGCAGCCCTGTGCGAGCGCCTTGCGCCTTCGCCACCCATATCAGGTCATCTCCCTCCGCCACCGCAAGCCGGACCAACTCGCCACTGAACTCGGCAAGGTCATCGAGCAGCGGCTGGGCAGCGTCCGTAATGCCGGTCGCCGCCAGGTAGCTCAGACCGAGGGACGCGAGCTTAACGGTGAGCCGGTACTGCGACGTACTGGGGTCCTGCTTCACGTAGCCCGTTTCTTTCAGATCCGTAAGGAGCCGATGCGCGGCGGTACGTGGAATCCCAAGGCGGTCGCCGACTTCGGACATCGGAAGCCCGTGGACGTGGTGGGAAAGCAGCTCAACGATTGCGAGTGCTCGGTCGCGGACGGCGGTCATGTCGGTTCGGCAAGGATAAACGTCACCGCATTCTATCCCATCTGGATTGCTGTTTCATTTGGATAATGTCGGGTTAACCGCAAATGTGGTTTGCCGTTCCACCTGGTAAAGTAAACCATCGACTAGGGCATAGACATGAAACTCGCAATCGACTCGTATAGCTACCACCGGTATTTCGGCGAGGTGTACCCCGTGCTGGAGCAGGATCCGGGCGCGCGGATCACCATGGAAGGTTTCGTCGACCGTGCAAAGGCGCTTGGCGTCGATGGCGTTTCGCTCGAATCGTGCTTTCTGCCAACGCCAACGCATGACCAAATCGTCCGTCTGCGCGACCAGCTCGACCGACTCGAACTCGACCGCGTTTGGGCATGGGGGCATCCAGGCGGCCTGCGTTCGGGCGCGGCGCCAGAGGAAGTGGCGGACCTCAAGCGGCATACGGAAATTGCCTCGGCTGTCGGCGCAAAGGTCATGCGTATTTGTTGTGGCGGACGCCGCACGCGCATCGATGACTGGACCCAGCACAAGGACCGTCTGGTTCCGCTGCTGAGCGACGCTGCCCGTCACGCTAAGAGCAACGGCGTCGTTCTCGCCATCGAGAACCATATTGATCTGCTCGCTGATGAACTTGTCGAGCTTATCGAGACCGTCGATTCACCCGCGCTCGGCGTGTGCCTCGACACAGCAAACAATCTGCGCATGCTCGAAGACCCTGCGGTCGCCATCGAGAAACTCGCGCCGTATGCGCGCGCGACACATATCAAGGACATCACCGCAAAGAGTGGCAATCCGCGCGACTTCGCTTTCTGGCCGAGCGTGCCGCTGGGACAAGGTCTCATCGATATTCCGCGTGCCTTCGACGAGCTACGCAAGCACGGCTATACCGGCTTGCTGGCACTTGAGATCGATTATCTGCATCCCGCCTACAAAGACGACAAAAAGGCTGTCGCAGACAGCATCGAATACATGCGCGGACTGCTCTAAGCACGCCGCGTTCAAAAATCAGGAGACGACATGAGCATCCCCGCCAAACAATTAAACGTCCAGGATTTCCTCGATTCGAGGCCGTTCGGCGGCTTCCACTGGAAGATTCTTTTCTTGGGACTGGTGGTCCTGATCCTCGATGGCTTTGACGTGGTCGCAATGGGCTTCATCGCCCCGCCTTGATCGTCGACTGGAAAATCAGCCGCGCCGCGCTGGGTCCCGTGCTTAGCATGGGGTTGTTCGGCCTTGCGATCGGGGCGCTCACCGGGGGGCCGCTGGCGGACCGCTTCGGTCGTCGTAAGGTCATCATCGGCGCCGTCATCTTCTTTGGCGTGGTGAGTCTTGCCTCCGCATGGTCGCCAAATATCGAAGTGCTTTCGGTATTGCGCTTTTTGACCGGACTGGGCCTGGGCGCATCGCAGCCCAACGCCGCGACGCTGGCATCCGAATATGCACCCAGGAAGCATCGGTCGGTCATGGTAACGGTGATTTACTGCGGGTTCACACTAGGTGCCGCCGGTGGTGGCTTTCTTTCCAGCTATCTAGTTCCGACGCACGGCTGGCATTCGATTCTGGTGGTGGGCGGTATCGTTCCGCTCCTGTTCGCAGTGATGCTGTTTTTCGTTCTGCCGGAATCCGCAAAGTTTCTGGCCGTGAAGCACGAAGGGCTCACGGCACTTGCGAAAATCATCAACAAGATTCAGCCTGGCGCGGTTGACGCTTCCACTCAACTCGTGACGGCCGAACGCGAACACGCAGGCAAGGGAGCAATCCGACTCATCGTGTCGAAGCCGCATACCACGGTCACGCTGGCCCTGTGGGTCGGACTGTTCATGAACCTGATGACCGTCTACTTCCTCAATAGCTGGCTGCCGATCATCGTCAAAGACAACAACTTCTCGCTCGCCGACGCAGCGCTGGTGGGTGCGATGATGCAGGTGGGAGGCACGCTCGGCAACATCGTCATCGGTTGGGAGATGGACCGCTTCAAAGCGCACAAGGTCATGATTGCGACGCTGCTTGCAGCACTCATCTTCACAATTGCCATCTCACAGTTGAATGTCGGCCTCGCCGGTCTTATTACCCTCGTATTCCTGCTCGGCTATTGCACGAACTCGACGAACACCGGCTGGACTGCAATGGCTGCGAGCTACTACCCCACTGAAATGCGTGCTACTGGCACTAGCTGGATGACCGGCATCGGCCGCTTCGGAGCCATCTCCGGTGCGTCCATCGGCGCCGTGCTGCTGAGCTTCAATTGGAACTTCGGCCAGCTGTTCCTGTTCCTGATCGTTCCTATCGCAGCTGCCATCGTCGCAGCCTATGTGCAGGGCCGAGTCCGAGGCAATACAGCACCCGTACTGCGTAAGGCAACCACGCATTAAATCGGAGAGGGCATCAATGTCTGTATCACGAGTGGGTCTTATTGGCGCGGGCGCAATCGGGCGCGCGCATTTGGTCGGTGCGGCCCAGGCCGAAGGGGTCGAGATCGTCGGAATCGCTGACCCGAACCTCGCTTCGAAGGCACTGGCCGACGAATTCTCGATACCGTGGTTCGCGGACCACCGAGCGCTTGTCGATTCGATGAAGCTGGATGGCGCCATTGTCGCAACCCCGAACGCCTTGCATGTGCCGATGTCGCTGGGGCTGATTAACGCGAGTATCGCCGTGCTCGTCGAGAAGCCTATTGCCGATACAGTTGAGGACGCACTGCGCTTGGCGAACGCTGCCACTGAAGCAGACGTGCCCTTGCTCGTGGGTCATCATCGGCGACATAACCCGATCATCCGGACAGCGCGCTCGTTGATTCAAGAGGGCAAGCTGGGTCGGCTGGTTTCGGCGTCTGTGCTTGCGACCTTCCTCAAACCGGACGCCTACTTCAACGAAGCATGGCGCCGAACGACCGCAGCAGGCCCCGTGCTGATCAACCTCATCCATGAGATCGACTTGGTGCGCTACGTTTTCGGTGAGATCGCAAGCCTGCAAGCCATTGCGTCCAATGCGGTTCGTGGTTTCGAGGTTGAGGATACGGCTGCCACTGTCATTCAGCTAAAGAACGGCGCGGTTGCGACGATTACCTTGTCAGATACCGCAGCATCACCGTGGAGTTGGGACACTTCTTCCGGCGAAAACGCTTCGTTTTCGAAAAATTCCATCGAGAGTCACTTCATCTCAGGGACCGACGCCTCGCTCGCGCTGCCGACCTTGCGCCTGTGGCGCTATGCGGGCGAACGAGGGTGGTTCCACCCGCTCGCGGTTGAACAAGTGCCCTATGTAGCCGCAGACCCCTATACTGAGCAGATGCGCCACTTCGGAGCTGTCATTCGAAAAGAGGACAACCCGGTTTGCGACGGTTTCGACGCTGCAAAAACGCTTGAAATCACAGCATCCGTGCGACGGGCCGCTCAATCTGGAAAAGCCGTTCGTTTTGGCTGACCGCCAGCGCAAGATCTCGAACGAACGAGGCCTCGCGGAAAGGACTGCTTGGTTTTGTCGCAATAAGGAGGTTGGGCCAAGCGGAGGTGATATCTTGAGTACTGCTTATGCCACCAACGTATAGAACTGCTCAGCTGCAGTCCGCGCAGTGCTGTCGCGACACATCATCTGCCCTTTTTTAATCATGTGCATGACTTCGATGCCGCTCAACAGGATGCGGGCGCAACGAAAATTCTTGAATCTTAGCATTGGACGAATGCGCCGCTTGATAGCTCGATGGTCCTGCTCGACGACGTTGTTCAGATACCTGGCCTGACGAATCTTAATTGACGTTTCGCGTTCGGCGTTAATCGCTTGTAGCCCCGCGAGATTGGCGCCGCTCTTGTCGATCGTCATCGTCTTCGGAACACCGTTTTGATCAATTGCCTTCTCGAAGTAACGCCGCGCGGCAACCTTGTCGCGCCTGGCTCGCAACAGAAAGTCAACTGTATCGCCCGCTTAATCAACGGCACGATACAAGTACTTCCACTCCCCGTTGACCTTCACATAGGTTTCGTCCATTCGCCAGCTTCTACCGACTGCGCGTTTGTGACGTTGAAACGCCTTTTCCAGCGCCGGCAGGAGTTTGATGGCCCAGCGATGCACGGTCGAATGATCGACCGATACGCCTCGTTCGGCCATCATCTCTTCCAGATGACGCAGGCTCAGCGGATAGGCCACGTACCAGCGCACACAAGTCAGCATCACATCCAGCGGCACTGTCACGTTGCAGAGATGGGCGGGTAAGACTGAATGATGAAGAATGCAAAATCGCTTTACCATGGCCATCGCTTTCCGGCGGCGGTCATCAGTTGCGCGGTACGCTGGTATTTCAGGTTTCAGCTCAGCCTGCGTGATATCGAAGAACTGCTGTTCGAGCGCGGGATTATCGTCAGCTACGAGACGGTCCGACGCTGGTGTGATAAGTTCGGTGCCGGCTCCGCACACCGTGTGAAGGCGGCGCGTCGCAGGCCCGGCACCACGTGGCACTTTGACGAAGTATTTGTGACGTTGCGCGGCGAGCCTTACCTATTGTGGCGCGCCGTCGATCAACATGGTGCCGAACTCGACATCCTGCTGCAGAAGCGCCGCGACAAGGCTGCAGCGAAACGGCTTTTCAAGCGCGTTCTTGCCTCGTGTGCTGAGGCACCGCGCAAGATCGTGACCGACCAGCTGCGCAGCTATCGGGCCGCGAAAGCCGACATCCCCGAGCTGGCCAACGTCAAACACGTGTTCGTCAAGGCCTGCGCTCGGGTCAACAATCGCGCCGAAAATAGCCACCAACCCACGCGTGAACGCGAGCGCCGCATGCGTGGCTTTTGCGACCCGAATCGTACTCAGGCCTTCCTGTCGAGCTTCGGCCCGATCCGCCAGCACTTTGCGCTCAAGCGGCACCTGCTGCGTGCCTCGCTCTATCGCAAACACCTCGCCGCTCGGTTCGACGCATGACGTCTTTTCACCGGCCTCAACCAAAATCCGTCTGTTTTCTGAGCAACCACGCGTCCTTGGCGCTCTTGCCCCTTCAATACTTCAACGTGACAGAGCCGCGCCACACGTTCGGACGCGCCGCCACCTGTAGCAACTGTAGCTTCGTGATATCGCGCACCGTGCCGTCGCGCAGCGACGACAATTGACAACGAAGTTTACTTGGATCAAGTCGCCTGTCCAAATTCGGGCGCCGACATGGCTGATGCCGCTATCCAGGCGACTGCGTACCTCGGATGCCGAGCCTTTCTGCCGTCGTCTTCGGGCATACTCTCGATGTGAAAGCGCCTATGTTGTTCATGTGGGCGTGATCTCAAATGTCGAATCAGCCGGGGGCACTAGTTTTGTCAATGGAGAATCCGTCAGCGGTAGCCAAACGTCGCGTGCGCCGAGGTAGCGGTCGCGTGACGCTGGCCGACGTCGCGCGAGCGGCGGGCGTCGCGCATATGACGGCGTCGCGGGCCCTCAATTCGCCTGAAACCGTCAATCCGGAGATGGTCGAACGCGTGCGTCAGGCGGTCATCGAAACGGGATACGTGCCCAACCTGCTTGCGGGCGCGCTCGCTTCCGCGCGCAGTCTGCTGGTCGCCGTGATCGTGCCGAGCATTGCATCGACGATTTATTTGGAGTTCGTGCAGGCGTTGCGCGGCACGTTGGCGAGCAAGGGTTATCAGGTCATTCTCGGCGAAAGCGACTATGAGCATCAGCTCGAACCGGCGCTGCTGGACACATTGATCGCGCGCCGTCCCGATGCCATCGTCATGGTCGGCGCGGTGCGCTCGGCGGAAGGGCGCAAGCGGCTGCTGGCTTCGGCCATTCCCGTCATCGAAACCTGGGACATGCCTGCCGATCCGCTCGATATGCTGGTGGGCTTTTCGCAAACCGCGGTGGGCCGCGCCGCTGCGGGGTATCTGCTTGGTGAAGGACGCCGGCGTCTCGCCATCATCAGCGCCAACGACGATCGCGCCGCCATGCGTGCGCAGGGTTTTCTCGAAGCGGTCAAGGAAAGCCATCCGTCGATGCGCGTGCAGTCCGTTCTGATTCCCGCGCCCAGCACGCTCGGCGAAGGCCGGCGCGCGCTCGCTGATCTGCTGTCGCGCGCCACGCCGCCGGGCGCCGTGTTCTGTACGTCCGATACCGTCGCGCTCGGCGTGCTGACCGAAGCGAAAGCGCGCGGCATCGAAGTGCCGAAGCAACTCGCCGTGATGGGCTACGGCGACATGAATTTCGCGCCCGACACCGATCCGCCGCTGACCACCATCCGCGCCGACGGCAAGGTGATCGGCCGGGAAGCCGCGCGGCTCATTTTCGAACGGGCGTCGGCGACCGTGAAAGAACGCGTCGTCGACGTCGGCTTTTCCATCGTGCGCCGCGTTTCGGCCTGATTCCGCTCTCGCTCCCTAAATAAAACTGTCGTTTGCCTGAAAACCCCGCTTGTCATCTCGACGAGATAGCGCTATCTTACGCATCAGATAGCGCTATCTCGCGCTGACCATACGGAGACTGGAATGAGCAAAATCACCCGCGTCGAGATTTTCGACTTCGAATACGAGGTCGAGAACCTCGCCGCCGAGTCCGAGTACACGCACAACCACGTCGCGTACAAGAAGGGCGGCCGGATGAAGCTGAAGAAGTACGCCGTCGTGATCGAAACGGACGACGGCGCGCGCGGCGAATACGTGGCGATGTGGGGCGGCACGCGCCCGGCACTGGCGCAGTCGATCATGCTCGCGCCCGATCTGCTGGGGCGCGATCCGGCCATGCGCGAAGCGCTCTACGACGAGTTCAAGCGCAAGCTGCATCACTTCGACCATATGGGTCACGGACCGATCGACATCGCGCTGTGGGATCTCGTCGGCAAGCAACTGAATACGTCGATTTCGAATCTGCTCGGCGGCTATCGCTCGCGGCTGAAGGCGTATGCCAGCACCTTCCACGGCGATCGGGCGGGCGGTCTCGACAGCCCGGAAGCGTATGGCGAATTCGCCGTGCGATGCCGAGAGATGGGGTATCGCGGCTACAAGATTCACGGCTGGTTCGACGGCAATCCGAAGGAAGAGGCCGCCGCGATTCTCGCGACGCGCAAGGCGGTCGGCGGCGAGATGGATCTGATGTATGACGGCGCGTGCGATCTGAAGACCTTCGCCGATGCGCTCTACGTCGGCCGCGCGTGCGACGAAGCCAATTACTTCTGGTTCGAAGACCCCTATCGCGATGCCGGTCTGTCCGCGTTCTCGCACAAGAAGCTGCGCGAGATGCTGAAGACGCCGCTGCTTATCACCGAGCACATTCGCGGACTGGAGCCGAAGGCGGATTTCATCATGGCGGGCGGTACGGACTTCCTGCGCGTCGATCCGGAATACGACATGGGCATCACGGGCGCGATCAAGACCGCGCGTCTCGCCGAAGCCTTCGGTCTCGATGTCGAAGTGCACGCAGTGGGACCGGCGCATCGTCATGTGATGGGCGCGATCCGCAACTCGAACTACTACGAAGTCGCGCTCGTCGGCCCGGACTGCGCCAACAATATCCCGCAAGTCTATGCGTGCGATTACAACGATCAGATCGACTGTATCGATCGCGACGGCACGGTGCCGGTGCCGACCGGTCCGGGTCTCGGCGTGACGTACGACTGGGATTACATCAAGCGTCATACGAAGCAACATCACGTGTTCGAACTGAACAAGCGCTGAGCCGCGCACGCGCAGACAAGCAATAGAGCTGCATCAGTAGCCACTGCGGGCGGCTTCATCGCCGCCGTCCGACTCTCAGGAGACAATCGATGTCATCGCAGGCTGTTTTCAGCGCAGTCCGCGCGCGGCACCGCTACGTGCGGTATTACGTGCTCGCGCTTATTCTGCTCGTCACCGCCGTGAATCTCGGCGACCGGGCGAATCTCTCGATCGCCGGTGCGCCGATGGCCAAAGAACTCGGCCTCGGCAGCGTCACGATGGGCTATGTCTTCTCCGCGTTCGCCTGGGCGTATGTGCTCGGGCAACTGCCCGGCGGCTGGCTGCTCGATCGCCTGAATTCGCTCAAGGTCTACGGCGCGGCGCTGTTTCTCTGGTCGTTCTTCACCTTCATGCAAGGTTATGTAGGATTCCTGCCGACAAGCTTAGCGATCGGCGCGCTGTTCGTGTGCCGCTTTCTGGTCGGCTTCGTCGAAGCGCCGATCTATCCGGCCAACAACTACATCGTCGCGGCATGGTTTCCGCTGCGCGAACGCGGCATCGCCACATCGATCTTCAGTTCGGCGCAGTACGTGGCGGTCGTATTGTTCGTCCCGTTGATGGGCATGCTCAGTCACATGTTGAGCTGGCACTGGGTCTTCTGGTTCATGGGCGGCTTCGGCATGCTGCTCGCGATATTCTGGTTCGCGGTGATGCGTGCGCCCGACAAGCATTCGAAAGTGACCGCCGAAGAACTCGCGTATCTGCGCGAGAACGGCGCGATGATCGATATCGAAGCGAACAAGCGCAAGAAGGCACCCGCGCCGGCCGGTTCCATCAAGGTGCTGCTCAAGAGCCGCATGTTGGCGGGCGTCTATCTCGGGCAATACTGCATCACCGCGTTGCAGTACTTCTTCATCACATGGTTTCCGATCTATCTCGTCAAAGGGCGCGGCATGGATCTGCTGCATGTCGGCTTTGTGGCGACGCTGCCCGCAATCTGCGGTTTTATCGGCAGCGTGCTGGGCGGCGCCATTTCGGATCGCGTACTGAAAAGCAGCGGCAGCGTGACCGCCGCGCGCAAGATTCCGTTCGTGACCGGAATGTTGCTCGCGAGCCTGCTGGTGCTGTGCAACTTCACGGATTCGACCGCCGTAATCGTCGCGCTGATGTCGCTGGCGCTGTTCGGCAAGGGCTTGGCGCAGATCGGCCTTGCCGTCGTCACCGATACCGCGCCGCCCGAAATCGTTGGCGTCGCGGGCGGATTGTTCGGCGTCGCGGGCAATATCGCGGGCATCGTGACGCCGATCGCCATCGGCTACATGCTGGCGATCACGAACTCGTTCACGGGCGCGATGTACTTCGTCGGCGCACATGCGATGGTCGGCGCGCTCAGCTATATCTTTATCGTGGGTCGTATCAAGCGGCTCTCACTTCCTCAAGCCAGCGCCACATGAAACATCGAATCATTCTTTCCCGGCCGATGCAGCCCGCTGTCGAAGCACGCGCGAAGGTTTTGTTCGACGCGTTCGTGCCGGATACCGCGCTATCCGTCGATGAACTCGTGAATCAGGCGCATGCACATGAAGCGCAAGGTCTGTTGTTCTCGGGCGCGTTGAAGCTGGATCGCGCATTGATCGAACGCTTGCCACCGAGCCTGCGCGTGGCGGCGACGACAAGCGTGGGTTTCGATCATATCGATGTGCACGCGGCGGCGCAAAAGGGCATTGTCGTGACGAATGCGCCGGTCGTCACCGAATGCACCGCCGATGCCACCTTCCTGCATATTCTGGCCGCGTGCCGCCGTGCGCGCGAGCATCTTCAGGTGATGCAGGAAGGCTGGGGACGTGCGCTGGGTCTGAGCGAACTGCTTGGGCATCGCGTGAGCGGGAGTGTGCTTGGTATCGTCGGAATGGGGCGTATCGGGCAGGCGGTCGCGCAGCGTGCGCGTGCGTTCGGCATGACGGTTCTGTATCACAGCCGAAAGCGCGTCGCGCCGGAGATCGAGCAGGATGCGCGCTATTTCGACTCGCTCGACGCCATGCTGCCGTACACACAGATTCTGTCGCTGCATCTTCCCGCGACGCCGGGCGCCGCGCCGTTGATCGGTTCGCAGCAACTTGCATTGCTGCCGCGCGGCGCGATCGTGGTGAACACGGCGCGCGGTTCGCTGATCGATGAAGACGCGCTGATCGATGCGTTGCGCAGCGGGCATATCGCGGGCGCAGGGCTCGATGTTTTCCATAACGAACCGCGTTTCGACCCACGCTTTCTCGACATGCCGCAGGTGTTTCTCACGCCGCATAGCGGATCGGCCACCGTGCAGACGCGCGACGATCTCGGCTTGCGCGGGCTCGACAACATCGCCGCTGTGCTCGATGGCAAACCAGCCGCCGATGCATTGAATCTCGAGTGAACCTCATGACACGTTATTCCCATATCGACCTGACGCAATACGCATCGAACGCCATGCAGCACTGCGGCATGCGGGCCGAACACGCGGATCAGGTCGCCGCAAGATTGGTCGATGCCGAATTGCTCGGCCATCGCAGCCACGGACTCTGGCTGCTCGCGACGTATCTCGAACGCCTGCAAGCCCGTCAGATCGCCACTGAGGGCGAAATACGCGTGCTGTCGGACACGGACAGCGCTTTCTCGTGGCACGCGAACCGCTTGCCCGGCGCGTGGGTCATGCATCGCGCGATCGAAGACGTGATCGAACGTACGCAGACACGCGCAGTGGTGGTTGCGACGATCGCCGAGTGCTCGCATATCGGCTGCCTGCAAAGCTATTTGCTGCCGCTGGTCGAACGCAATCTTTTCGTCACGCTGTCCGCGACGAATGCGGGCGTCGCATCGGTCGCGCCGTTCGGCGGCATGGACCCGGTGCTGACGACGAACCCCATCGCATACGGCATTCCGACGCGCAAGGAGCCGATCCTTATCGATCAATGCACGTCGCTCGGCAGCAATACGTTTTTCGCGGCCTATGCAGCGCGCGGCGAAACCCTGCCCGACACATGGCTACTCGATGCAGACGGTCATCCGACCGACGATCCCAGCGTCCTCGCAGCGAAACCGCCCGGCACCGTGCTGCCGCTCGGCGGAATCGACTTCGGCTACAAGGGTTTCGGTTTGGGTCTCGCCGTCGAAGCATTGACGCTCGCGCTGCCGGGTTCGGGCCGCCGCACGAAGCCCGACAAGTTCGGCCAGGGCGTGTTTCTGCAAGTGCTCAATCCGCGCTTGCTGGGCGGTCTCGACGCGTTTCTCGACGAAACCACCTGGCTCGCCGATGCCTGTCACGCCAGCCGCGTGCGCGATGGTTTGCCGCCGGTTCGTCTGCCGGGCGAACGCGCGCTCGCGACACGCCGCGATCAACTGCGCGACGGCATCACGCTTGCAGATGACGTCATCGACCGCATGAAAACGTGGTCCGAAAAACTCGATCTACCGATGCCCGCATCGGCGGCACACACTGACATTTAACTTTGGAGTACTCCATGTTGCGCGATTCAAAAGGCGTGTTCATCGTCACGCAGACGCCGTTCGACGAGACGGGCGCAGTCGATCTGGAAAGCATCGATACGCTGGTCGATTTCTACATTAAACATGGCGCACAGGGCTTTACGGTGCTCGGCGTGAGCGGCGAATCCGGCAAGCTGAATGCCGACGAAGCCTTGCAGGTTGCGCAGCGCTTCATCAAGCGCGCGGGCTCGTTGCCGTGCGTGGTCGGCGTGAGCAACGCGAGCCTCGCGCAATTGACCGACCTGTCCGCACGCGTGATGGATCTCGGCGCGGCAGGCGTGATGATCGCGCCGCCCGCAGGCATTCAGACCGATGAAGAACTGCACGGCTACTTCGCCGAAGTATTCCGCCGCAACGCCGGCGTGCCGACCGTGCTGCAGGACTTTCCGTTCGCATCGAAAGTGGCGATGTCGGTGCCCGCGATCCTTCAGCTTATCGAGGCGCATCCGGAAATCGAACTGGTGAAGGAAGAAGATCTGCCTTGCCTGAACAAGATTTCGCGTCTGCGCGCGGGCGGCGGACGTCGCGTCGCGATTCTGACAGGCAACAACGCGATGTATCTGCCGCTCGAACTCGGTCGCGGCGCGGACGGCCCGATGGCGGGCTTCTCGTATCCCGAGATGCTTTCGGAAGTCTATGCGCTGCACGCAGCAGGCAAGGCCGATGAAGCCGACGACGTGTTCGACATTTACCTGCCGCTGTTGCGCTACGAAGCGATGGGTTTCTGGGGCGTATGCGCGCGCAAGGAGATGATGCGCCGGCGCGGCGCAATCCGTCACGCGACGATGCGCACGCCGGGTCCGAAGCTCTCCGCCGCGGACGTGCAAGAGCTCGACCGGCTCTCCGCACGCCTGGAAAAGAGGCTCGCCGCACGACGCGGCTAAGGCCCGACAAGAGGAAGGGGAGACATGCAGATAAAAAGTGAAGGCGTCGCGGCCGGAGTGTCAGCGACGCAACGCACATCCGTGCGCTATGCGGTGCTCGCGATGCTCGTCATCGCGAGCGCGGTGAATCTCGGCGACCGCGCGAATCTGTCGATCACCGGCTCGGCGATGTCGTCCGATCTCGGCATCGGGCCGATTGCGTTGGGTTACGTGTTTTCGGCATTCGCGTGGGCGTATGTGCTCGCGCAATTGCCGGCGGGCTGGCTGCTCGATCGTTTCGATTCGGTGAAGGTCTACGGCGTCAGTCTCGTGCTGTGGTCGCTCTGCACGATCGCGCAGGGCTTTCTCGGCGCGCTTTCGACGGCAGCGGCCATCGCTGGTTTGTTCGTACTGCGATTTTTATTGGGCATGGTCGAGTCGCCGGTCTCGCCTGCGAACAGCTATATCGTCGCGGCCTGGTTTCCGGTGCGCGAACGCGGCCTCGCGACATCGATCTATAACTCGGCGCAGTACATCGCGGTCGTGGTCTTCGTGCCGTTGATGGGTTTTCTGGTGCATGGCGCGGGGTGGCCGAGCGTGTTCTGGGTGATGGGCGTGCTCGGTCTCGCGCTCGCCGTAGTCTGGTTCCGCCTGATGCATCAACCGCTCGCACATCCGCGCGTGAATGCGGCTGAACTGGACTATTTGCGCGAAGGCGGTGCGAATGTCGGCGTGGACGAAACGAAGCTCGCCAGAACGAAGACGCGTATCGACGTCGGCGCGGTGCGTTTCTTTCTGCGCAGCCGTTTGATGCTGGGCGTTTATCTGAGTCAGTATTGCCTCACGTCCTTGCAGTATTTCTTCATCACGTGGTTCCCGATCTATCTGGTAAAGGGACGCGGGATGAATATCGTCGAAGTGGGCTTTCTCGCGACGCTGCCGGCAATGGCGGGTTTCGTCGGCGGCATTGCGGGCGGGTATCTGTCGGACAAGCTGCTGCAACGCGGACTCGGCGTCAGCGTCGCGCGCAAGGTGCCGTTCGTCATCGGCATGGTGCTGGCGACGTGTCTCGTGTTCTGCAACTTCGTCGCGTCGCCTTATACGGTAGTTGCGCTGATGTCGCTGGCGATCTTCGGCAAGGGGCTCGCCGCCGTCAACTGGGCCGTCGTCTCCGATACCTCGCCGCCGCATCTCGTCGGGCTGGCGGGCGGTCTGTTCAATCTGTTCGGCAGTATTTCAGGCATCGTCACGCCGATCGTGATCGGCTATGCGTTGCAGTTGACCGGCACGTTTACCGGTGCGATGTACTTCGTCGCCGCGCACGGGCTGATCGGCGCGATCGCTTATCTGTTCGTCACGGGAAAGATTCGGCGGCTCGACATGGCGCGCTGAGCGTGCGCCATCACTCATGTTTAACTTTCACATCATTAAAATTAGGAAACTTAAATGCGTAGAAAGATCGTCCTCGGTGCGGCCTGCATGACGCTGTCCGGACTCACGCACGCACAGAGCAGCGTGACACTCTACGGCGTCGTCGACGAAGGGCTGACCTTCAATACCAATGCGAACGGCAGCCGCCTCTATGCGATGCAAAGCGGCATTCTGTCCGGCAGCCGATGGGGCCTGAAGGGTGTCGAGGATCTCGGCGGCGGACTGAAGGCCATCTTCACGCTGGAGAACGGTTTCGATCCGGGCACCGGAAAACTGGGGCAGGGCGGTCTCGAATTCGGCCGGCAGGCGTTCGCCGGTTTATCGAGTCCCTGGGGCACGGTGACGCTGGGACGTCAATACGATCTGAACGTGGACTTCGTCGGGCCGCTCGAAGCGGCATCGCAATGGGCGGGCAATATCGGCGCGCATCCGGGCGATCTCGACAATCTGAACAACGCGTACCGCACCAATAACGCGATCAAGCTGAAGAGCGTCACATACGGCGGCTTCTCGTTCAGCGGCATGTACAGCCTCGGCGGCGTGGCCGGCGATACCACGCGCAATCAACTCTGGTCGCTCGGCGCGGGCTATGCAAGCGGGCCGCTGACGCTTGCTGTCGGGTATATCAACGCGCGCAATCCGAACCTCAGCTTCTTCGGCAATGCCACATCCGGCACGCCATCGGCGACGACGGCGAACACGGCGTATCCGGTGTTCAGCGGCTTTTTGTCGGCGCATACGTATCAGGTCATCAGCGCGGGCGCGGCGTACAACATCGGTGCGCTGACCGTGGGCGGCACGTATTCGAACATCGCGTTCAAGGGATTGGGCGATACGTCGAGCGGACCGAATCCGTCGGGCTATCGTGGTAATGCCATCTTCAACAGCGCGGAACTGAGCCTGAAGTATCAGGTGACGCCCACCTTGCTGCTGGGCGCGGCATATATCTATACCGATGGCGGCAGTGTCAGCACGGCGACCGGCAAGAACGAAGGCGCCACGTATCACCAGGGCGAAGTGGGCGTCGATTACTTCCTGTCCAAGCGCACGGATGTGTCCCTGATCGGTGTGTATCAGAAGGCGTCGGGCACCGATTCGCGCAATCGCGATGCCATCGCTTCGATCAATAACCAGAGTTCGCCGTCGAGCAACGATCATCAGGCGCTGGTGCGTGTCGGGCTGCGCCACAAGTTCTGATATCGAGGAGACATTCGTGAACAACGCGTCCGGCAAGACACCCCGCGTCCGATCCCTGCAACGAGGGGCGCTGATTCTGCTCTTCATCAGCGGGTCGATCAGCACCATCGACCGCGCGGCGCTTGCCGTCGCGAATCCGTTGATTCGTCACGATATGGGCTTGTCCGTCAGCGAGATGGGCTTTCTTCTGTCGGCGTTTCTGTGGGGCGTTGTCAGGTTGCGTGACGAGTCGTATAAGATGGCGCGATGAAGAAATCGAAATCGCTCTACCACGGTCACCGTTTCCCAGCTGGTGTCATCAGCTGCGCTGTTCGATGGTATTTCCGCTTCCAGTTGAGCCTGCGCGACATCGAGGAACTGCTTTTCGAGCGCGGCGTGATCGTGACATACGAGACGATCCGATGCTGGTGTGACAAGTTTGGTAAGGGCTTTGCTCATCGAGTGAAAGCGGTGCGTCGCAAGCCGGGTAGCACGTGGCACCTCGACGAGGTGTTCGTCACGCTTCGTGGCGAACCGTACCTGCTGTGGCGTGCGGTCGACGAGCATGGTGCCGAACTCGACATCCTGTTGCAAAAACGGCGCGACAAAGCCGCTGCCAAACGCTTCTTCAAGCGCGTGCTGCGGTCGAGCCCGGCACCGCGCAAGATCGTCACTGATCAGTTACGCAGCTATCCGGCGGCAAAAGCCGAGATTCCAGAATTTGCTAACGTGAAGCACGTCTTCGTTTAAAGCCGCAGCCCGACTGAACAACCGAGCCGAGAACAGCCACCAACCGACACGCGAACGTGAGCGACGCATGCGCGGCTTTCGCGACCCTAAACGCACCCAGAAATTTCTCTCGTGCTTGGGACCGATTCGGCAACATTTCGCGCTCAAGCGGCATCTGCTGCAAGCTTCACTTTATCGCAAGCAACTCGCAGCTCGATTCGCCGCTTGGCGCGAACTCGCCGAACTCGCCCAAAATCCGTCGACTGCTTTCTGATTCCTTGTCCCACCTTCCATCGTGCCGCCTCATTCTCCGCAAGTTGACAATGCCATAATAACGCCTCGGATGCGCGCGCATCGCTTCGATGTCGATGCCCTCCAGTAGCCAGTGAAGTTGCTCTGTTCGCAGCATGAGCACCGCTTCCTTGCGCGGCCATACGAAGCGGTCCTGCTCGAGGCGTTTCATGAGAAGCCAGAAGCCGTTACGGTCCCACAGCAGCATCTTGATGCGGTCGCGCCGCTGATTGCTGAACACATAAACCGCACGCGCGAATGGATCGAGCTTCATTGACTGCTCGACGATGGCTGCGAGACCGTTGATGCTCTTGCGGAAGTCAACGGCATCACGATGCACATAGACTTTCAGTTCATCGTCCAGGCGGAACATCGCACCGTCCAAGCGTCTCGATCATGGCCGATAGCAACGGCGCATCATTGTCGGTGCATTCAAACCGGAGTGTGACGCCGTTGGGCATCTGCACCATCAACCGCGCCGAAGGGGGCGACGACGTCCTTGCTGCGGGGGTGTGGCGGTGTGCCTTCGTGGATGCGGGCGCAACCACCGCTTCGTGACTTTCGACTTCGACTACTGGAACGAAAGCTGTGCCAGTCGGCGTCGGCTGTTTCGTTTGCCGGTCATATCTGCGCTTGCCGTCCCGACCAACGTTGACGACCTTCAACCCGGTCGTTCCTGAGTGCTCTTCTGTCATGAAAGGTGTCCACTGATTCGATGAAGTGACCCCCGAAAGTTGGACGGTGTGACAGCTATGCTGTTGCGAGCAGAGACCGGTATGCGACCGGGCTCACGCCTCCTAGCTTCATCTTGATACGTTTGTGATTGTAGTAGTGAATGTAGTTTTTCAGTCCGGCGTGGAGTTCATCAACGTCTCGAAACTTGTTTAGGTGGAAGAATTCTGACTTTAGTGTGCCAAAGAAGCTTTCCATCGCCGCGTTGTCGAGGCAATTGCCCCGGCGCGACATGCTTTGTTTGACAGAATGCTTGTCCAAAGCCTTCCGATAGACCGGCATTCGGTATTGCCAGCCTTGATCCGAGTGGAGTATGGGTCTGTCGTTCGGTCCGAGGCGCGCGAACGCTCTCTTGAGCATGGTCCCAACCATGTCGAACAGAGGTCGTCGCCTGCTCACCTGCGTATCGAATGGCATTATCGACAAGATTATTCAACATGACGCGCAGGTTCTCCGGGTAACCGAGAATTGTCACCTCAGTGGGAGCGGCTGTGAAACCCAGGTCGATGCCGTGCGACTCGGCAAACGGAGCGCGTTCAGCAACCACGCTACGCGCAAGTGCGTTCAAATGGACCCTTTGGCGAGGCTGCCTGTCAGACTCCGGATCAAGCCTGGCGAGCGCGAGAAGTTGTGTCACTAAGTGCGTAAGCCGCGAGGTACCGGCGCGTATTTGCGTGATGATTTCCGCACGCTCGGCATCGGACGTGGCCTGTGGCAGCAGGTCTGCTTGTACGCCCAGACCCATGACTGGGGTGCGGAGCTCGTGTGCCGCATCCGCGATGAAGTGCTTCTGCGCAGTGAATGCATGGTCGAGCCTCGACAGAAGATCGTTTAGTCCGTCGACGAGCGGTCTAATTTCGGTTGGCATGCCCGTGGTCTCGATCGCCTGCATATTGGCGGCATCCCGCGCTTTGAGGCCTTGCGCAATTTGTTTCAGCGGGCGCAACCCATACGTGACACCGAACCAGAGAAACAGTGCGATTACGGGCATTAGCGACAGCACAGGCCAGAAGAGGTGAACCGTAACCGATGCCAATGCTTCCCAACGCGCCAGGCGTGCTTGGGCGACGCGAACCCGGGTACGGCCACTCTGAGTCACGAAGGTATGCCAAACCTGTGAATCCACCGTTACATCTGAGAAGCCCGGCGCTATGGGAGCGGGCAGCGACGCGTCCGGATCAGTACTAAAGACAGGCCTTCCGTCTTGCCACACCTGCAGCAGTACCCCATGAGACTTTTTACCGGTCAACCGATCCTTGTGATCTTTGCCCGAAAGCGATAGTTGGCCGTTGTCTTCGACGACCACGTTCCGCGCAATCGTCTTCATCTGGTCGTTGAGCAGATCATCAATCTCAGAGACCGCACCGAGCCATGTCGCAGCGCTCGCAAGGATACCGGCTAGCAAAGTCGCAGGTAAAAGCCAGAACAGCAAGCGACGGCGCAAGGAAGCCATGTACCAACGAGTGAGCGTCAGGCGCATTCCCATCATTCATCGCTCCCCGATACGATATCCGACACCCCGCGTGTTTTTATGACATCCGCACCCAGTTTGCGGCGAAGGTTGTAGACATGAACCTGAATGGAGTTGCTCTCGATTTCCTCATTCCAGCCATAGAGCGCTTCTTCGAGTCGCTCACGTGTCACGATTGCGCCGGGTTCACGCATCAATTCCAGGAGGAGCGCGAACTCGCGCGACGTGATAGACACCTCTTTATCGTCGATCCAGCAGCGATGCTGCGTCGGATCGAGTTTCAAGGCGCCCACAACGAGATCGGGCTGCGACCGACCAGCGTGTCGCCGCGTGACGAGGCGAATGCGAGCGAGCAACTCCTCAAGCGCGAACGGCTTGATCATGTAATCATCGGCGCCTCCGTCGAGGCCTAAGACGCGCGACTGCACAGCGTCTCGCGCCGTGATGATGATCACGGGCGTCGCATCGTTTTGTTGTCTCATGGCCGAGAGCAGTGACATGCCATCTTTCCGAGGCAGGCCGAGGTCCAGCAAAACGAGACTATAAGGGCTCCCGCGTCTTGCCAGCACAGCGCTCTCGACATCCTGAACCCAATCAACAGCAAAGCCGGCATGGCGTAACCCGGCGCGAAGCCCGCTTCCAATGAGTTCGTCATCCTCGACGAGGAGTACTCGCATGCCGATCGTGTCCTTCGTGGTCGAGGTAGGTGCGCACTTGCAGCAGGTTTGCGACGTTTGAATTTTCAGCGCAGCGGCTTCGCTAAGGGTAGAGCAACGAAAGTTAACGCACGGTTAACGAAACGAGCATTGCTGATGCTCCTGCTTCACGTTGTCTTCAGTTTGACATGGATAGACTGGATTCATCGAAGCACCGATTAAACGTTCATTCGGAGAAGCGCATGAGAACCTTGATGATAGCTGGAATATTGGCAGTTTCTGTCGCCGCCCATGCTCAGTACACCGGCCCCGGTGCTCAACCCGAAAGTGTCACGGTCAAGCAACTTCAGGATTCAGGCAAGAAGGATCAGCATGTAATCCTGCGGGGGCGTCTGGTTAAAGCGCTGGGTGACGACAAATATCAATTCGCCGATGCGTCCGGCGAAATCCCTGTGAAGATCGATCATCACCGTTGGCCGAGCGGGCAAGCAGTGAGCGACTCGACGATGGTGGAATTGACCGGAAAGTACGACAAGGAGTTCGTTGGCGCCTCGAAGGTAAAGGTACGTGATATTCGCATCGTCCCGGCCCTCGTCCAATGAGGGCCGCTCGGCTTGTTTTCGGGACGTCAATTTTTGCGCGCGAGTGGGCGCTGGCGCCTCGTTCGATCGGTGCGATCTGCCCAAGTTCATCGCGTCTTGCATCTGTCATCGCCGACGAGGTCATCGCGGGCGAGGGGCGTGTCCTTCAGCTCGGAGGTGGCACCGGTGTGGTCACGCGCGCGTTGCTCGATGCCGGCGTGCCGGCGCACCAACTCACGGTCGTCGAGCGTTCTGAAGGGCGTTGTCAACTTGCCGAGTGCAAGCCGGCACGATGACAGGTGCGACGACGGGTCAGAAGGTAGTCGACGGATTTTGGGCGAATTCGCGCCATGCAACGAACCGGGCTGCGAGTTGTTTGCGATAAAGTGAGGCGCGCAGCAGGTGCCGCTTCAGTGCGAAATGTTGTCGGATCGGCCCGAAGCACGAGAGGAATTCTTGCGTGCGTTTCGGGTCGCGAAAGCCACGCATGCGACGCTCACGTTCGCGTGTCGGTTGGTGGCTGTTCTCCGCGCGGTTGTTCAGGCGGGCGGCCGCTTTGACGAACACATGCTTCACGCTCGCCAACTCCGGAATTTCGGCCTTCGCGGCCGGGTAACTTCGCAACTGATCGGTGACGATCTTGCGCGGCATCGGGCTCGAGCGCAGCACGCGCTTAAAGAACCGTTTGGCTGCGGCCTTGTCGCGCCGCTTTTGTAGCAGGATGTCGAGTTCGGCACCGTGCTCGTCGACCGCACGCCACAGCAGGTACGGTTCGCCACGCAGTGTGACGAACATCTCGTCGAGGTGCCACGTGCTACCTGGCTTGCGTCGCACCGCTTTCATCCCATGAGCAAAGCCCTTGCCGAACTTGTCGCACCAGCAACGAATCGTCTCGTATGTCACGGTCACCCCGCGCTCGAAGAGCAGTTCCTCGATGTCACGCAAGCTCAACTGGAAGCGGAAATACCAGCGCACGGCGCAACTGATGACCTCGGCTGGAAAACGGTGACCGTGATAGAGCGATTTCGGTTTCTTCATCACGCCATCTTACGCGACCGGCCCACCAACTTGACAACGCCGCCGGCTTGGCTCTGAAAGCACAAAGAACAAGCTCTACTTCGCGTTTCGGGAGCTGGGGCGCGTAATCCGGACGCTGTTCCTGCTGAAGTATTTGGGTGACCCGGAGTTGCGTCGCACGATTCACGCTGCGACCAACAAGAGCGAGCAGTTCAACGACTTCGCGCAGTGGTTGATGTTCGGCGGCGAAGGCGTCATCGCCGAAAACGTCCGGCACGAGCAGCGCAAGGTAATCAAGTACAACCACCTCGTCGCGAACATGGTGATCCTGTACAACGTGCAGTGGATGTCGCGCAAACTAAAGGAACTGCAGGAGAAAGGGCATCCGGTCGACGCCGAGGTGCTCAAGGTGCTGTCGCCGTATCGGCGGGAGCACATCAACCGGTACGGGGACTATCTACTGGATCTCCAGCGCCCTGTTCCACCGCTAGATTCAACCATCGATTTCGCATTTAAATCAGCCGCTTAGGCTGAGATGTGGCGGATTTCTAACGAATCCCGGCCAAGCCTCGATTCAGGTCGCCTCCACCGAGCTTTTGTCCTGCGCGAGCAACTGACTGTCGGGCAAACGCAAGGGCACGACATTGTCCGAGTTGTTAGACTCGACGAGGCGGATCATCTGCAGCAAGAAGACATCGCGCTCGACCGGCGACAGATGCTCGATGGTGCGATCGTGGGCGCGCTGCACCGCTGCCGACATTTTCTTTACTAGCCGCTTGCCGGCAGGCGTGAGCTTGACGAGCCGCAGCCGCTTGTCGTGTTCAGCCTGAGTGCGGCTCACGAGCCCGCGCGCATTCAGACGCGGGATCACTTCCGCGACGCTGGAACGTTCTAGTCCAACTTCAATGGCGAGCGTGTTCTGATCCATCTCGCCATGCGAATCGAGCGCGGTGAGGAGGCTGTACTGCACCGGCGTGATGTTGTGCTCGCTCGTTTCCTGCGCAAACAGGAACGTGTGAATCTGATGCATGCGGCGGATTAGAAAGCCGGGCCGCGAGAACAGCGGCGAACGCGCCTGACGCTCGACGAGTTCCGCACGGATGGCCTGAATATCGATATGTTCGTTAACGGTGATTCGCATGAAACGACCTTGTGTAAATGAAGAGGCTCCGGACACGCTGATGCACATTCTAGGCCGCTTTCGCCCTGCGCCGCAAATTATGGGGCACACCAACGAATCACCATAAGAAAGCATCGTGCGTAGTATCGGTGCGCGCATTGGGCAACGCCGTCCGCATTGGTGCGAGGCGGCACTGGTCGATTGCGTGGTATGGCATGCATATTCCGCAAGTGGAATACATAAGCTGCTGATAAATAAGGAAGACGGCGTAGCGGATCACGTTCGAAATACGACCGGCATAGTATTTGCGGTACACCACGCATCTTTAATCCGGCCATCGCACCGCACATGTCACAAGTTCTGCTGAAAGGGGGCCGCGTGATCGACCCCGCCCATAAGATCGACGCCACGCTGGACGTTCTCGTGGACAACGGCGTCATTGCCGCGCTCGGTGCCGGTCTCGACGCGCAGGCGCCGCAGGCCGAACAGATCGATTGCAGCGGCAAGCTGGTGCTGCCCGGTCTCATCGATACGCACGGTCACGTGTACCAGTACGTCACCGGGCGCTTCGGCCTGAACGCGGATCAATGCGGCGTGCAGTCGGGCGTGACGACTATCGTCGATCAGGGCGGCCCGAGCAGCATTACGATACCGGGCTTCAGGCATTACGTTGCGGAGCGTTCGGCGACGCGCGTGCTCGCGTTCATCTCGGCGTATCTCGTCGGCGGTCTCGAAGGCCACTATTACCCGGACCTGTATCGCCCAGACTGTCTCGATGTCGATGCGACCATCAAGTCGATTCGCGCGAATCCCGATCTCGTGAAGGGTATCAAGGCGCATGCGGAAATCGGCGGCTTCGCGCGCTGGGGTCTTGAGGTGATGAAGATCGCCGCGAAGATCGGCCGTGGCGCCGACATGCCTTTGTACATCCACTTTGGCCAGTTGTGGCCCAAGCCCGAAAGAAACGCGCTGCCCGTGCAGCCCGATTCGATTTTCAATCAGGTCGTGGAGACGCTCAAGCCGGGCGATATCCTCGCGCATCCGTTCAGCCGCCATCCGGGCGGCTTCGTCGAGGAGAACGGCAAGCTGCATCCGCTCGTGCATGAAGCGGTTGCGCGCGGCCTCAAGATCGATGTGGGTCACGGCTCGCACTTCAGCTTCAAGACGGCGCGCATCGTACTCGCGGAAGGCGTGATTCCCGATACGCTCGGCGCCGACATGCACGGCTATAACACGCACGTTCCCGCGCCCGCCGGCACGCCCGACAGCCACCCCGACGAAGAACATTCGTTCCTCGGCCGCACGCAGTTCAGTCTCGTGAGCGCGATGACCAGCATGCTCGCGCTTGGCCTGCCGCTCGATCATGTCGTGGCGATGACGACCTGCAATGCGGCGACGATGGTCGGCATGGAAGACTGTATCGGTACGCTCGAAGTGGGGCGCGGCGCGGATGTCAGCGTGCTCGACGACCGTTGCGGACGCTGGGTGATCGAAGACAACGAAGGCACGCAGGTCATCACCGACCGCATGCTTTCGCCGCTGTTCTGCTTGCGCGATGGCGTGCGTCACGACGCCATGTCGCCGACGCTGCCGCTCGCACGCGCTGCGTAACATGCGAGGCTCCGTACGATGATCAAACGCACTAAAGCACCCAGCGACAAGACGCGCGCCCAGGGCATCGGCGCATCGCTTACGCGCAAGGAAGACGATCGCTTCATGCATGGGCGCGGCGAATACGTGGCTAACATCCGCATGGTCGGCATGGTCGATGTGGCCTTCGTGCGCAGTCCGATCGCACATGGTCATATCGTCGGCATCGAGAAGCCCGATGCATTCGCGGATGCAATCTACACGCTCGCCGATCTCGAAGGCGTCAGGCCCATCGTCGCGAACTCGAGTCTGCCGGGCTTCAAGCGTTCGCAGCAGCATGTGCTTGCAAGCGGGAAGGTGCGGCAGGTCGGCGAGCCGATCGCCATGTGCGTTGCCGCGACGCGCGCCCAGGCCGAAGACATCGCCGCACATGTGTTCGTCGATTTCGAGGAATTGCCCGCCGTAGTCGACATGCTCGATGCCCTCCGCGAAGACTCCCCGCTCGTCCACGAACACTGGGGCGACAACGTCTTTCTCGAAACCTTCGTCGATGCGAACCCCGATGGCGATCTCGAAGCGATTCGACGCGATGCGCCCATCCGCGTGCATCGCACATTGCGCACCGCGCGTCAGAGCATGGCGCCGATGGAGGGACGCGGCGTGGTCGCGCATTGGGACCGGCGTCTGTCGCAGCTGATCGTGCATACATCCGCGCAGATGCCGCACATCACGCGCACGGGTCTCGCGGAATGCCTCGGACTCGACGAAGGACAGGTGCGCGTGATTGCGCCGGACGTCGGCGGCGGCTTCGGGTACAAGGGTATCCTGTTGCCCGAAGAAGTGTGCTGCGGCTGGCTTGCGATGCAACTCGAACGCTCGGTGCGCTGGATCGAGGATCGTCGCGAACAACTCACCGCGAACGCGAATTGCCGCGAGCATAGTTACGACATCACCGGCTACGCGGATCGCGATGGCCAGCTGCTCGCGGTCGAATGCGACGCGCATGTCGATTCGGGCGCGTATTCGTCGTATCCATTTTCGGCGTGTCTCGAAGCCGCGCAGGTGGGCAGCATTCTGCCGGGTCCGTACAAGATGGATCGCTTTCGCTGCCGAACATGGTCGGTCGCGACCAACAAGCCGCCGATCCTGCCGTATCGCGGCGTCGCGCGCACCGGCGTCTGCTATGCGATCGAAACCATCATGGATGCGATCGCCGTCGAAGCGGGAATCGAGCCTTACGAGGTGCGTTTGCGCAGCCTCGTGCAGCCACATGAAATGCCGTACGACAACATCACCAAAAAGCACTTCGACAGCGGTGACTATCCGGAAGCCGTGCGCCGCGCGATGGCCGCGATCGATCTGCCCGCGGTGCGCGCGCGTCAGCGTCGGGGCGAGGCGGATGGCAGGCGCATCGGCTTCGGCATGTCGATCTTCTGCGAGCAGGGCGCGCATGGCACGTCGGTGTATCACGGCTGGGGCATTCCGATGGTGCCGGGCTATGAGCCCGCCGTGATTCGCCTGACGCCCGATGGCATTCTCGAAGTGCGTGTCGGCGTGCATTCGCACGGTCAGAGCATGGAAACGACGCTTGCGCAGATCGCGCATGAAGTGCTCGGCATCGATACGGACCGCGTGCGCATCGTACTGGGCGACACCGGCGTCACGCCGTATTCGACGGGTACGTGGGGCTCGCGTTCGATCGTGATGGCGGGCGGCGCGGTGGGCCGTGCATCGAAGGAACTGAAAGAGCGCCTGATGAAGATCGGCGCCTGGATGATGCAGGCGCCGCTGGGCGACGTGCGCTGGGAGGACGGCGCGGTGGTCGGCAGGGACGCCCGGCGCACGCTGCAGGAGATCGCGCGCGCGTGGTATCTCGCGCCGCAACTGCTGCCGCCTGATGTCGATCCGCGCGGTCTCGAAGTCTCGACCTCGTATCAGGCCAGGCGTGATTCGGGCACGTTCAGTTATGCGTGTCACGCGGTAGTCGTGGCGGTCGATCCGGCGCTCGGGCAAACGGAGATTCTGGATTACGCCATCGTCGAAGACGGCGGCGTGCTCATCAATCCGATGGTCGTCGATGGTCAGGTGTACGGCGGCGCGGCCCAAGGCATCGGCACCGCGCTCTACGAAGCCATGCCTTATAGCGAGGACGGTCAGCCGCTCGCTTCGACGCTCGCGGACTACCTCCTGCCGGGCGCGACCGAAGTGCCCGCGATCCGCATCGAACACATGGAGACGCCCGCGCCTTACACCGAGTTCGGGCAGAAGGGCATCGGTGAGAGCGGGGCGATCGGACCGCCCGCCGCCATCGCGAATGCCATCAACGATGCATTGCGCGGACTGGGCGTGCGCATCGATCAATTGCCGGTCACGCCGCGTTTGATCGTCGAAGCATTGGCCAGGCAACATGAAGCGCAAGCCCGTCCATTGAAGGGGATGCCCGCTTGAAAGCCGCGACCTGTGACTATGCAAAGCCGCTCGCATGCGATGATGCCATCGCGCTCGTCACGCCGACCGACGGCATGGCGAAATTCGTCTCGGGCAGTCAGTCGCTCGGACCGATGATGAACCTGCGCCTCGCGCAACCCGAGATGCTCGTCGATGTGCGCGGTATCGACGCATTGCGCGTGTGCCGCATCGAAAGCGAGACCGTGACGCTCGGCGCGTGCGTCACGCATGCGGAGATCGAGGACGGCAAGATCGACACCGACACGCGCGGGCTCATGCCGTACGTAGCGCGCGGCATCGCGTATCGCGCGGTGCGCAATCGCGGCACGCTCGGCGGCAGTCTCGCGCATGCCGATCCCGCGGCGGACTGGATCAACACGATGCGTGCGCTCGACGCCGAATACGTCGTGCAGGGCCGCGAAGGCGTGCGCACGATCGCAAGCGATGCATGGATGTCCGGCGCCTTCACCACCGCGCTCGAACCCGACGACATCCTCACGGGCGTGCGTTTTCAGCGTCTTTCGGCGCAGGCGCGCTGGAGCTACTACAAGTTCAATCGCAAGCCGGGCGAGTTCGCGGAAGCCATTGCCGTATTCATCGACGATGCCGCGCGCAACGTGTGCCGCGCGGTGATCGGCGCGATCGACGGCCCGCCGCATCTGATCGACGATGCGCGTTCGCTCGTCGCGGACCACGATCCCGATACGCACGCATTCGATGCGCATCTCGATGCAGCCGGTGTCGAAGCGGGCACATACGAATATCAGGTGCATCGCGTCGCGCTCGTGCGCGCGGCGGCGATGCTTCGCAATCCAGCCGGAAACGCATCATGAGCGACGCATTCATCAAGACGATCGAACTCGTCGTCAACGACCGGACCGTGGCGGATCGCGTCGAACCGCGCACGAGTCTCGCGGATTTTCTGCGCGAGCAACGCATGCTGTGTGGAACCAACATCGGTTGCGAGCAGGGCGTATGCGGCGCATGCACGATCGAAGTCGATGGCGCGCCGGCACGCTCGTGCATCACGCCAGCGGTTGCATGTGCGGGCGGCAAGGTACGCACCATCGAAGGCTTCGACGACGACGCCACGATGGACGAACTGCGCGCCGCTTTTTCCGCCGAACATGCGCTGCAATGCGGCTATTGCACGCCCGGCATGCTGATGACCGCGCGCGATATCGTCACGCGTCTGCCCGATGCCGACGACGCGCGCGTGCGTCTGGAACTGTCTGGCAATCTGTGCCGCTGCACGGGTTATGTGGGCATCGTGCGCGCGATTCGCCGCGTGCTGGATGCACGGCAAGCGCGCGCAACGGCACCGCTCACCGCAGTAGCGGTGACGGCCTGACGGGTCGGACACATTCATCGAACACGGATTCATACGTCATGGAAATCGAACAAAGCTTCACCGTGCCTTATCCGCGCGATGCGGTGTGGTCGCACTTTCACGACACACCGGAGATCGTCGCGTGCCTGCCGGGCGCATCGCTCGCGGCACCGGTCGAGAACGGTCTGCTCAAGCTCGCAATGACGGTCAAGCTCGGTCCCATCGGCGCGGCCTTCGCGGGCGATGGCGAGATGAAGCTCGATGACGCGCAGTATCGCGGCAGCATCACGGGAACGGGCGTCGATCGCAAGAGCTCGTCGCGCGTCAAGGGCGTGGCGTCGTTTTCGCTCGATGCGGTCACGGCGACGGAAACGCGCGTCGATGTAAAGGTGGATTACAACCTCGGCGGGAGCCTGGCGCAGTTCTCGCGTGGCGGCATCGTCAAGGAACTCGCGACGCGCATGACGGAAGCGTTCGCCGCCAATCTTAAATCGAAGCTGGACGAAGCGGCGCCTGTATTAGTGGCCGCCGAGCCGGTCGTTGTCGAGGAAGCCACGCCCGAGCCGATGATCGAACGACGCGAGCCCGCAGCGCGTGCGGAACCGCAGAACGTGCCCGCAGCGCCCCCACAAAAGCAGAACGCGCCGCTCGATGTCGGCAACTTGTTCTGGAAGATGTTGTGGTCCCGCTTGCGCGGCATGTTCAGTTTAGGGAGCCGCTGAGCCATGCGCGCGGATGACACTACCCACGCATTGCGTCGCGTTCATGCGGTGCGTCCGCAATGGAGCGCTGTCATGGCCGCGCGCGATGCGGTGGCGTTGCCGGAATTTGCGCTGCTTCATGCAGGACCACCATTCGACGATGCGCGCAAACCCTCCGCGTCCGTGCTGTCGTCCGCCGTGCTGTGCTGCATCCATGAAGGCTGGGCGCACGACGAAGCCCATGCGGAAGACCTGATCGCGCGTGGCGAAGTGCGGCTCGAATGCGCACAGTCGTATGGCGCGGTGACGCCGCTTGCCGCGGTTATCTCACCTCGCACGATGCTGGTCGAAGTATCGGACGCGAACGATCCCGCACGACGCGCGTGGTCCCTGCTCGGCAGCGGTGGGGGTCCGCAGATTCGATTCGGCACGCGCGACATGCGCATTCTCGATCGCATGACATGGCGCGATGGAGTGCTCGGGCCGGCGCTCGCGCAGGCGCTTTCGCAAGGACCGATCGACTTGTTCGCGTTGGCGAGAACTGGCATCGACGGCGGCGACGACCTGCATGCGCGCACGACCAGCGCGACAGCCGCGCTGCGCACGATGCTCGAGCCGCGAATCGATCGTAAGGACATCGATGCAATGCTCGCGCAAACGCCGCTGTTCTTTCTCACGCTGTGGATGGCGGCGTGCCATCTGATGTTGTCGGCGGCATCGTCATCGACGCTCGTGGTGGGACTCGCGGGCAATGGCGAGAGCGTGGGCCTGCGGCTCGCGGCGTCGCCATCGCAATGGACCACGGCGTATGCGAACGCGCCGCAAGGGCCGCGTATCGATGCGCAACAGACCACACCCGCCGCGCCGCTCACCGGCGATAGCGGCGTGATCGACGCGGCAGGCTTCGGCGCACAGGCGCTTGGATTCGCACCGGAACCGGCGCAAGCCTTGCACGCGTATTTGCCCGAAGCTTGGCGCGAGACGCAGCCGCGTGTGCATGCGCAGGCGCATCCGGAGTTCGCGCGCTTGCCCGGCGTGCTGGATGCCGCGCGCGTCGTGAATGAAGGCATTGCGCCACTCGCGGCGATTGCGATTATCGACGCGCACGGACGCGCCGGGTTGCTCGGGCGCGGCATTTATGCAGTGCCGCTTGAATTGTTCGAACGCGCGTTGCAAACCCTCTCTGCCGATACCGAATGACTCCGGACACGATCAACGATCCCGCGACACGGGCGTCGCTCGAAGCCGCGTTCGATGAATACGAACGCGCGCTCACGACCAACGACGTCTCCGTGCTCGACACGCTGTTCTGGAACAGTCCGCATACACTGCGCTACGGCGCGACCGAAAACCTGCACGGCTACGAAACGATTCGTGCCTTTCGTGCGATGCGTCCGGCCAAAGGCCTGATGCGCACCGTCGTCGATCGGACGATCACGACCTTCGGTGCTGATTTCGCGGTCGCCAACATCACATTCTCGCGCGCGGACGAATCGCGTATTGGCAGACAGTCGCAAACGTGGGTGCGGCTCAATGGCCAATGGCGCGTCGTTGCCGCACATGTGAGCTGGATGGACGCGTCATGATGCAGAACACTTTGGTTCAACCCGGATTGCATGGCGCATTCGTCGCCGATGGCTTCGATGCGCTTCCCACGGAAGCTTGGCCTTCGCGGATCAGCGCAAAGCTTACCGGCCAGCGTCTCGCCGTGAAAGACGTCTTCGATATCGCGGGCCTTCGAGCAGGCGGCGGCAATCCTGCGTGGCGCGCGGAGCAGCCTGTGGCTACACGCACCGCGCTGGCCGTTCGCGGCTTGCTCGAAGAAGGCGCGCAATGGATCGGCAAGACGGTCACGGATGAACTGACCTACAGCCTCGCCGGCGTGAACGTGCATTACGGCACGCCGGAGAATCCGGCCGATGCCGCGCGCGTTCCCGGCGGTTCGTCGTCAGGCTCGGCCGTCGCGGTCGCAGCCGGACATGCGGACGTCGCACTCGGCACCGATTGCGGCGGGTCCGTGCGATTGCCCGCGAGTTATTGCGGCATCTGGGGCATGCGCCCGACGCATGGACGTATCGCAACGGACGGCTGTCTGACGCTCGCGCATAGCTTCGATACGGTCGGCTGGTTCGCACGCGATGCGCGCACGCTGATCGATGCATTCGAAGTGCTCGCGCGCAGTATCGTCGGTACGGGCGATGAAGCGTTTGCGCTGCATGTGCCGCGTCAGTTGCTCGCGTGTGTGGATACGGATATCGAGTCGCGCTTCGCCGATTCGCTGCAAGCCTTGCGCGATGCAGTGACCTACGTGGAGCCCGATGCATCGCTCGCCGATTGGGCGCGAGCCTTCCGCGTGCTTCAGGCCGGGGAGATCGCGCAACGGCACGGACAGTGGGCGCGTGAACACGCATCGAGCTTCGGCGCCGATGTCGGTGCGCGCTTCGCGACGAGCCTGACCGTCACTCCCGAACAGATCGCGGCCGCGCAACGCGTGCGCATTCGTGCCATCGAAGCGATGACGCACGCATTGCCATCCAGCACGTATTGGCTCGTGCCGACGGTGCCGGGCGTGGCGCCACGCGCCGATGCGTCCGCGCAAACGGTCGATCATGCGCGCGCGCGTTCGCAGCAGATGCTGTGCGTCGCGGGCCTTGCGGGTCTGCCGCAAGTGAACATGCCGTGGGCCTCGTTCGATGGCGCGCCCGTGGGGCTGTCGATCATCGGCGCGCGCGGTGCGGACGAAAACGTGCTGCGTGTCGCGCAGGCCGTGCATGAGATGACTCACCAAGCCTAACCCTCAAGGAACGTCTATGACCAAGCATTTGAGTGAAGCGCAGGTCGCGCACTTCAAGCAACACGGCTATGTCTATCCGATGCGCGCGATCAGTTCGGACGAGGCGCTGGAGTATCGCCGCATCATCGAGAACTACGAGGCGTCGTCGGGTGAAGACGTCAACAAGACCCTGAAAATCAAGGGTCATCTCGCGTTGCCGGCCATCGTCGATCTCGCGCGTCGTCCGGCCATTCTGGATGCGGTCGAAGATCTGATCGGACCGGACATCATGTTGTTCGGTGCGTCGATCTTCGCGAAGAACGGACGGGATCCGCGTTATGTGTCATGGCATCAGGACTCGACTTACTTTGGCCTCACGCCGCACGAGGAAGTGACCGTATGGGTCGCGCTCACGCCCGCGAATTCGGTGAACGGCGTGCTGCGCGTGTTGCCGGGATCGCACATCGGTCCGGACCTCAAACACGTCGAGACATTCGCTAAAGACAACATGCTCGCCAAGGGCCAGACGCTCGTCGATATCGATGACAACCTCGCCGTGGAAATGCCCTTGCAGCCCGGCGAATTTTCGATGCATCAGGAACGCACCGCACACAGTTCCTTGCCGAATCGCTCGGATGACCGGCGCATCGGCTTCGCATTCTTCTATGTTCCGGCGCATGTGAAATCGGCGACGGGCCGCCGTCGCGCGACGCTCGTGCGCGGGGTGGATCGTTTCAATCACTGGGATGCGGACACCTTGCCCGAATACGATTGCGATCCGCGCGCGATGAGCGAGCTCGCGGCGACGTGGGGCAAGTACAAGGACGGAGAAACGAAGCAGGCAGCGGACATGAGCGCGCCGCAGTAAAGCATCGAACGTTCGTCGCGCAGTGATGGGCGCGACGAACGCACGCATCAGCACGCATCAGACAAGCTTGGACGACTGGCTCCATTCGTCCTGATGCGGCGCACGAAACCGCGCGAGAAACTGCCGGGCACGCGGCGTCTGCGGTGCGCTGAAGAATTGCTCGGGATGTCCGGTCTCGACGATCTGCCCCGCATCCATGAACACGATGCGGCTCGCCACCTGGCGCGCAAACTCCATCTCGTGCGTGACGATGACCATGGTCGCGCCTTCCTGCGCGAGCGAACGCATCACGTTGAGCACTTCGCCGACGAGCATCGGATCGAGCGCGCTGGTGGGTTCGTCGAACAGCAGGATATCGGGCTTCATCGCCAGCGCGCGCGCGATGCCCACACGCTGCTTCTGTCCGCCGGAAAGGCGCGACGGAAACGCATCCGTCTTGCCGGCGAGGCCGACGCGTTCGAGCAGGCGTTCCGCTTCGTCGCGCACTTCGGCGCGCGGCCGCTTCAAGACGTGCAGCGGCGCTTCCATCACGTTTTGCAGCACGTTCAGATGCGGCCATAGCGCGAAGTGCTGAAACACCATGCCGATGCGCGCGCGAGAGCGGGCGAGTTCGGCATCGCTCATCTTGATGGCCGAGCTTTCGCGCACGCCCATGCGCTGATTGGAAACATAGACCGTGCCCGCGTCGGGAACTTCGAGCCAGTTCACACAACGCAGCAATGTCGACTTGCCGCAACCGGAAGGTCCGAGCAGACAGACCGTTTCGCCTTTCTGCACGGTGAGCGATACATCGCGCAGTACGAGGTTTTCGCCGAACGACTTGGATACGCCGTTGAGTTGCAGAACGGTTTGTGCAGCGGAGCGCGCCGCTTCGCCTGACGACCGGTTTGCATCGGCTGCGCGCATGAGTACGGGCGGGACGTCGTTCGAAAGGTTCATGCTCTGCGTTCCTCGGCAAATCTCGACAGTAATCCGCTGCCGCCTTCGATCACGAGGCAGATCGCCCAATAGAGCACGACGGCCGTGATGAATGCGGCGAAGGGAATGAAGTAAGTGGCTTGAATGCCGTTCATCTGATGCGTGAGTTCGCCCACGGCAATCACGGTGAGAAACGCGCTGTCCTTGACGATCTGCACGAGCTGATTGCCGATCAGCGGTAAGGCGACGGTGAAGACTTGCGGCAGGATGATGCGTCGCACCAGGCTGAAGCCATGGAAGCCGTAAGCGCGCGCGGCTTCGATCACCGGCGTGGGCAGTCCGGCCCATGCGCCGCGCAACAGCTCGGCCATGTAGGCGGTGTTGTAGAGAATTAGCGCGATCGCGCCCGCCCACCAGTTCGACAAACGGATGCCTGCCGTAGGCAAGCCGAAGTAGATCAGATAGACGAACAGGAGAAACGGTGCGCAACGCATTGCATCGACATAGAGCATGGCGATACGCGCGATGGCCGGGCGCTTCGACATCAGCGCGGGCGTGAGCAGCACGCCCAATACGAGCGAGGCGACAGCCGCGACCGCGAGCAGGCCGAGTGTGTCGAGCAGACCCGACAACACGTCCGCGCGCTGTTGCCAGACGATCAGGAAATGGTCGATCATGCGCGGGCCTCTATCGGCTGACGTTCGATGACGCGCTGTGCCTTGATCAGCACGAACACGATCAGCCCGTACAGCACGAGCGCGAAGATGAACGGCGGCAGTGGATCGTAAGTGCGCGCGCCGACACGCAACGCCGCGCGCGTGATCTCGACGATGCCGATCACCGCGACAGCCGGCGTCGACTTGATCTGCAAGGTCATCTCATTGACGAGACCGGGCAGGCTAGCGCGCCAGATCTGCGGCATCACGATGCGGCGAAAACGCAGCGTGCGCGGCATTGCATAGGCTAGTGCCGCGTCGTACTGATCGCGCGGGAAGTTCAACAGCGCCGCACGCCAGATTTCGCAGTTGAATGCGGCGGTGCTGATGGTGAGCGCGAGAATGGCCGCGGGCGTCGGGTCCAGCGACAGTCCGAACTGCGGCAGCGCGAAGAAGATCAGCAGCGTGAGCGTGACAGCCGGACACGAGCGTATCAGACTCACATATGCGATCACGAAGCGATTTAGAAAAGGCACGCGGGCCCAGCGGATCAGCGCGAGCGCCAGGCCCAGCGGCACGCCGAGCACAATGCTGGCGACCGACAGAACCACGGTCGCCAGCGCGCCCTGAGTGATGCTCCAGTAATCGAAGGCGTTCATCGATGCGCGATCAAAGTGACATCAATTGACGGACTGCGGCATGTCCTTGTAGGTCGCGCCGAGCCATTTCTGCTGAAGCTGATACATCTCGCCGCTCTTGCGCAGTTCGAGCAGGGCGGTATCGACCATCTTCAGTACGTCGCCGTTGCCCTTCTTGACGGCCCACGCGATGTACGTCGGCTTGCCGATCGCCTGACCGACGCTAAAGGTGTCGGGGCGCGTCTTGATGAGCGAATTGAGGCTGATTTGCGTATTGGCGACGGCATCGACACGGCCGAGTGCGAGATCCTGATATGCCTCCGGATAGGACTGGTATTCGACGATCTGCTTGATGCCGGCGCCGCCATGCTTCTTCTTCAGATCGGCGTCGAACAGCTTCAGGTCCGCAAGCATTGCGCTGCCGGTTTCCGCGCCGACGACCTTGCCGGCGAGATCGTCGGGGCTCTTGATCGGCGAGCCTTTCTTGGTGGCGTAGAATGTGACGGCTTCGCAGGTCGGCGACGCGAAATCGAAGCTCTTCTTGCGTTCGTCGGTGACGAGCACGGCGGTCAGCGCCATGTCGTACTTGCCGGTGGTCACGCCCGGCAGAATGCCGGACCAGGGCATGACCTGCTGCTTGACGTCCACGCCGATCTTTTTCTTCACCAGCGCAAGCAGATCGTTGTCGTAGCCGGTGTTCTTGCCATCGGCGACGAATTCGAACGGGGTGTAATCGTCCTCGGTCGCAACGCTCAGATAACCGCGCGACTTGATCTCATCCGCGCTCGCTGCATGGGCGGGATGGTTGATGCCGGCATGGACGCCGGCTGCGGCGATGAGCACGAACGCGCACGAGCGCAAAAGCGCAGCGACGCTGCGCTGTTTCGACCGGCAAAAATTGTTGCGCGTGAGACGCACTGACATGAAAATCCCCCTTGATGATGGTGACGTCCGCGCACAGGATTGCAGTTGTGCGCGAGACGACGGATGGTGGTCGTCCAATCGACTCTTCGTTCGAATACGAAAATTCGTCATGAAACAATGCAAGGGGTATGCCAACGATCTCCCGGGTCCGTCACGTAAGAACTCGCGGGATATGGCGGATAGGTTCAAATTATGTGGTGCACCGCATATGTCTGTGAGGGCCTTTAATTTGTGCATCGACGCACCGACTTACGACACGAATCCTCAGGGTGCGTTCGCTATGCGGACGGAAAGGCTAGGACGAGTAAAGCCGCACCCCGGTGGTGCCTCCGGTTCATCGCGCTGGAAGGGGGTTTTAGTTCAATGTCGCGACGCGCTCGGGCCGGCCATTGCTCCGGATCGCTGCGCCGCCCGACGTGCCGATAATACGTCGACGGCGGGACCGGCAGCAGGCGGCAGATCGGCTCGATACCGTAGACGTCGCGATGCTTGTTGATAAACGCAATGATGGCTTCGATCGTCGGCAGAGCTTCGCCTGACCGAAATATGCGGAAGCTTTACGCAGGCGCTGTCAGGTTGCTGGAGATGCGGCATCGCTCTGCACCGCGTTTGACTGCTTTTTCAAGAGACTGTCCGTGCTCGCCCGCGACCGTGTCCAGCATGCCGTCATCGAGAGGCCGTGACCGACGCGATAGGAATTTGTGGCATCAACCCAGCGTTGAATGATCCATTTGTTTCGGATAACTACGAGGTGTTCCCGCTAAGTTCAAATCTATGGCCAGCCCGAATTTTGCAACCTCTGGTTTTGACAGTGTGTGGCTTGCGCAAATCTATCCGGAATCGTGCCGGACGCTCGTCCGTTGTTCCGAGATGAAAACCGCACCAGTCGAACCTCAAAATGTCGGTAGCTGCTAATGGGTTTTGTCGCAATAAGGAGGTTGGGCCAAGCGGAGGTGATATCTTGAGTACTGCTTATGCCACCAATGTATAGAACTGCTCAGCTGCAGTCCGCGCAGTGCTGTCGCGACACATCATCTGCCCTTTTTTAATCATGTGCATGACTTCGATGCCGCTCAACAGGATGCGGGCGCAACGAAAATTCTTGAATCCCAGCATTGGACGAATGCGCCGCTTGATAGCTCGATGGTCCTGCTCGACGATGTTGTTCAGATACTTGGCCTGACGAATCTTAATTGACGTTTCGCGTTCGGCGTTAATCGCATGTAGCCCCGCGAGATTGGCGCCGCTCTTGTCGATCGTCACCGTCTCCGGAACACCGTTTTCATCAATGGCTTTCTCGAAGTAACGCCGCGCGGCAACCTTGTCGCGCCTGGCTCGCAACAGAAAGTCAACTGTATCGCCCGCTTTATCAACGGCACGATACAAGTACTTCCACTCCCCGTTGACCTTCACGTAGGTTTCGTCCATTCGCCAGCTTCTACCGACTCCGCGTTTGTGACGTTGAAACGCCTTTTCCAGCGCCGGGAGGAGTTTGATGGCCCAGCGATGCACGGTCGAATGATCGACCGATACGCCTCGTTCGGCCATCATCTCTTCCAGATGACGCAGGCTCAGCGGATAGGCCACGTACCAGCGCACACAAGTCAGCATCACATCCAGCGGATAGTGCAACCGTTTGAACACCTTGTCCGTTGTCATCGTCGATCAAGTCTTTCATTTTCCGGGCGCTACGATAGCAGATCGTCTTAATGCGACAGAGCCCGGCAACGCTTGGTCGCGCCGTTCCGCCGACATAGAATTTATCGATCGATAAATGATCGATCGATAAATTATCGCGGATGCGAAACGGTGTGCGGCTCCGCGAAATCTTGCTGCGCGCGCGACAGGATCCACTCGCGGAACGCGACGCTCTGCGGCAGGGGCTGATCGCCGGCGGGAAGGAAGAGGTAGTAGCTCAGGCCCGTGCGCAACGGCCGATCGATCGCGAGCATCACCGCGCCGGACGCCAACTCGTCCTGAACCAAAAAACTTGGCACGAGCCCGATCCCGATGCCGGAGGACACCGCTTCGATCAAGTGCGACGTCAACTCGAACTGAGGGCCGACGTTGATCGAGCGCTCGTCGATCTGCTGATCCTCGAACCAGCGGATCCAGGAATCGGACCGTGCCGCCACGCGCAACAGCAAATGGCGCGTCAGATCCCGCGGGGCGCGGATGGGGTGCGTCTGCGCGATCGAAGGGCTGATGATCGGCAGCAGGGTTTCGTCGCAGAGCTTATACGACACGAGCCCCGGCCACGCGCCGTCACCGACGCCGATCGCCGCGTCGATGCCGTTGTGTTCGAAGTCGAACTGGCCAATGCGCGAATGCAGATTGATCAGCACGCCTGGATGCCGCTTGTAGAAGTCGGATAGCCGAGGCATTAGCCACTTGCTTGCGAAAGTTGGCAGTGCGGCGAGATCGAGGCTGCCGCGTCCAGTTTGCGAACAATCCGACTTTCAGGCGAGTTTTTCAACGAAATAGGCCACTTGCAGTCGTTCGTTGAGCGAATAAGGAGGCCACTCAGACGGCAGCTTCAAGTAAAGTCCAGCCGTTAAGCGGAGCGACGTCACCGGACAGATGGAGGTGATGGAGCCATCGTAGTGTAAGGTCTTCAGTCTCGGACAGACTCGAGGCGCTTCATCAAAGATGTACGTGCTTCGTAACTGGAAATCCGACGCGCTGGCAACGCGAAGCCATCGTCAGGTACCGCATCCTTTCTGTTGAAACTGATGGACGAGGTCGGCCAAAACTTCAAGGTTAAACGGCTTTGACAGGCACGCATCGCATCCAGCAGCTCGCGCCCGCGTTTGCTCCTGCGCGACGGGTCGCCCGGTGAGGGCGACGATCAGCGCGGTTTTGAAGTCTGGCAGCTGACGGATGCGCTTGACAAGCTCATAACCTTCCATGTCAGGGAGATTGACGTCCGTCACGACAAGATCGAACGGCCGATGTGCGGCATGACGTAGTGCGTCGAGCGCGTTGGTCGATGTCGATACTTTTGCGTCGTAGAGCGACAACAAATCCTCCATGGCTTGCAGCGAGTCCTCGGAATCCTCGACCAGCAAAATGTCTACTCCGCTGAACACAGACACATCGGCCGGCAGATTTCCCGTTTGCCGTTGTGAAGAGGATGCCTCCGCAGGCAAGCGGACAATGAAACATGCGCCGCGACCTTCGCCTTCGGAGCACGCTTCGGCCGTCCCGCCGTGCAATTGTGCCAATTGGCGGACCAAAGACAGGCCGATGCCAAGTCCCGCGCTTTTGGCGCGAAACGGGGTGTTCGGAGCTTGCTGAAACATCTCAAAAACCGTGCTCAACGCGTCTGGCGCAATACCGCAACCCGTGTCGGTGACTTCAAGTTGCACATGCTCCCGTTCTGGGCGCAGCTGTATAAGCACGTGCCCGCCCCGGGGGGTGAATTTTAAGGCGTTGCTTAACAGATTCCAAATGATCTGTTCGACCCGCACGGCATCACCTCGAATGATCAATGGCTCATCAGGCACATCGGTTCGCAGATCGACGCCACCATCTTCGAAATCTTTTTGCATCGCGCTCGAAATGTTGCGCGCAATGCTTGCGATATCCGTGGGCGCAAAGCGCAGCGTAAGCTTACCCGTTTGAATGCGAGAGAAATCAAGCAGGTCGTCGATGATCTGCGCCTGTGTCTGAACCGATTTTTGGATGGCGTCGGACACTTCCTGAATGCGAGCAACATTGCGCGTTTCCGGAAGACGTGTGAGGATCTCGGCTTTCATGTGGATAAGATTGAGCGGGTTCTTCAATTCATGCGACAGCACCGCGATGAACTCATCCTTCAGCTGACTGAGCTTTCGGACCTCGTTGCTTTGTGCTCGCTCGCGCTCAAGGCCTCGTTCTTTTCTGCCCTCGGCCAGCTTCCGGCTGGTCGCATCGTGAACGATTTTGGCGTAGCCCGAAAATCCGGGGGATTGAATCCGGCTTAGAAGGCCGCTGCAGAAGACTCGCTTCCCGCTTTTGGTCAGGTGCCAGCGGTCATCCTCCGCACGACCGCGTGTGCTTGCATTGTACTGCTCGCGCCGCAGGACCCCGTCCGAGATATCTTCGGGGGTAAAGATCATGTCAAGCGAACGGCCCATTGCTTCGTCCGCGCCGAATTCGAACATTCGAGTGGCGCCCACGTTCCAGCTCACGATCTTTCCCTGTTCATCCAGCACGATGATGGCAAAGTCGTGTGTCTCGCGCGCCGCGAGTTTGAGCTTCTCCTCACTTGCGCGGGCGTGATCCTGCGCGGCGCGTTGCTCCGTGATATCAATGAGCGCCAATACTGCGCCGTCGATGCGGTCATCATCCGTGCGATAAGGCAACACGCGCGCGAAAAGGTTCGTCCGTCGTTGCTACGTATGTCTCGTTCTGCCGACTTGAGCGACCCAAATGCCGTGCGCAAGTCGTTAATCATCTCCGGGTAGATAAGCTGATGTGTCAGGTGCTCCAGGGGCCGGCCGATGTCCACGGGTCGAACGTTAAATAGGGTCTCGGCGGGCGACGTGTACCGTTTAATGTTTAGGGAGCGATCGACGAAAACCGTAGCGACGCCCACCAGCGAGATGAGGTTTTGCAGATCGTCGCTCACGCGGGCGGATTCCTGCACCTTGACAAGTAACTCGGAATTGACGGTCACCAACTCTTCGTTGAGTGATTGCAGCTCTTCGCGACTTGCTTCCAGTTCCTCGGTCGCCGAGCGCAATTCCTCATTCGTGGCCTGTAACTCTTCGTTGGACGCCCTGAGCGCTTCGCTGGACGTCGCATCATGCTCCATCGAGCTTGATAGGCGTTCTTCGCTACCGGCCAACGCCTCTCTAAGCGTATCAATCGTCTCTTCATCGGGCAAAAGCGGAGTCGGCGGAGCTGCACCAAGTAGGGGCGTCAGCAGGTCACATGTCACCGAGACCAGAAATTCGTCTTGCGCGAGATCGTGATAAGGACGAAATGACAAGTCGACCAGGATCTCGCCAATAGCGGTAACGAAGGGGACCGCGAGTGCCTCGCCGCGACGGTCATCGCTCAGACAACGCTGTACCGCATGACGAACCCCGTCTTGAGCATCATTACGCAAAATGTCAAAGAGGTTGACGACGCGGGCGTGCCGCACATCTTCGGTGATTCGATTTGCGTTGGATGATCGATGCATGATCGTGCCATCTGCACGCATGATGAGAGTCGGCGGCCCGAATAGATCGAGCCCTCGTGCCTGGCCCGGCAACGCCGCATTGTGTGTCGCACGATTGGGCGGTGCTGAAAAGAATGTGTGGCCCGCTCCGGCGGACATTTGCATGTCGCCGAGCGCAAGCAGGCTGTTGCCCGCCACGTGTGGGAGGGCACGATAGAGTTTTTGCTGCTTTCCAAGAGGCGCAAAAAGGTGGCTCGAAAAGTCGGCCGATTCGGCTGTTCCGAGAAAAAGAAAGCCTTCATGCGGGCGCAGCGCAAAGTGCAGACTCTCTAGCACGCGGGTTTGCGCCCGGCGATCAAGATAGATGAGGAAATTGCGGCATGAGACAAGGTCGATGCGCGAGAAGGGTGGATCACGCAGCAAGTTGTGCGCCGCAAAGACGACCGTGTCGCGTAGCGATTTGACCAGCCGATAACGATCGCCGTCCTTGACGAAATATTGATTGAGTCGGCCCGACGAGATATCGGTCGCGATGGCGGCGGGATAGTTGGCCGCGCGCGCGAGCGTGATCGCTCGCTCGTCAATGTCGCTGGCGTACACGGTTACGCGCGGGCGATTGGGTAAGCGCCGTGCGACTTCATCGAGGAGGATCGCGATTGAAAAAGCTTCTTCGCCAGTCGCGCACGCAGGCACCCAGGCACGCACTTCGTCACGCCCTTGCAGCGTTTTCGGAAGAATCGGCACGACCGCACGTTCGAGTGCGGCGAACGCCGTGGGGTCGCGAAAGAAATTGGTCACACCAATGAGCATGTCGGCAAGCAACTTGGGCGTCTCATCGGCGTGCTCAATCAGATAGTCGCGATAGGCGGCCGCCGTTGATACGCCTGTGACCTGCATGCGGCGCTCGATGCGGCGCATGACTGTGCCGCGCTTGTAACTCAAAAAATCATGGCGAGTGCGGCTGCGCAGCGTGGCGAGCACTTCATCGATGGCGTTCGCATCAGGAATCAACGCGTCAGTCCCGCTTGGTGCCTCAGCATCGGACGGTGAGGGCAGTTCAATCTTCGCCGCATTGCGCGCAAGCTCGACGAGTCGGGGGACGATCTCAAAGGCGCTCAGCACAAGATCGACGTCGCCGGTCGCAATCGCGTTGCGCGGCATGTCGCCGTACTGTGCTTCTTCCGGGCGTTGGGCAATGGTGATCCCTCCGCGTTCGCGCACGCGCGCGATTCCGATAGAGCCATCAGCGCCTGAACCCGAGAGAATGACGGCGATGGAGCGCGATCCATGCGCATCGGCCAGACTACGAAAGAAGATGTCGATCGACGTGGGAGGTGAACGAGGGAGTTCGGGGTCACTTAAGCGCAGGTACCCATCGACCATCGAGAGGGTTTTGCCTGGAGGGATGACGTAGATTGCATTCTTTTCAAGGACGGTCGGCCCCATCACTTGCTTCACGGGCAAACGGGTGACGGTTTGAAGCACCGCATCAGCATGGCTTTCGTGCGTTGGTGATAGGTGTAGGACCACCACGAAAGCGACATCCGGCGCGGGCGGCGTCGCCTCGAAAAGACGCAAAAGCGCCTGAACGCCGCCGGCCGATGCGCCAATGCCCACTACCGCGAAGTTGGGGCCGCTCGTGTTGCTCAGTTGATGCGCGTTTTTGACCACAACGGCTCCGTTTCGAACTTTCCGCTGAGTCTTCTTCAGATTAAGTTCTGAGAAGGTGATAAGCCTGTAAGGCGGCTCAAGGAATTCGATCGCTATCGAGCCATTCGATTGAGCAAACGCAACAGCGCGGCTGCCCTCTCTTACTTTTGCAGTATGCATCGAAGCCGGCCTGGACGCCGGGCGTGCCAAGTTCGTCCTAGGGAGGTGAATGCAACGAGCGTGACGTTTTGCACCGAATCCGCGACCCGCATTCTTTCCACGACTTCGACTCTGTCCATCTCCGGCATGTTAATGTCAAGCAACGCAACATGAGGAACTCAGTCAGCGATTGAACTGAGCGCTGCCTCGCCGTTGACACCCAGCGAACATCATAACCTTCGGCCAAGAGTGTGGCAGTGATCGCTTCAGCACCGAGGCGGTAGTCGTCGACGACCAATAAACGCACGTGGGGTGGATTCTTCGAAGCCGACGGTCCGATGAGTCCAACGGTTAGCGATTCGAGGTCCATTGAGCCAATTCCAAGTCGGTCTGCCCTAGTAGCATAAGATTGCCCCGCTCCGACGGACAGATTTGCATTTAAAGATTTGTCGTGGTCCGGCCTCCGTTAAGTGTGGAGTCGCGGGTTGTTCACGGACGGGCAGCGAGTCGCTTCTCACGACCGCGATGCTGCCCGTCGGTGGGCAACTCGCAAGGCGATTAGGTTTTTGTCTTCGCGCTCAGGTTTTCGGATTTGAGCGGCGAACAACGTAAGCGCGCATTAGACGGCGTCCCTTGCGCATTGCCATGCGACATACGTCAGGCTATGGTTGGATTCAGTCGCCAGGGCAGCAAAGCCTCGTAGTCGTCGGCGGTGTTCGCGTGCGGCAGACTTTTGAACAACGCGATGAGGTATTGATACGGCTCAATGCTGTTGGCTTTGCAGGTTTGCACGAGCGAATACAGGTTGGCGGCGGCGTTTGCGCCGGCGACGCTGTCACTAAAGAGCCAGTTCCGGCGTCCAACCGTAAACGGTCTGATCGCGTTCTCACACGGATTGTTCGAGATGGGCCACGCTCCGTTGCCGACGTAGCGAACCAGCTTGGGCCATTGGCCTCGCAGATATTGAAGCGCTTTGCCGAAGCCGCTTTGCGGCAACACCGTGTTCAGATGACGCGATAGCAGCGCCTCGATCTGATCAAGAACTGGCTGACTTCTGGCCTGTCTGAGTTGCTGGCGCTGCTCCGGCGTCATGTGTTCGGATCGTGCCTCAACGGCAAACAGCTGGCCGATCAGGCGAATGAATTCGCTTACCGGATGATTGCCGCCGCGCTGTACCTTAGGGAGGTTCTCTTCCGCCTCAATCAGGTAACGTCGCGCGTGCGCCCAACATCCAAGGTGCACCAGCTGGTTTGTTCGGGCGATTTCGTTGTACGGCTCGTAGCCGTCGCTCATCAATACCGCTCCGGGTTTGATGCCTGCATAGAGCACAGCGGCCTGCGCCGCGCTGCGCGTGGGACTGTAGTTGAACATTCGCACTGGTGGTCCGGTACCGTTCATCTGCGCCCACATGTAGCTCTTGCGTTGTGCAGCACGGCCCGGCTCTTTTAGTACCTGCACCGTCGTTTCATCGCCGTAAACGATGTCGGCCTCGAGCAGGTGGTCGCGCATCAGGTTAATCAGCGGCTGCACCGCCATGCCGACGCGCACTACGCTTGCTGCCAGCGTGCCGCGTGAGAGATCGCCACCGAAACGGTGCAGCAACGCGGCGATCCGGTACAGCGGCAGCGCGTCAGCAAACTTACTCACAACCACCCATGCAAGCGCTGATTCAGTGAGTAAGCCCTTTGGGATGATGCGCGAAGGTGCCGGCGTCACCTTGATGCTAAGGTCGCAGCAAGGGCATGCGTATTTGATTCGCTGATGCTGAATGACGCGAACCTGCTGCGGCACGATATCGAGTTGCTCGCTGATCTCAGCGCCGATCTCGACCAGTGCGTGGCCGTCGTGTGCGCAGACGCGTTCTGATTCGGGCAACTCATGGCGCACGACCTCGCGAGGCAGCATCGGGTCTAACGGTTTGCGCCCACGCTTCTTGCGTTCATGCGCGCCGACTTCGACGCTTTGTTCAGTTTCGGCCTGTTGCGCCGGCTCGCATCCCGTTGCGAGCGCTTCTGCTTCGTTCAGGAAGAGGTCGCGTTGCTCAGCACCGCGCACTTCGCTCCTGGAAGCAAACAACTGCCGCTGATAGGCCTTAAGTCTCTCGCGCAACAAATCGCGTTCGACTGTCACCACACGCAACTCGCCTTTCATGGCAGCGAGTTCTGCGCGCAGCGCCTGCAGTTCGTCGGTAGAAGAAGAGGATGATGGCGGCATCGCTGAATTAGACCAGCGATGCCGGTTCTCGTTTCAGGTCACGCGCTGATAATAACGCCTCGGATGCGCGCGCATCGCTTCGATGTCGATGCCCTCCAGTAGCCAGTGAAGTTGCTCTGTTCGCAGCATGAGCACCGCTTCCTTGCGCGGCCATACGAAGCGGTCCTGCTCGAGGCGTTTCATGAGAAGCCAGAAGCCGTTACGGTCCCACAGCAGCATCTTGATGCGGTCGCGCCGCTGATTGCTGAACACATAAACCGCACGCGCGAATGGATCGAGCTTCATTGACTGCTCGACGATGGCTGCGAGACCGTTGATGCTCTTGCGGAAGTCAACGGCATCACGATGCACATAGACTTTCAGTTCATCGTCCAGGCGGAACATCGCACCGTCCAAGCGTCTCGATCATGGCCGATAGCAACGGCGCATCATTGTCGGTGCATTCAAACCGGAGTGTGACGCCGTTGGGCATCTGCACCATCAACCGCGCCGAAGGGGGCGACGACGTCCTGCTGCGGGGGTGTGGCGGTGTGCCTTCGTGGATGCGGGCGCAACCACCGCTTCGTGACTTTCGACTTCGACTACTGGAACGAAAGCTGTGCCAGTCGGCGTCGGCTGTTTCGTTTGCCGGTCATATCTGCGCTTGCCGTCCCGACCAACGTTGACGACCTTCAACCCGGTCGTTCCTGAGTGCTCTTCTGTCATGAAAGGTGTCCACTGATTCGATGAAGTGACCCCCGAAAGTTGGACGGTGTGACAGCTATGCTGTTGCGAGCAGAGACCGGTATGCGACCGGGCTCACGCCTCTAGCTTCATCTTGATACGTTTGTGATTGTAGTAGTGAATGTAGTTTTTCAGTCCGGCGTGGAGTTCATCAACGTCTCGAAACTTGTTTAGGTGGAAGAATTCTGACTTTAGTGTGCCAAAGAAGCTTTCCATCGCCGCGTTGTCGAGGCAATTGCCCCGGCGCGACATGCTTTGTTTGACAGAATGCTTGTCCAAAGCCTTCCGATAGACCGGCATTCGGTATTGCCAGCCTTGATCCGAGTGGAGTATGGGTCTGTCGTTCGGTCCGAGGCGCGCGAACGCTCTCTTGAGCATGGTCCCAACCATGTCGAACAGAGGTCGTCGGGGCGTTGTCAACTTGCCGAGTGCAAGCCGGCACGATGACAGGTGCGACGACGGGTCAGAAGGTAGTCGACGGATTTTGGGCGAATTCGCGCCATGCAACGAACCGGGCTGCGAGTTGTTTGCGATAAAGTGAGGCGCGCAGCAGGTGCCGCTTCAGTGCGAAATGTTGTCGGATCGGCCCGAAGCACGAGAGGAATTCTTGCGTGCGTTTCGGGTCGCGAAAGCCACGCATGCGACGCTCACGTTCGCGTGTCGGTTGGTGGCTGTTCTCCGCGCGGTTGTTCAGGCGGGCGGCCGCTTTGACGAACACATGCTTCACGCTCGCCAACTCCGGAATTTCGGCCTTCGCGGCCGGGTAACTTCGCAACTGATCGGTGACGATCTTGCGCGGCATCGGGCTCGAGCGCAGCACGCGCTTAAAGAACCGTTTGGCTGCGGCCTTGTCGCGCCGCTTTTGTAGCAGGATGTCGAGTTCGGCACCGTGCTCGTCGACCGCACGCCACAGCAGGTACGGTTCGCCACGCAGTGTGACGAACATCTCGTCGAGGTGCCACGTGCTACCTGGCTTGCGTCGCACCGCTTTCATCCCATGAGCAAAGCCCTTGCCGAACTTGTCGCACCAGCAACGAATCGTCTCGTATGTCACGGTCACCCCGCGCTCGAAGAGCAGTTCCTCGATGTCACGCAAGCTCAACTGGAAGCGGAAATACCAGCGCACGGCGCAACTGATGACCTCGGCTGGAAAACGGTGACCGTGATAGAGCGATTTCGGTTTCTTCATCACGCCATCTTACGCGACCGGCCCACCAACTTGACAACGCCCGCAAGACGAGTCGCTCGATCTGCCGCACGCTCAGGCTCAGCCGCTCGGCGGCACGGCCTGGCTTGAGCTGGCGCTCGGCGACTGCCTGAATCACTTTGAGTCGGTCCAGTTCGCGCATCGACATAGTGATGGTCCCAGTCGTGTTCATTGCCAGCGCTCCATAAACGCTTGTCCGGCAACAAACCTACGTCAAAATACGACATAATGAAATGGCCAGCCCGAACCCAGCGATCGTCCTACTATGAGAGGTTCGATCCAACGTAGATGGAGGGTGACATGGACGAGGTCACGCTGATCGGCATCGATCTGGGCAAGCATGTGTTTCACGTTCACGGGCAGGATGCGAAGGGCCATGCGGTCTTTCGCAAGAAGCTTTCGCGTCAGCAGTTGCTTTCCTTCTTCAGCAATCTCAAAGCCGTTACTGTCGTCATGGAAGCTTGTGCTGGTTCACACTGGCTAGCACGCAAGCTGAATGCGATGGGGCACGCGAGCAAGCTGATTTCGCCGCAATATGTGCGGCCGTTTGTGAAGAGCAATAAGAATGACTACATTGATGCTGAGGCGATCTGTGAAGCCGCATCCCGACCAGCAATGCGCTTCGTCGAGCCTCGAACGGAAGCCCAGCAACTTCTCGCCGCACTACATCGAACGCGTGAGGGTTTGGTAACGGAGCGTACGGCCACCATCAATCGAATTCACGGTATCTTGCTCGAATTTGGCGTCGTGGTGCCAATTTCCAAAGTAACCTTGCGTCGTTTGCCTGATGTCATCGCGCTCAATGATCTCCCGTCGAGGCTTCTCCAAATCATTCAACGACTGCACGAACACTATAAATATCTTGACGCCCAAGTTGTCGAAATCGAGAAGGAACTGGTCGCGCAGCTTCGCGAGGACGAAAACGCCGCTCGATTGCTTTCAATTCCGGGGATTGGCACCATCACGGCAAGCTTGCTCGCATCTGAGATCGGAAGCATCACACAGTATGCGGGTGGAAGAAATTTTGCCGCATCGATCGGACTAGTCCCACGTCAGAAAAGCACGGGCGGACGAACGACCTTATGCGGCATCAGCAAGTCAGTATGACTCCCGTTTGGCAAGGCTGGCCGCCGAGGGAATGAAGCGCGGGTTAGCATTGCTGCCAGAGCCGCATTGAGCGGGGACGGAGCCACCGCTCAACGGACTGTTCCGACCGGAGGCCAGCATGGAAAACGATAGCACGTTGTACGTAGGACTGGATGTCCATAAAGATTCGATCACGGTTGCGTACGCGATCGGCATGAGCGACGTTGAACTGTTCGGCAAGGTCGGCACCATGCATATTGATATCGACCGGTTGTGCAAGAAGTTGCAAACAAAGGCGCGACACATCTGCTTTGTCTATGAAGCGGGGCCGTGCGGTTATGGGTTGTACAGGAGGCTAGTCGATAAAGGTTTCGACTGCATGGTCTGCGCACCGTCACTCATTCCACGAAAGCCGGGAGATCGCGTTAAAACGGACCGTCGCGACGCGATCAAGTTGGTGCGTTCGCTACGTGCTGGAGACCTCTCGGCAGTACATGTGCCGTCCATCGAAGACGAATCGTTCCGGGACCTGGCGCGCGCCTGGTCGGCTGCGAGGGAGGATCTGAAGGCCGCACGCTGCAGGCTCAAATCGTTCCTGCTTGCCCACGGTATTCATTACTTTGGCCGCCCCAACTGGGGGCCCACTCACCGACGCTGGCTAAGCACGTTCTCGTTCGACAGCGCATGGCAACAGCTGGCGTTCAATGAACACAGGCGCACGATTGAAGATCGGCTCGCGCAATGCGAGAGGCTGGAGCTGGCATTGCGTGAGTCTGTCATCACCTGGCAGTTTTACCCAGTCGTACTCGCACTGCAGGCTATGCGCGGGATTAACTTCACGTCGGCGATCGGCCTGGTCTCCGAGCTAGGTGACCTGTCGCGGTTCGAGCATCCGCGACAGTTAATGGCATGGCTCGGCGTAACGCCTTCTGAACACTCCTCAGGTGGAAAACGGCGACAAGGAAGCATTACCAAGACAGGCAACAGTTATGCGCGAAAGCTATTGGTCGAATCGGCCTGGAGTTACCGCCATCCTGCCCGCGTAAGCATCGACATACAACGCCGGCATGAAGGGCTACCCAAGCCGATAGTCGACCGTGCCTGGGACGCGCAACTGAGACTGTGCCGACGGTATCGTAAGCTCGTCGCCAGAGGGAAGACCGCGCACGTGGCCATCATCGCAATTGCACGCGAACTGGCGGGTTTCATCTGGGACGTCGGCCTATTGGGAATGAAGCTGGCAATACCGCCGAGCGCGCAATCTGCCTGAACTAAGGGTTGTACGTAAAAAGACCATTCAGTACCAAGAGTTTCTTGAAGGCGGCGCAGCCCGGTATTCGAGTAAACCGCGACCGCGTTTGGCAACGACATAAGTCGACTTGCGTAGCAAGGAAGCGGCAGGCTCATGAGACGGACCTCTGTAATGCGGCAACCAACCCGCGAATATCAGCGTGATCCACCGTCGAGTTTTACTGCTACGCCGCCCTCAGGAAATTTGCGCTGACAATGGAGTTAGCGATGAAAACCGATGCCGATTGACAGAGGGAGTCATATCAACGCGGTGACAAACATCTGCGCCGTCTGCTCGTGCAAGGCGCGCGTGCTGTCATACAGCGCGTGCAAAAACGTAACGACAGGCTTGGAGATTGGATTCGTTCGATGTTGATTCGACGACACTCGAATGTGGTTGCATGCGCGCTTGCCAACAAGCTTGCTCGGATCGCTTGGGCCGTTCTGACGAAGCATACGGAATATCAAGGTTCGTTGTTGATTCACAAAAGTTGAGATTTTGCTAACCAGGTTTTGCGACTGCTGGAGTTTGATGGCCAACGGCTCAGCGACCGGACGAATAACCTGACAAGTTCTACAGCTCATTAGCAGCTGCCGACATTTTGAGGTTCGACTGGTGCGGTTTTCATCTCGGAACAACGGACGAGCGTCCGGCACGATTCCGGATAGATTTGCGCAAGCCACACACTGTCACAACCAGAGGTTGCAAAATTCGGGCTGGCCATAGATTTCTACTTGGCGGAAACACGACATCTGAATTTGGGACCTACATAACATGTTGCTGCTAAGTTCAAACGTCGGGGTTGCCGCTAAGTAGAGATGTCGGGTTTTGAACGGATGTTTCGGTTCAGGTTGTGGGGTTGGGGCGGCGCAGCCGCCCCCCGTTCCCTCATCGTTTTTGCACTGACCTCGAGAATCGCTTCGTTCATATCAGCGATGCTCAGTGCGCGTTGCTTCTTCAGTCCTTCAAGCGCCTTCTTGGCCCGAACCTGTTCACCGCGATGCGTGCGTGACGGCGCATCACGCACGACGATCGTCTCGTTTGGCTTGCAACAAGCGTGCGGCTTCGAGTGCATGCGCCAGCCGCTTGTTCTCAACTTCAGCGCCCTGATCAATCCGCGCAATACGGTCGTACTTGCCGCAGCAAAGCACCTCGCCGCCCGCCTGCACCTCGACGCAGCCATTCGGGTATTCGACCACCTCGACTTGCTGGTGAATCAAGAGGCGATTGGCGGGCGTGTCTTCCAGCAGATACATCACCCGGTCATATTGCACCGTCAGCGCGTGCGTGACCTTGCGCCAGACGCGATAGGCCAGCAGTTGCGTCAAATCGTCGTCGGCGCGCAGAGGCCGATGGGCATCATGGTCGCTACGCGGCGTCTTGCCAAAGCGCTGATTGAAATCGGCGATGAAGGAGGGCGCATAAGCGTTGGCCGCCTCCCAGGTGCTGATCCCGCGCAAGCGCAACTCCTTGACGAGCCGGTCCTGCAGGGTCAGGTTGGCGCGCTCGACACGCCCTTTGGCCTGACTCGAATTCGCGCAGAACGCCTCAATGTTCAGTTCGTACAAGGCTCGGCCGAACTGCGTCACGCCTTTACCAGCGGTCTGCGAGCGGTTCTTGACGTAGAAGACGCTAGCTTTGTCGCTGTAGAACGCCATCGGCTTGCCATGCGCTTGCAGATACTTCGACAGCGCCTCGAAATAGCTGAAGGTCGACTCGGTGGCCGTGAAATGCAGCGCCATCAGCCGACCCGTCGCATCGTCAATGAATACCAGCAGCGTGCATGCCGGCGCCCGCTCCTCGAACCAGCGGTGATCGCTACCATCGATCTGGATCAGTTCGCCCAGACACGCGCGGCGGTTGCGCGGCTGGTGAATCCGCGGCGGGCGTTGGCGGCGAGGCACAAGACCCGCTGCCGTCATCAGAGAACGAATCGTCTCGACGGCCAGCGCAATGCCGTGGCATTCCGCAGCTTCTCACACGCCAGCGTCGGACCAAAATCGGCGTAACGCTCGCAGATCAGCGCGAGCGCACGCTGCGCCACGCCGTCCGGCAACCGGTGATTACTCGTGCGAGCGCGCTTGCCGGACACCAGACCACGCGCACCGTCCGCACGATAACGCAAGACGAGCCGCTCGATCTGCCGCACGCTCAGACGCAGCCGCTCGGCGGCACGGCCTGGCGAGTTGGCGTTCGGCGACTGCCTGAATAACTCTCAGTCGGTCCAGCTCGCGCATCGTCATGGTGATGGTCCCGATCGTGTTCATTGCCCGCGCTCCTGACACGCTTGTCCGGCAATGAACTTAAGCCAAAAGGCGACATCTCTACTTGGCAGGAACACGACATTTGAACTTGGGACCTACATAACAAAAACCGATAATTAGGTTTATGTTAAATCAGTGCGCTCTCCGTGTCATTGTTGGCCTGGTGTAAGTGACCAGTCAAATTCAACGCTTGGCCAGAGGCTTAACTTGATTGGAGCGACATGCGTCTTTAGGAAAGGCTTTGTTCCAGCCGAATGTTCAGATGTGCTCCCACCAAATCTTTCGAACCTCCTTTTGCGCGTAAAATCGTGTTCTTTTACCGCGCTATATTCCCGCACCCCTCCCCGCTGCATGAAGACAAGTCTCCCAAACCCGTCCGGCGAGCCGCGCAAGAGACGAGGCAATCGGACAACGCGCATACCGGAAATCGTCGATTGCGCGATTCGCGTCTTTGCTGTCCACGGTGACTCCGGCTTTACACAGCGGCGCATCGCCTCCGAAGTCGGCATTCAGCTAAGCACGTTGCAGCACTACTTCGATACGCGTGACACGTTGCTAAGAGCTGCTATTGAAGAAAGTTCGCGGCGATACCTTCACCATTCGCAAACGCTCATCAGAGACCCGCACAAGTCTGCGGAAGAGCGGCTGGCCGCCTTTGTGGACGACTCCTTCGACACGTTTTCGGATGCATCGACGCTGGTGACTCCGTTCGCGCTAGAGTACTGGTCGTTATCGGAACGTAACGAGTGGGTGCGTGAGTTGACGGAGCGGAACAGCGAACGCTACCACGCGCTGTTTTGCGAACTGGTCGGATGTTTGAACCCCGCGCTTTCGCTGGAAGACATTCGTCTGCGGGGCGCATTTCTCTATTCGCATTGGGAAGGTCTGCTGGTGTTCCTTAGACGGACGACGTTCGGTCGGACCGAGCCACTCGCGCTTAAAGAGCCCGTCAAGGCACGCTGGCTTGCGACGGCAAGAGATGGCTTGTGATCGTGCTTTGCTTAAGATTGGTTAATCCGGTCTTGGCGACACGACACTAGCGGTCGGGTCGCTCGCCGCTCCCCATTTTGCCCTCAGTATTTCCACTAGCCTCGTCTCGCTTGTTTATAGGTCACATGACCTATATTATGAGTCACGCGACCGATCGATGGCCGGTTGCGCCTCTGTCGCATGACGATGATGTGGATGCGAGCGGGCGCGTGGCCGTCGGCCATCGCTATCGGAATTTCCACTTAAAAGACATTGGAGATAAAGGGATGACTGAACAAAGGACCCACCAGTCCAAGAAGAAAGTGGCTGTCGTCACGGGAGCAGCGGGTGCAATGGGCTATGCCATTGCAAAGCGTCTGGATGCCGCGGGAATGACACTCGTCATGGCCGACAAGGACTCGCGCGTCATCGCCCTTGCGGAGGAACTGCGCGGACAGCAGCGCGAAACCAAAGGTTTTCAGCTCGATCTGGCAAATCGAGATCAAGTCGAGGCCTTCGTCGACACGGTCAACGCGCAATTCGGCGGTTGCGATGTCCTGGTCAATAACGCCGGCATCAATCTGGACAACGCCGACGGGTCGAAGATCTTTACCGAAGATATCGACAACCCGAGTTGGGACCTCATGCTCAACGTCAATCTTCGCGCGCCATTCGTGTTGTGTCGCGGCTTTATTCCTGGCATGAAAGTAAAACGGTGGGGCCGCATTGTCAATACCGCATCGCGTGCTGGACGCACCTATATTCCTGCGAGCAACGCGCACTACTCCGCGTCGAAAGCCGGGCTTATCGGGATGACACGGATGATCGCGGGCGAGTGCGGCAACTTCGGCATCACGGCCAATTGCATTGCGCCCGGACGAATCACCTCTCCGCTTGCCGACCGCCAATCTCCGGAAATCATCGCGCAATCCATGCGCGCCATTCCGCTCGAACGAGTGGGAACGCCGGAAGAAATTGCAGCGACGATAGCTTTTCTGTGCTCCGACGGTGCCGGATACATTACGGGCGCAACCATCGATGTAAATGGCGGCGCGTTCATGGGTTGATCCGATTCGGATTTTATTTCTCTTCTATAATTAGGAATACATATGAGTAACAAGAGACTTGAAGGAAAGATTGCGTTGAATGTCGGCGGCGCGCGCGGTATTGGCGCCGCGGAGTCGAAGCTGTTTGCGAGCGAAGGCGCATTCGTCTTTGTCGCCGACATTCTCGACGATCGAGGTGAAGAACTCGTCCGGCAAATCGTCGAGTCTGGTGGCGAGGCTCGGTATCTCCATCTCGATGCCCGACGCGAAAACGACTGGATAAGTGCGATCCGGACTATCGAAGAGTCGAAGCAGAAGCTAAACATCCTCGTGAATAACGTGGGAATCAACGACCGAAACTCCATCATGGGAACGTCGCTTGCCGACTGGAGCAATACGATGGAGAGCAACGCGACCACGATGTTTCTGGGCATCCGCTCGGTGGTCCCGCTGATGCGCAAGAGCGGAGGCGGTTCGATCATCAACATCGGCTCCACTTCAAGCGTGACCGGAACGCCCTATGCCGCCTACAGTTCCAGCAAATGGGCGATGAGAGGGTTGGGGAAGATCGCCGCGCGTGAGTTCGTGGCCGAAGGCATTCGCGTCAATACCGTCTGCCCGGGATTCATTCTCAATGAGTTCAATGAAGGGCAACCTTACGTCGAAGCGCTCAGGAAAAGTGTGCCGATGGGGCGAGCAGGCTCGTCCGATGAAGTCGCGCATCTCTCCCTCTATCTTGCATCGGACGAGGCGGCCTACGTTACCGGTCAAGACATCGTGATCGACGGTGCACTGAGCATGCCGACCTACGTACTCAGCACTTTCGCAGGCAAATAGCACAAGACCGTCAATCCGGATGCTCCGCGCAATTGTGCACGGGGCTTCCCTTGATTCCCAAAGATACGGTCGCTCCGGAGAGCACATGACCACCCCATACAACACAGTCGGCACCGCCCGCGACGAGACCGGAAACCCGTGGCGTCATGTCGTCGCAGGGTTTATCGCACTCGTATTCGGCGTGAATATCGTTCCTGTCATGTTCAATCTGCTCGGCGTGCCTTTTATCGCCGAATTCGGATGGACGCGACCGCAGATATCGAACGGGCTCGCGCTTTTCACTTTCTGCGACGGGCTGAGCATGCTGGCCGTCGGTGCGCTGGTCGACCGGCGCGGCATCAAATCCGTCGTGCCGATGGCGATGGCTTTCGGCGGCGGGCTGATTCTGCTGACGTTAATCCCCGGGCAAATCGAGTGGTTCTATGCCCTGTGCGCGGTGATCGGCCTGGGTGCGGGCGCCGTTGCACCGACCGTCTACTCGATCGTCATCACCGCCTGGTTCGATACCCGACGCGGCCTTGCGCTGGGTATCCTGAATGTCGGTCTCGGCTTGTGCGGCGCTTTGATGCCCTTTCTGCTCTCGACCATTCTCAGGACGGAAGGCTGGCGCGCGGCGATGATGATCGTCGGCGGTATCTCCATGCTCCTAGCGCTCGCGAATCTGCTGTTCGTCCTGTGCATGCCGCCTGCGTGGGAAAAGGACCGACGTGCGGCGCGAGGCCACGGGACCGTGGCCGGACCATCGCTCATCAGTCTTGCCCGATCGAAGCACCTGTGGCTCGTTTGCCTATCGATCTTTTTTGTGTCGGCGGCGACGTACGGCCTTCTTGCTCAGCTCGTGCTGGTGACGACCGATCGAGGCATCGCGATGTCGGTCTCCCTGGCCGCGCTGTCGACCATCAGCATGAGTTCGGTTGGTTCGCGAATCGTGGTGGGCGCATTGCTCGACCGGATTTTCGCGCCCCTGCTTGCGGGCGTCATCTTCGTTCTCACTGCTGCAGGCGTTCTTCTTCTGAACCATACCCATGGCGCGTCCGGCGTGTACCTCGCCGCGCTGCTCGTCGGCGTGGGCCTGGGCGCAGAGGGCGACATCGCCGCCTATATCCTGAGCCGATACGTGCCTCGCGCAAGCTATGGCCGCGCCTTCGGACTCGTCATGTTTCTCTTTGCGCAAGGCGGCGGCCTCGGTGTCTTCGTCCTCGGGAAATCATATGGATTGCTCGGCTCGTACACCGCGGCCTTGTATCTGATCGTTGCGCTAGTGCTGGTGGCCGCCGTCTGCATCTCCCTGCTCGGGCCGTACCTCTACTCGGTGTCACACACGGCTGACACGTCGCAAAGCAGTTGAACACATGTCCGCAACATCGCGTCTTGAACGGTTGACGCGTCGCTTAAACAATCGAATGTCAAGGAGACAAGAAAATGGGCAATGAAGCCGACGCAGCATATGCCGAGCGAGTTGCCGTCGTGACAGGCGCAGCAGGCGCAATGGGCTATGAAATCTCCAGACGGCGTTGTCAAGTTGGTGGGCCGGTCGCGTAAGATGGCGTGATGAAGAAACCGAAATCGCTCTATCACGGTCACCGTTTTCCAGCCGAGGTCATCAGTTGCGCCGTGCGCTGGTATTTCCGCTTCCAGTTGAGCTTGCGTGACATCGAGGAACTGCTCTTCGAGCGCGGGGTGACCGTGACATACGAGACGATTCGTTGCTGGTGCGACAAGTTCGGCAAGGGCTTTGCTCATGGGATGAAAGCGGTGCGACGCAAGCCAGGTAGCACGTGGCACCTCGACGAGATGTTCGTCACACTGCGTGGCGAACCGTACCTGCTGTGGCGTGCGGTCGACGAGCACGGCGCCGGACTCGACATCCTGCTACAAAAGCGGCGCGACAAGGCCGCAGCCAAACGGTTCTTTAGGCTCTGTCGCATTAAGACGATCTGCTATCGTAGCGCCCGGAAAATGAAAGACTTGATCGACGATGACAACGGACAAGGTGTTCAAACGGTTGCACTATCCGCTGGATGTGATGCTGACTTGTGTGCGCTGGTACGTGGCCTATCCGCTGAGCCTGCGTCATCTGGAAGAGATGATGGCCGAACGAGGCGTATCGGTCGATCATTCGACCGTGCATCGCTGGGCCATCAAACTCCTCCCGGCGCTGGAAAAGGCGTTTCAACGTCACAAACGCGGAGTCGGTAGAAGCTGGCGAATGGACGAAACCTACGTGAAGGTCAACGGGGAGTGGAAGTACTTGTATCGTGCCGTTGATAAAGCGGGCGATACAGTTGACTTTCTGTTGCGAGCCAGGCGCGACAAGGTTGCCGCGCGGCGTTACTTCGAGAAAGCCATTGATGAAAACGGTGTTCCGGAGACGGTGACGATCGACAAGAGCGGCGCCAATCTCGCGGGGCTACATGCGATTAACGCCGAACGCGAAACGTCAATTAAGATTCGTCAGGCCAAGTATCTGAACAACATCGTCGAGCAGGACCATCGAGCTATCAAGCGGCGCATTCGTCCAATGCTGGGATTCAAGAATTTTCGTTGCGCCCGCATCCTGTTGAGCGGCATCGAAGTCATGCACATGATTAAAAAAGGGCAGATGATGTGTCGCGACAGCACTGCGCGGACTGCAGCTGAGCAGTTCTATACATTGGTGGCATAAGCAGTACTCAAGATATCACCTCCGCTTGGCCCAACCTCCTTATTGCGACAAAACCCGTTGCCGCGCCAGCGTTTACCCTTGTGGAACACTCCGCTGACGAAGACGCGGTGTAACGCCGGCGCGTGCCGGGGGACCGGGTTCCGACTTTTTCTCGTTCTTCGCCGTTGGAAGCCCGACTTACAAAAAATCCGCGCAGCGTTCTTCCCCTCTAAGAGTTCGAACCTTTCCACAGTCGGCTCTTCTCTTTTCGCTGAAGCGGGCGAGAAGTCCATTACTTGACTCTGCTGAAACGTTGATACGTTGAAGATGATGCGAGCTAACTCGCGTCGCAATGAAACTTAAAGAGATCGCACATGGAAAACAACAAGAAGCAACCCGTCGATTCGATCAAGTCACTTATCGACCTCACTCAAGCATCGTTTGCAATCGCATGGAAAGCAGTCCTCCTTCTCGGGGGGCTGATCGTCGTCGCCTACTGTTATTTTGAGAGTATCGTGCCCGAAGGGCTTTCACTCAGTGATGCTTTCTTTCTCGCGTCAGCCGCCTTCTCACTCACTTGTATCGCGATAATCGGTGTTGGCTTCTGCGCCTTCGCAACGGTGTGGGCAATCAAGTTTCTCGTCATCGGCAACAACTTCAGGCTTAGGCACCGCGGCCACCCCCCAGCCCACTCGCTTCATTCTGCATTCGATAACGGATCGACGGTCTTCATGTCGTTCCTCGTGGCGCTTCCGCTTGCCTATCTGTTGATCTTCGTCCGGGACCAAGCACCCGACACCCGCATGCACGCGACACTGTTGTTTTTCACGGCGGTAGGCGCAATCGCAGCGATCCTTCTTCTCATTGTTCCCGTAACAACACGCAGGCGCAATGTACGCATTTCATTGAGTTTCTTTGCGATGACGGTATTTGCATCGCTGGTTGTAACCCAGCCTGCTATTCTCAATCTCGCAATGGTCAATCTCGGTGTGCGATCCGCGCCCGGTCAAGTCGTGCTCTTTTCAGACGCCGAGCACACGCAGTTGGCGGCGATCGCGAGTGCCAACGGCGTAAAGGTCCAATTCTGCAAATTGAGCGATACCGACAAATGGGGCACGCGTGACGCTCGCGCCGTGTGGCATGGCGTAGGCGGAAGTTCTTACGTTCGGCTCTTCGACGAAAACGACGCGTCGCGGAATGTTCTCGTACGGGCTAATCGCGCGGATGTAGAAGTCCTCCGAGCGGAACGAACCCGTTTCAATTGCCCGTCCGGATCCACGAGTGCACCGGTCAACAAATCTTCCTGAGTCGCCCCGACTGACCGGGATACCCGCGGCGCCAGTGGATAGCGAGGGACTTGTCATCGTTACAGGGCGCATGCCGCACAGGCGAGATGCCCTGACTGTGAGTGGTGCTTTGGCGGCTTCGCAAACTCAGCCAAGTCAAAAGCGCATCAAAAAGGCTGCTCTTTCCAACACTTCCAGCATTTGATCAGCAGATAATCTGTCAACGCCCTGGGAGATTTGATGCCCTTCACTGGCGTCAACGACCTCCCCGGCACGTATCACCCTTGGCGCAGTGCCCCCCATCTCCAGATGGCGGCCCACACCTCCCTAAACGCATGCAGGACCCGGCCTAGCTGGAGCTAGCCGGGGTTGTACTGGATTCGACAAGGCTTGGCAACCTGCTGACCTTTCCCTGAACAGAACACGTAACCTTTAGAAAACGACATGCGCCTCTTTCTCGCGATCATCATTCCCTGGCTACAGTTTTTTACGATCGGCCGCCCGATCGCCGGAGTGATCTGTCTTCTCCTGCAGTTCACACTGATTGGTTGGATCCCCGCAGCAATTTGGTCGGTCTTTGCGCTCAGCCAGTACAAGACGGATCGCAAGATCGAGCGCGCACTCGCGAGCCGCGCCTGATCGGTTCCATCGACCTCAGTAATGAACTATCGTTCACGCAGGTAAGGGCGCACGGGCGACTCGCGCGCCTACTATATCAACGAAGATTCCCTTCATTTCATTCGATCCAGTCGCCGATCACGATTTCGCCATCGACGTTATTGTCCGCCGCAACCTGCTGTGCGATGGCCATCAATTCTTCGCCGCTCAGAGAAGCGTGTTCTTGGGTCGTAAGTACCACGTCGACTCCATTCGATGCCGCGTCCGATAGCGCGTAAGCTGCGCGATACGTCATTTGATGTCCTCCGTTCTGTCACTGCGCGGCATCGACCGGCCGCTTAACCACCCTCGTCCGCGAGAAGGGATGCCTGAGCGAGATCGGCCTTGGGCGTTGCCATTTTCTTGGTTGTACGCGGCGGCAATGGAAACGGCTCAGCGTGCATTGCGTCCGCCGGATATAGCTGCAGGAACGATCGCGCCTCATCTGTGCTCTTACAAGAGAGCCAATTTTCGTACTCGGTCGGCTCAATGATCACGACCGAGCGTTTCTCCGCCCCAGGCCGGTGGAACCGCTTCATCAACGGATGGTCATCTGCGTTGACGGTCAACATTGTCATACTCAAGCTGGTCGAGCCGTCAGCCGGGTCTTTCCATGCACGCCAGAGCCCCGCGATCGCGAGCGGCGATTCGTCCGCCATTCCGATCCGCCAACGAACAGCCTTGCCGGTTTCATAATTCGGCTCGTAGAACCGCAGGCACGGGATCAGAGCAAGCTGCAGTTTGTTCCACGCGGAGCGGAAGCTCGTCTTCTGCCCGACCGACTCAGCTCGCGCGTTCATCGTGTCGAACGCCTTCACGCCTTGCGGGATGAATCTGCGCGGGACAATCCCGAAGCTGGCCGCGTCAGTCGAATTGTCACGGTCAATGCGGCGGAAGATCGGGGCAGCGTAATCTTTGTAGATCTCCGGCTTGTAATCAAAATTCGGCACAGGGAAGAGGCTGAAGACGTCGAAACGGTCCTTCGGATTAGACTCGTAACTTGTGCACACTTTTTCGCTCCTCGGCCAAACTTACAAACTGCGGAAAGATAGTGAGCGCCGCCGTCCGAGTCTGACCGGCGACCTCCGTCATGGCACCTATTTTGCACGAATTGCTCATTTGGCCTTGCCGCTGAGCAGGACGCTGCCTCCTAAACGAGGCGCGAACGTGGCCGGCCTAGAAACCTACCGCAAGGGGATCTTATGGCTGCCCGCTCGATTGCGTCGCTGACGCTCAGTTTTGGCCTTGTATCCGTACCCGTTAAGGTCTATACCGCGACCGAAAGCAAGACAGGGGTCGGCTTCAACCTAATGCACAAGGATTGCGGCACCCGGCTTAAACAGCAATACGTCTGCCCCCACGATGGCAAAGTCGTCGAGCGCGCCGACATGGTCAAGGGCTATGAATTCGAGAAAGAGCGGTACGTGATTTTTGAGAAGTCGGAGCTTGACGCACTTGAGGCCAGCGCGAGCCACACCATCGATATCGTGTCCTTCATGCCCACCGAGGCAATCGACCCCATCTATCTTGACAAACCCTACTATCTCGCCCCCGACAAACGCGGCGGCAAACCGTATCGCCTTCTACAAGAGGCGATGAAAGATAGCGGCACCTGCGCTTTAGCCCGTTGGACGTGGAAGGGGAAGCAGCATATGGTGCAGATTCGCGCCGGCAGCGACGGTTTGATTCTTCAGACCTTGCTTTATGCCGATGAGGTTCGCTCCCAGGCCGATATCGGCATCGACCAACCGGAAATCCAGCCGACGGAGCTGCAGCTTGCCGAGCAGTTGATTGAGCAGTATCGCGTCGACAGCTACGACGCGGCAGCGTACAAGGATGAGGAGAAGGAACGAATCCTTGCGGAGATCGATAAAAAGATTGCGGGCAACAAAATCACCGCCGTGCCAGCCGTCGAGCAGCCCGGCGCGCAGGTCATCGACCTTGTAGAAGCTTTGCGGGCCAGCTTGAAGAAAAAAGCAACCGCGGTACAGCCGGCAGCGGCACCGCGCGCTGTACGAAAGACAGCCCGAGCGGCCGAACCGGAGCCGGAAGTGGCAAACCAAACCGCGGCCACGAAGCGCCGCTCGGTTCGCCGCGCGTCCAACGAAGTTCAACCCGCACCTGCACGCAAGACCGGCACGAAGAGGTGACATGCCCCACAATGGCTACCGCCTTCGCGACGTTCAGCGCATGCTGGGCGTTTCTCGAAGCGTCGTAGAGAAGCTTGTTGCGGCCGGCTTTGTTTCGCCAGACGGCGAGCGGCGAGACTGGCGCTTTACGTTCCAGGACATCGTCTTGCTTAGGACCGCACAGGCATTGCGCGCGGCTGGCGTGTCTTCTTCGAAGATCGTTCGCGCGCTTGATCATCTGCGCAAGAGTTGGGGCCACCAGGGAGCGCTTACCGGTGTGCGAATTGCGGCCGTCGGCGACCGTGTCGCCGTGCGGGACGATGCGAGCCGCCAGTGGGATGCCGAGACCGGTCAATTGCTTCTAGATTTCGACGGCCTGCCCGCCACGTCAAACATCGCTTCGCTGCAGGCGCCGTTGGCAAACAGAATGCGGGAAGCGGCAAGCGAGCTCTTCCATCGCGCCCAAGCGCTCGAAGATGAGGACATTGACGCTGCCGAATCTGCCTACCGGGAAGCACTTGCGCGGGCCCCCGACTATACAGACGCATCACTGAATCTTGGCGGCATCCTCGTCGACACAGAGCGGTACGACGACGCCATAGCGGTCTATCGCGACGCGCTTCGCCACCGACCGACCGATCCCGTATTGCACTTCAACATCGGAGTTGGGTTGGAAGATTCTGGCCGCTTACGGGAAGCATTACAGTCCTACGATCTTTGCATCAAATACGCGTCAGACTTCGCGGATGCCCACTTTAACGCCGCGCGCATCTATGAGGAGCTTGGCGAGGCGAGGAAGGCGATCCGCCACTTCAATGCTTACCGCAAATCGCAGAACGGGGCGTAAAAGCGATCGGGACATGTGTTGTTGCATGCCAACCGGGACAAGAACGAGACGCGAAAAGGCAGACCAAACAAACCCGGCTGGAAGCCCACCCCTTAAGCATTTACGAAGTGTGTACTTGAGCTTTCTTAACAGCGTCAAAGCCGTCCGTAGCATCGAACAGCGATACCGATATTTCTTTGACGAGCCTCGCTTGGCACTCAGGCGTAAGGTGCTCGCGACGGCCAAACTGTTCGACGGCTGCCCGCAGGCTTTCCGCGGCCGTCCCGCCGTCTATGGAGTCGATCTTGCCAGCGTGAAAAACCGTGGCGATACCATGACTGCGCAGAATCCGGGCAAAGTCGCCCAACTGTGAAGGAAGGTGCGGCGCAGACTGCTTGCTCGCAAGCTCTCTCTCCAGACGCTCGATTTTCTCGGCCATAGCCTGAACCGCAACTGATTCAGCTTGTGTGCTCACGTTTTTTTGTTTCCTTTGGGTTGGATCGCAAGCGAATCGCACGTGCCGCTGCTCGAATCCGTTTTGCCGCGCCATGCGGGGTATCGCACACCGCAGTCCAGTCATGGTGCCACCACTGGATGACTTCGGCCGCTTCATTCAACGAACGCGCAGCGACCACCTCGCGAACTTCGTCCGCGACTTCATTCCACCATGCCGAACTTTCACCCTCGCTCGCGCGCGGATCGACAGCGTGGCGGTAGATTGTCTTTGCGGCTTCAAGTGCGATCGCCATTGTTATCCTATGTCAAACGAGCCGTCCGATCCAACCGACCGGAACGAGCCAGACCACGAGCGCCGCGATAAGCGCGATGAAGAGAACCCATAAGCCAAGTCGCAACGCAAGGTTCCTTTTCGATCGGCGCTCAGTCATTGACTATCCTAAGAAGTGTCTTCCGAAATTTATTACTTACCTCATGCATCGTTGCGTGCGGACATCACAATCTTCACGTTGTGCGTCATAGTTACCTCGGCTTCGGTGGCGTTGGTTACGCGTTCTGATATGCGATGCAAACCTCTCGCGGCAAACTCGTCACCGCTATGAGAAATTCGACAGCCGATTCATCCGACACGCGGCCTTCACCCGAAGGCGAAACTGTCAGTAGATGCGCATAGGCAAGCCAGTCCGACTCGGCTTGCGCGTCGAGCTTCCCACCATGCCCCAAGAAATTGTGGTATCGGAGATTTGCTGCTTGAAGCTGATCGAGCTGAGTGTCGGACAGGCTTCCGCTGTTGACGGTTCTTCGTTTTCCCACGGTAGCTTAAACATCATGCGGCTTTTCTAAATCTTGTACGGCACGCGGACACCCGGCTCGTCCGCTGGAAAGTCCTTTGTATTTCGCGAAACGAGCAGCAGCGAGTGAACCTGTGCCGACGCCCACACGATCGCATCGGGAAGACGAATCTTTTTAGCCCGGCGAATGTCGACGGCGCGATTGGTGACGGCACTGTCTACCGCGATGACATCAAATGAATCGAGCCATGCGCGGATCGCGGCGTCTTCTTCTGCGGATGCCCCGACCAGCACCTCCATCCAGGTGATCGCGCTGATCGCGCGATACTCATAGCGGGCGATTTCTTTCTTGGCTGCGCTGACCCCGTTGAGATAGTCAATGAGGATATTCGTATCGAAGAGCGCCTTCACCATTCGGAACGAAGCTCCTGCTGGTACGCAAGGCCATCCGTCTTCCGGCTCTTCCACAGACCGAATACTTCGGTTCCGAGCGCGCGCTTGCGCTGTGAGATATACGCCTCAATGGCATCGCGGATGACGGCTGCGCGTGGCCGCTGTTCTGCCTCCACAATCACCGCGAGGTCGTCAACCTGCGACTCCGGCAGATCAACCAGGATACGACTCATAACCACCTCCGTTGCATGATATATACATCGTATATCAATCGAAGATCTTTCGCAAGCGGTGTGTCCGGTTTATCGGCAGAGAAGCGACGGTTATTTAGTCACGCGTTGCGCATCCGACGCCGCGTCCCCCTTCGGTTTCGTAGCTCAGACGGCGGCCGTGACCGGAGCCGTCGGCGTCGCGCGGCGGCGGATAAATTCGGCCGACCCGCTTCAACTGGCTGTTAACGGTTAAAGCACGGCCCGGTATGATCGTATGCCCCGAAATGTCGCGGTGCACTGTCAGTCGTGCCCAACCGCCCGTCGCATGGCAGCCGTGATACCTTGGCGCGTTCTGAAAAAACCGTCCCAAGGATCCGCCGACAGAGTTTGGACGCGTTGCGCAGCATTCTGGATGGTCCACTGGTCTGCCGCCCTGACACTCTCGAGCTCTTCCCAGGCGATCGGCATTGATACGCCAAGCCCGGGTCGGGCGCGCGCCGAGTACGCCGCCGCCGTGCTGGCGCCCTTCCCGTTGCGAAGATAGTCAATGAAGATCTTTCCGACTCGATTTTTTGGGCCGAGGACAGCAGAGAATCGCTCGGGCATGAGGCGCGCCATGTAGCGCGCGACGGCGCGCGAAAAGGCTTTGACTTCGTTCCATTGCTGTCGGCGGGTCAGCGGCACGACGATATGAAAGCCCTTGCCACCGCTTGTCTTGATAAAGCTTTTGAGTCCGATCTCATCGAGCAGCACCTTGGACAGCTTCGCGGCGTCGACCATCATCTGCCACGGCAGCGCCGGGTGAGGGTCCAGATCAAGGATGAAACGATCAGGATGATCGAGGTCTGGCTGAACAGCGTTCCAACTATGCGATGACGTTCATCTGAGCGAGGCCGATCAGTGCTTCATGTTGGTCCACAACAAGCAACGGTGAATGTGTCGCGTGATGCCGGGGATCTTGGAACGCTCCTCGTGCTTCTGGAAGAACATTTCGGATTTGATGCCTTCGGGCGCGCGCACGAGCGATATCGGTCTGTCCTTGAGGTAGGGCAAGGCAAACTCGGCGATCGTATCGTAGTAGCGAACGAGATCGATTTTGGTGACGCGCGTCACGTCGTCAATGACGCGCTCGGCATTCGACACTTTCACGCCGGCGACGATGAGATTCCCGCTGCGGCCGGGAGTGCTGCGGCTCGCGCCTTTGCGTAGGCTCTGGCTTTTCGGCTTCTCTATGTCGACTACCGTCTCTTCGGTCACGGTATTGGCGGACTTGTCATCTCGCATGCCATGAAAAACCGGGTGACGAACCTCACCCGCAGGCGTCCATTCAAGGAACGATGCTTCCACAACGAGCTCGGGCTCGATCCATACGAAGTCGCGATCCTTCTCGCGCTGCGGCGGGTTATAGAATGGCGGATCTTGCCGAACCAGCACGCGCGCTCTCTCTTCGAGCTCGGCTAGTGGGCGCGGTTTCAACTCTGCCTTCACGGTCCCGGCGAAACGCAAGCTACCGTCTCGCTCGTGCACTCCGACCATAAGCGACCGTATGCCAGCTTTAGCACCGGCGAGACGCGTATAGCCGCCCACGACGAATTCCTGCCTGCTCAGGCATTTGAGCTTGATCCAAGCCGTCGAGCGACCGGAGCGATAAGGCGCATCGGCGCGCTTGCCGATAATCCCCTCGAGCCGCATTTGGCACGCCGATGCGAGCAAGGATTGCGGATCCTCATTGAACGACTCGCTGAAGCGGACGCGCTCGCTCGGGGTCCGGGCGATCAGTTCGCCCAGCAATTGCCTGCGCTGCGCGAGTGGTAATGCCCGTAGGTCGCGCCCGTTCAGAAACGGAATGTCGAAAGCGAAGAATGTAAGTTGTGCCGTGCTGCGGCGGTCGAACGCATTTTGAAGCGCGTTGAAGTCTGGAACGCCGCTTTCGGTGAGTACGACGACTTCGCCGTCAAGCCATGCATTATCGACTGGTATCGCCTCGATCGCGTTCGCAAGCGCGGGCATCTTGTTCGTCCAATCGTGCCCGCCTCGCGTAATAAGCTTTACGCGCCCGCTATCGAGCCTGCACATCAGACGATAGCCATCAAACTTGATCTCATAGGACCATTCGCCATTCGTAGGCGGACGCTTGCGAGCGTCGCGAGTTGCGGGGCGATCGACTCGGGAAGTACGGCACTCGATGGTGCACGGGAGGGCACGGATAGTTTCGCCATTCGTTGGGCGAGATCGTCTCAGAACCCTACGCCTACGCCGACACCACCTCCGCCTCCGAACCTGCCGCCTCCTACGCCCACGCCGATGCTGGGACCGGGCGCATAGTAGCCGGGGCCGTATGCAGGATCCTCGTAACCATAAGGGGGCGCGGATACGCATCCGGAGGACGCCGCCACAAGCGTCACACTGAAAAAAAGTCTGAGCATGATCTTCTCCCGTGTTGCACGTTCCAGCAAAAACTAATCCCAGATTGGAAACTGGAGTGAGCTGTCGGAAGCGCTTTCGGTCCTCTCACACACCGTTGGTGGCGCGATACTATGGCCGAGACGGTAAGTCAAAACCCGCCGGTGCATGCTCGGTTAGAAGTTTTCATCGAGCCAGGCTTTGGCCCACCCGATCGCACGCAGATGTGCGGCGCTCGCAGTGTCAAAATAGCCGATGTCGGAAAAATTAAAAATTTGCCCATCCGCCTGATCCTCAGACGGCTGCCGCTCAACCGAGCACCGCGAATGCCAATAGTGGCCAGTCTGCTCCGGCCGGGATTCGATGGTCCATTCTTGATACTCAACTTTCATATGATGCTCAGAGACAGCCATGGTTTCGATTTTTAACGAGAGGACGCGAGACGGCGAAATCGCTCGCGCGTTAAATCTTGCGCTTCATGCTTTTAGCGTCCACTCCCGCGCCGAGGTGACGATGGAAGGTGAACGTATCGTGCTGGATTTTACGCGGGAGACTGCTGCCCTGATGCACGCCCTCCGATTGCTTGGCGTGCAGCCCGGTGAGATTCTGCCAGCGCCCAACTTCGACGAATTCGATCTCGGAAAGAAAAACGTCCCGGGGTTTTAGCCCGGGACGTGTTCGAAAGTAGATGGGCGGTTGCTACGCCGCTTCTGCAAAGAGATTGAGTTGCCTCGCGTCATAGCCTAGCAACTGGTCGTGGACCGTATCGCTGATCGCATGAGCAACAAGATGCGCGTCGAGGTCGGCGGGCGTCATGTTCAGACGCTGCGCGAGCCGCGAGAAGTACTGCCCGCGCTTTGCCATCTCCTGATACCGCTGGGCCATGCCAGTCGGCAACTTCACGATGCCCTCGTTCAGCCAAAAATGCGCTGAGTCGATTGCGTCGCGATGCTGCGTGTCCAGCATGCACGCGGTGTCGTAGGTGCAGGTGACGAACAAGCATGCTGCTTGCGCATCGACGTCGAACTGCGAAGTCTCCTCGAAATACACCGTCTGCTCGCCGCCGGTCGTCCGCGCATATCGCCCAGGGCGACCTGGATGCCGGTACGGGTTCCACTGTTCGGCGTCGAAAGAGCGCAATCCAGTTGCAGGCGCGTCCTTGTCGTACTGCCCGACTGGATACCAGCCGTGCAACACGATATCAGCCTTAGGCAGCGCTTCTAGCTTCGAGACCGGATAACGACGCCCCAGCACATTGACGTCGTGCCAGACAGCGAGCGCGGGAAACGCATGCGGCGCGTAGTGATGCATCGACAGAAAGAAGTCGATGGCCACCAGTTGCTGCGGCGTCACGAACTCAAACTGCGGCTCGCACAGCATCCGATTTTCTTCAGTGTCAGGAATCAACCCGGTCGCCAGTGCACCGGAGTGCGCTTCGGCACGATCACGCTCGACCGCGTCGATACTGCAGAGCTTCTTCAGCAAATCGACTCGCGTTAGATAGCTGTAAGTGTCGGCCTGGATGCGCGTGTACCCTGCATTGCTCAACGAGCGCCCCACCAACTCCCGGCGCGACATATCCCACTGGATCGCAAGTAGATAGTTGCGGAAGTCGTTGAGCGGTCGAAGATGCCCGTACTGCTCATCCTCGATCATGGCCTCAAGCGACTTGTCGCGGTCGCCAGAGACAAGACAAATCGCGCACCCAAAACGACTCCCACAGGAAGCCCTGGCACCCGAGTCGCCTACCACCACGCCGCACGTTCCTCCGTTCCCCGCCCGGTAAATGTCGGACAGACGATGAATCGTGCGAGGCATCAATGGCGATCGAAAAGTCAGGTCCTGCCCGTCGGCCAATAGCGCGAGCATGGTCCACACATCATCTGAAGTCCAATCGCTCAGCGGTGAAAGTGTGAGCGCCCCGGTTCGGCTTCTGACCGCATCTTCAGCGCTGTCTCGCCGTTCTGCCATCGCGACCGCACGCGAAGTACTTTCGTCAAAGCCAATCACATCTACGGCTGCCCGTCAAAGTGTTACAGCCATGCCGCATTGACGAATTCACACAGTAACACTCTCGACGTGTCTTGCCTCGCAATCTTTCCGGGTTTCAGCTACCAGCTTCGGGAAGGTGTTACCGTTCCATTCGACGGTGCAACGCCCCGTGAACGGGCTGGGACCGATGGCCCATTGCCCCATTCAGATGAGCGGCATTCAGCGTCGGCTTTTGATGGCATTTGAGACACTGGATGCATGATCGAGATCTCGATCGATACTTTCCTGCGATGAACTATCCGATATGACTAGACCGCGGGTTGTGCTGCGGGGAAACGCCAGCTCCCGTCCGAAGATGGCTGCACGCGGGAGGTAAAGCCGGAGCATGCGTCAGGAAGCGCGCTTCCGAGCGCGCGTTGCTGTCACATTCTTTGCGCTGGTGGCCATGAGGAAGCCGGCCCGCCACAAAGTGCGCCTGTAGCCGCACGCTCGCGTTCGACGCTCAGTTACGCGAAACGTCCCGCCCTCGTTGAATGCACCCCGTTCCCCGTTTCGATTGTCCGATAACAGAATAGGCACGTGCGCAAGCTTGCCGCCCCTGCAATCCGCCGACACCCGCAAACTGGAACACCTCAGTGTTGTAACCAAATGCCCGCTTCGTCTTCGAACGCACCGAGCTTCCTGGCACGCAGGCTCGCTTTGTCCTAACGATGCTTCACCCGCTGGGCACCGAATAAGCGCGGTATGGCCCCCGTGGCCGGGGGCCGCATTGAAGGACTGGACGCCGGTAAAGAGGGCAGCTACCGGCGTCATACAGCTGCAATCTTTAGCCGTCGTTATCCGCCGTGACAGGCACGATGTTGAAGTCCCCCATCGCGTTGTACATGGTCACGTCGGTATAAGGAAGGTCGTTGTTCGCGATATACGTCGCAAGCGTGACCGTCTGGTCCCACGTGAAGTTGAGAGCCTTCTCGGCAGCCCAGTACACAACGAATTCGATTGCTTTGTCGACCAACCCTCCGCCAGAGACCGCGGAATATTCTGACACTTCAAGCGTCTGCATTGTTTTTCTCCAAGTAAAGTTACGACTAGTTGCAAAGGACTACGAACACATAAAGTGATCGAGGTCAAGTGCTCTTGATGAGCCGCCCTTCCAGGGTAGCCCCGTATTTTGCGCCGACGGATAGGTCTAGCAGGCTGTTGAAATACCCTTTGCGCGGTCATCCGTGCGTAAGGGAGAGACGTTGATTTAAAGAATTCGACGACACAGAGACAGAAGCGATGCGCGGCCCCGACAGCTACACTGAATCGATGTTCACGATGTCCAGACTGGACGATTTCGTTCCGGCCAATCATCCGCTGCGACCGATTCGCCTGTGGCTGAACGAGGCGCTCAGGCGCATGGACGAGGTGTTTTCGCGCATGTACGAGAGCGAGGCCAAGGGCGGTCGCCCGAGCATCGCGCCGGAGAAACTGATACGCGCGCTGTTGTTGCAGGTGTTGTATTCGATTCGCAGCGAACGCATGCTGATGGAGCAAATCTCCTACAACATGCTGTTTCGATGGTTCGTCGGACTGGCGATGGATGATGCGGTCTGGGACCACTCTACCTTCAGCAAGAACCGCGACCGGCTGATGGTCCACGATGTCATGGTCAGCTTGTTCAACGAGACTGTCGAGACGGCGCGCGTGCAAGGTCACCTGTCGGGCGAGCACTTCAGCGTCGACGGCACGCTCATTCAGGCGTGGGCGGGACACAAGAGTTTCGTGCCCAAGACAAAGTCGGATGACGATTCGCCGCCTGAGGGCGGAGACGGCTCGCAGGAGAACTGGCGCGGCGAGAAACGCAGCAACGACACCCATGAATCCAGCACGGACAGTCAGGCGCGCTTGTTCCGCAAGAGTCGTGGCACGGGCGCGGTGCTTTGTTACATGGGTCACGTGCTGACCGATAATCGGCATGGTCTCGTGGTCAACGCACAGGTCACGCAGGCCAATGGCACGGCCGAACGGGATGCGGCCGCGCAGATGCTGCGGATGCTGCGCAATTTGCCGGTACGACCATAACGGTCGATGCTGACAAGAACTACGATACGGCGGGCTTCGTGGCGACGTGTCGCGAGAACAACGTGACACCGCACGTGGCGCAAAACGATGCACGCGCGGGCGGTTCCGCGATTGACGCTCGAACCACACGATGGCCAGGCTATGCAATCAGTCAGTGCAAACGCAAACGCATCGAGCAGGTGTTCGGATGGGCAAAGACCGTTGGCAGAATTCGGCAGGCGATGTATCGAGGTCTGAAGCGAGTCGACCAGCTCTTCGTGCTCACTCAGGCGGCGTACAACCTCACTCGCATGCGAACGCTTGCTGCTAAGGCAGCTTGAAAGAGTAAGCGAGAAGGAACGCGGCATCGGCGGCATCTGAATCAAGGAGAATCGGCGTCAATTTATTTGGAACATTCCAACGCGCTAGCTCTTCCGAATAATCGAGCCCACGTTCATTGAGGCATATTTCAACAGCCTGCTAAGCGTTTCTCAGAAAGAATAGCGAGGAGTTGTAAAGGGAGTGGACCACTATTGTTGTCGCAATCGGCCGCCCATCTTTTCTCGCTTCAATCACAAACGTCGCGGCGAAAACAACTCCGCCGAAGATCGCCTTTGCAAGGAGCCTTCCTTCAAGGCCGTGAGCCACGCCGAAAATCAACGCGGAGCATGAAGCTGCGATGAGATACGGCATCCTCAACCACTTTTTACCCGCTCGTATTGGCGCCCACTGAAAAACCATGGTCTCCACGATTGGTGCCAATATGCACACTACGAGCGGATTGGTGGCCAGGCGGCTGGGCGGTAGAGCCCGCGCTACCGCTGATGCTCCGAACAGCGCATCTGCGATCGACTCAATCATATATTGTGCGACGTACAAAACCGAGATAGCGGCCACGACGATGCCCCCACGCGTAGCGACCGCGGTCCTTGTAGAGTGCGATACGTAGGGTACCGATACGATGTAGCCGAGGTGCCCTGCCCACCTGCGGTACATCCGCCGCAGGGTCGATGTCGCAACGGAACTGGCAGTCGTCGGAGTCGGCTCGCCGTTGATGACTCGTCGTGGCATAAATGTTCCTCCTGTTGCAAAGTAGGCTACGAATCCAGCACACATGCAGATAGGCCCGACGCTGCTAGTAGAATTTCCCGTACGTCCTGCATTTCCTCATCGCTGAGAGTCCAGCCTCCAGCAGCTGCATTCGTTGCAACTTGCGCAGGGGAGCTTGCTCCGGCGATGACGCAAGGAACCACAGAGTTTTTCAGCAACCAACCGAAGGACAGCTCGATGAGGGATCGTCCCCTTGATGCTGCATACTCACCCAGCCGTCTAACCCTGTGAAAGTTTGCCTCTGTAACGTACCGCTCAGCTATGTGAGGTGAAGACTTCAGGCGGGAGCTCGCGGGTAGAACGTAGCGGTCCAGATGCAGACCGGTGAGCATGCCGCCGGCAAGTGCCAGGAAAGGCAGGAGGGCTCCACCGGCATCGGCCAGCTCCGCTAAATCGCTGAAAAGGAGGGGAGCGGGACTGAGTAGGCTGCATTCCGCTTGGAGCGAGACGAAGCGTTCACGTCCGGTAGAGCGCGCTTTGACCAATCTAGACAAAAAGGGTTTATTGCCAATGTTGCAGTAACCAAGGTAGCGAACTTTCCCGCTACGAACCAATCGCTGTAGTGTCTCGTCCGTCTCATCCAGAGAGTCGAGACCGGATGGCCCATGTAGCTGGTACAGATCAATGTAGTCGGTGCCCAGTCGTTTGAGACTGGCTTCAAGCGATTCTTCTATGAAACGTACGGGCGACAAAGGGGCTCGCGCGGTGGGAAGCAACCCTCGTCCGAACTTCGTCGCAACAAGCACATTTTTTCTGTTGCTACCAAGGACTTCTCCAAGAATTCGCTCAGAGCTTCCGGCGTGACCGTAGACGTCAGCAGTATCGAAGAAGTTAACGCCTTCGTCGAGCGCTGCGCGAATCACACGGGCCGCGTTGTCAGGCGGAATGCGGCTTCCGAAGCCGTTGCATCCGAGGCCTATCACTGACGTGTGAAGGGAGGATTGACCGAGGCGTCGCGTTTGCATGGTGGGATCTCGTGTCGATTTACGGCTTAAGGGCGCCCAGCGCTTGCGCCAGCGTCGACCTCGATAGCTCGATCTGCTTTACTGCGTCCAGCGTCTCGAAGTTAGCGTTGGAGAAGTCCTCCTGGGCTTTTAGTACCTCAAGCGCGTCCCCCACGCCTGCTTTCAATCGACCTTGCGCAATATCAACACTCGCGCGGGCGACGGCTAGTAGGTCCTTTGCGGCATTGAGGCGTTGGACTCCGTTTTGCCAGCCTAGGTAAGATTGCCACGCGTCGAGTGACACATCGCGTTCAACCTTCTCCAGTTCCACCTGGCGACTGTACATGTCAGCGCGAGCGGCCTCCGCCTTCGCACGCTGGGAGAAACCATCGAAGAAGGGAATGCGCACCTGCACGACTGCCGATAATGCTGTCGTTCGTTGTGCCACCTGGTCACTAGGGAGAGCGTTGCTTCGACCTGACGAGAGTGCCAAAGAGATCGTTGGCAGTCCGCCGGCCGTTGCATATGCGACATTGCTTTCCGCTGCGGACAACTGCGCGCGTGCCGCTTTGATGCGGGGATTCGCGGCGAGTGCATCGGTTACCACAGAGCGAAACTGGGATGGGTCCGTCAGCTCGACTGAATCTCGGCTCGGAAACTCGATCTGCAACGGGTCTGAAGGTGCGAATCCAACGAAAGAAAGAAGAGATGCCCGCGCCGCATCAACCGCACCACGGGCTTGGATAGTGTTCGCTCGTGCTCTCGCAACGTTACTTTCTAGAAGCAGCTTGTTCGACAATTGCCCGACGCCTGCGGCGTTTTGTGCTTGAGCCACAGCGAAGCTGGCTATTGCAAGCTTTTCCGTTACCTCGTAGGCGGTAAGCGTCCCTTCCTTGCTTTCCAGATCATAGAAGCGCTTGGCCGTTTCGTGGAGTATTTCCTGGATGGCCGCGCTTCGACTGTCAATGGCGGCTTCGACTGAGAATTTTCCTGCCGACAGATTGCTGCTGCGAGATCCAAAGTCATACAAGAGCCAAGTTAGGTTGGCTTGCAGATTGTTTGTGTTCGCCCGGGTGCGCTGAGAAACGCCGATGTCAGTGTAGTCAGTATCCTTGCGCAGTTTCCCAACGTATCCGGATCCTTCAAGTTGCGGGTAATACGGTGCACGCGATTGCCTCTCGAACGCCTCGCTTCTCATGACCTGCGCCAGGGCGGCTTTCGCGTCCGGGTTGCGACAGAGCGCCGCGGAAGACAAAGCCGTGAGGGTCATGGGCGAGGGAACGGCTGCGTCGCATTCCCCGAATGCGCGAATTTCTGTCTCTATAGGCACGTTTTCTGGAAGCACGGTATCAACGACAGCGCTATGCGCGGGTGCGGCTATCTGCGAAATAGCAATTGCGAAAGCAAACGAGACATAGCTGCTGACGCCTCTGCCCATGAGCGGCATCGACATGGTCCGCCCTCGGGCCCTATGGGTGAGAACTGTCATGCGATATAGTCCCGTACGGGAGCGGTCGTTAGATCGTCCCCCATACGTGGGCCTCGCGCGACGCGACTGAGATCCAAGATCCGGTCCGCAGAATCTATAGTTTCTTTCCGATGAGCAATAAATATCCGGGTGATCTGCATCCGACGGATGTTTTCGTTGATCAGCTTTTCGTTGAGGGTATCGAGGTGGCTCGTCGCCTCGTCTAACAAAAGGATCTTGGGCTTTTTGTAGAAGGCTCGCGCTAACATGATCCGCTGTTTCTGACCGCCCGATAGGCCCGAGCCTAGATCGCCGATGAGGCTCCTGTATCCCATCGGCATGGCGACAATCTCGTGATCCATACGGGCCATCGCGGCACACTCTTTCATCCATGCGCGGTCCGGAGTTGGATCGAAGAATGTGATGTTTTCTTCGATGGTGCCTGCGAATAGGGAGTCGTCCTGGAGCACCGCACCGATCATGTTACGCGTCTCGTCAAGGCCGATGTCGGAAACAGCGACGCCGCCGATACTGACAGATCCCGAGGTCGGCGAATAAAGCCCCAGCAGGATGTTGGCTAGCGTCGACTTACCGCATCCAGATGGGCCGACGATGGCTACGGACTCGCCCGAGCGGATCGACGCACTCACGCCGCGGAGGACATACGGGTCGCTGGGCGAGTACTGAAACGATATGTCCGAAAGTTCGACAGAGTATTCATTGAGCTCGTGGGAAGAATATGGGCCTGATCCAACGGTGGTTTCCGCGGGGGTATGCACGATGTCAGACAGCCGTTCCATTTGAACGTGAAGGAGCCTGAATTCAAAAAACCTGTCGATGACGGAGGTTACCTTGGCGTCGAACTGATTCTTGTACGATATGTAAGCGACAAGAAGGCCGACCGAGAAGGTGTGGTCGAGGACAAGCTTAGCGCCCACCCATATGACCATGATGTTCTCAATAGCAGAAAGCAGCGAGTTCGCGGAATGGTATGCGATACCGAGCTTCTGTATCCGCAGGCTCGCGTTGACCTGGTTGACCAGCAGCGAGAGCCAGATATTCGTTCTTGAGGCTTGGCGGACAAAAAGCTTGATGGTCTTGCTGCCTCGCACGGACTCGAGGAAATGACTCGCTGACCGGGCAGAGTGGATAGATTCCTCCATAGTGGAGTCGCGCAACGGCCTGTAGCGGAGAAATCTCCCGAGAGCATAGACGAGCATGAAGCCGATCGGTATTGCGGACAGCTTGGCACTGTATAGGAGCATCAGTGCGCAGGTAACAAGCGCGACGCATCCGTCGATAATCCCGGTTACGAGGGAGAGGGTAACCGTGCTTTGTATTGCGTCGACGGTCCCGAAGCGAGACACGATATCGCCCGCATGGCGCCGTTCGAAGAACTCGGCTGGCAAACGAATAAGACGAGCGAAGACGTTTGCTTTCCATTGCACGCTAAGGGACGTACCGAAGTACATTACGGCCCAATATCTTGCGACAACGATAAGTTGCTGGATGAGCGTGAGTATTATGTAACCTATAACCAGGACGGTGAGGAGGTCCGCGTCCGAGGCGACGAGCACATCGTCGATCACTACCTGTGTCAAGAGCGGCAGGAGCAGGGCCATAATCTCTAGACATGCCGCCATGACGAATATCTGTGCGAGCGAGCGGCGGAGACCAACCACCGATCCCCATAAGGATCGTATCGATATTGACTCGGCTTTTTCTCGCTTCTCGAACAACGGGGAGGGCCAAAGCTCTAAGGCGACACCCGTAAACCGCTGAGAAAACTCATCTCTGCTTATGCGCCGTTGACCGACGGCCGGGTCAAGGATGGTAAAACCCCTAGGAGTGACCGACTTCAGTACGACAAAGTGATCGAAATTCCAGTGGATAATCGCAGGAAGTCGAAGTTGACTCGCTTCGTCGATGTCGAGCTTCAACGGGCGGCTTCCCAGCTTTAGTTCGTCCGATATAGATATCAACTGCCCAATGGTCGAACCCTTCAGAGACTGGGGGAAGCGCGACCGAAGAGACGAGAGCGTCGTTGCGTGCCCGAAATAGTTTGCGACTATGCCGATGCATGCAAGTCCACACTCCGCAGCCTCTGTTTGTAGGATAGGTCGAAGACGGCGTGCAAATCCAAGATTGAGTACGTTAGAGAGATCCATCACAGCTTCCCAGTAATGCTGTACAGGGGTTCGAGTGCCCACTCGTAGAGTGCTCGCTTGTCCTGGAAGACACTAGCTTCAACGGTCATACCGGCTTGTAAGGGAATGTCTGCTCCATATGCTCGGATCGCTTGACTGTTCAACCGAATCGAAACTCGGTACAGTGGCTCAGCCACTCTGCTGTCGCGGGGATCAGCGACAGCGGCACCTGGCAGTTCGGTCGCGGGAAGCGACGTTCGGGACACGTGCTGAACCGTACCTTGCAGCTGCCCAAACTTTTGATACGGATACGCAGGAAGCCGTACGAGGACCGTTTGGCCCGGCCGTATGAAGCCCACGCTGCTCGACAGCGCGTAGAGTTCAGCGATAAGTTCGTCGCCAGTCGGAATAATCGACGCGAGAGGCTTCGATGGGTCGGCCACCTGTCCTTTGTAGGCCGTTACCGTGGTAATGATCCCATCAACGGGGCTCCGTATCTGCAGGCCTCCTTTTGCTTCGTTCTCGGTGGATTCCTGTGTGGTTGTGCTTATAAGACGATCCAGCTGGGAGATGTCGTTTTTCACCTTTATCGCCGCCGTAGCCATTTCACTACGGCGAAGTGCCAGCTCTCTCGAAACGGTTGTCAGGTCTCGCTCAAGAGACCGCTTTCTGGTCAACTGATCTAGGTAGTCACCGCGCTTCTGCTGGTATTGCTCATTTGTGACGTAACCCTGTTTCACGAGCGAGGCGTAGGACTCAGCTAAGGCCGCGGCGGCACCTGACCGCTCAATTGCGACATCAAGAAGGGAATGTACTTCGCCGAGCTCGCGCTCAAGACTTCGAACGCGCTCAATCGCGCCCTGGTTGTCACGCTCGTAAATCTCTCTCACAAGCCGTCTCTCTGTCTTTGCCCTGTTGAGACGATCGTTGACTTGGGCCGCGACAAGTTCGGTCATTTCCCCTCCCGCGATGCGGCGGTCCGTTGACAACGTGAAAAGGGCTTGCCCTGCCTGAATCCGTGTCCCTTCTCCAGGCGGCATGTCGACAATGCGACCGGGCTGAGGAGCGAATACTTTAACCATCCCGCGTGAAGGCGTCAGTTGGCCGACAAGCTCCGTCCGGCGTGTGTACGACTCTCGTGCTTCGGGCCGATCCGACAACATTTCGCACTGGAAGCGGCACCTGCTGCGCGCCTCACTTTATCGCAAACAACTCGCAGCCCGGTTCGTTGCATGGCGCGAATTCGCCCAAAATCCGTCGACTACCTTCTGACCCGTCGTCGCACCTGTCATCGTGCCGGCTTGCACTCGGCAAGTTGACAACGCCTTTTCCAGTACGCCGGGATCGAGGCGAGCAGTGGACCGTGCACCGTGTGCCAATGCTCGTTGAACTGCTCGCGCGTGAGGTCTGGGCGGCGCTTGAGCAACGAGAATTTCTGAATCGTATCCATGGATGAACCTTCTTTAGCAGGCTGTTGAAATACCCTTTGCGCGGTCATCCGTGCGTAAGGGAGAGACGTTGATTTAAAGAATTCGACGACACAGAGACAGAAGCGATGCGCGGCCCCGACAGCTACACTGAATCGATGTTCACGATGTCCAGACTGGACGATTTCGTTCCGGCCAATCATCCGCTGCGACCGATTCGCCTGTGGCTGAACGAGGCGCTCAGGCGCATGGACGAGGTGTTTTCGCGCATGTACGAGAGCGAGGCCAAGGGCGGTCGCCCGAGCATCGCGCCGGAGAAACTGATACGCGCGCTGTTGTTGCAGGTGTTGTATTCGATTCGCAGCGAACGCATGCTGATGGAGCAAATCTCCTACAACATGCTGTTTCGATGGTTCGTCGGACTGGCGATGGATGATGCGGTCTGGGACCACTCTACCTTCAGCAAGAACCGCGACCGGCTGATGGTCCACGATGTCATGGTCAGCTTGTTCAACGAGACTGTCGAGACGGCGCGCGTGCAAGGTCACCTGTCGGGCGAGCACTTCAGCGTCGACGGCACGCTCATTCAGGCGTGGGCGGGACACAAGAGTTTCGTGCCCAAGACAAAGTCGGATGACGATTCGCCGCCTGAGGGCGGAGACGGCTCGCAGGAGAACTGGCGCGGCGAGAAACGCAGCAACGACACCCATGAATCCAGCACGGACAGTCAGGCGCGCTTGTTCCGCAAGAGTCGTGGCACGGGCGCGGTGCTTTGTTACATGGGTCACGTGCTGACCGATAATCGGCATGGTCTCGTGGTCAACGCACAGGTCACGCAGGCCAATGGCACGGCCGAACGGGATGCGGCCGCGCAGATGCTTGCGGATGCTGCGCAATTTGCCGGTACGACCATAACGGTCGGTGCTGACAAGAACTACGATACGGCGGGCTTCGTGGCGACGTGTCGCGAGAACAACGTGACACCGCACGTGGCGCAAAACGATGCACGCGCGGGCGGTTCCGCGATTGACGCTCGAACCACACGATGGCCAGGCTATGCAATCAGTCAGTGCAAACGCAAACGCATCGAGCAGGTGTTCGGATGGGCAAAGACCGTTGGCAGAATTCGGCAGGCGATGTATCGAGGTCTGAAGCGAGTCGACCAGCTCTTCGTGCTCACTCAGGCGGCGTACAACCTCACTCGCATGCGAACGCTTGCTGCTAAGGCAGCTTGAAAGAGTAAGCGAGAAGGAACGCGGCATCGGCGGCATCTGAATCAAGGAGAATCGGCGTCAATTTATTTGGAACATTCCAACGCGCTAGCTCTTCCGAATAATCGAGCCCACGTTCATTGAGGCATATTTCAACAGCCTGTTCGGCAATCGGACCTGACACACTAGGCGAACTCGGCCTCTCATGGCCAATGAATTAGCACGCTCAGGTATGCCGCAGCGGATATGCCGGCGACGGCACCCGATCGACGGACGGCCTTATCGAAATTGTCGAATCGTTGTATCGAACCCATGCTATGGACTGCTGTAAACAGATGCGGTCCAATCATTCCCGAGGCGCCGCAAAGCGAACGTGACGGGATCGATATGACCCTTCCGCCTCTGAATAAATGCCTGCCGTGACTCACTCGGTGGTCTAAAAAAACAAATCAAAACGTCTGGCAATGTGTGATCTGAAGACCTGGGAATTTCATCTTCTCCCCAGGGATGGCAGGTGCAAGTCAAAGACGAAGTAAATTTTGGAGACAGCATGAAAGGCAAGGGAGCCCTGCTCTTGGGCACACTCTTCGGGACGATGTGCTCGTCCGTCCACGCGCAAGACCGCGTTACCTTGTATGGCGTGATCGATCAAGGCATTCACTTTCAGAACAACGCCGGACCCGGCAAGAAGGTGTCGTTCGACTCGTTGGCCGGCATCGTAGGCAGTCGATGGGGCGTGACGGGCGAGGAAAACCTGGGCGGCGGCATCAAGGCGATCTTTGCGCTGGAATCCGGCATCAGCCTGGGCAACGGTCAATTCGGGCAAGGCGGCACCGAATTTGGCCGGCAGGCGTTTGTAGGATTTAGCAGCAAGGAGTACGGGCAATTCACGCTTGGTCGTCAGTACGACATGATCTGGTACTTCCCCGAGCCGTTGACCGCCAACGCGCTCGTGGGCGCTTCGCCGACCGCTCACCCGGGTGACTTTGACAACGCAGGGAACACCGTTCGTTTCAACAACGCCTTGCGATACATGAGCCCGGACATTCGAGGCATCACGTTCGGTGCCGAGTACAGCTTCGGTGGCGTGGCCGGCGATTTCACTTCCACGTCCGGCTATTCCGTCGGCGCTCAATACACGAACGGTCCGTTCAAGATCGCTGGCGCATTCGACTACTTCAAGAACCCGACATCCGCGCCGGGGACCGGATTCTTCACTGCATTCGCGAACGGGGCAAGTCCCCTTGCTTTCTCGCTGAATCGCGCTTATCGCGTGGCGCAAGCCTATCAATCCGGCGTGATCGGCGCGAACTACGCAATCGGGAACTTCACGATAGCGGCGTCCTATTCGAACGTACAGTACGCAAATCTCGGTGCCGGCTTCAACAACGGCACGGCCGTTTTCAACAACTACGATATCGGCGTGAACTACCGCTTCACTCCGTCGTTGTTCGCCGGCATCATGTACGACTACATGAGCGCGCGCGCCGTCACCACGTCAGCGGGCAGGATCGTCGGCAACCAGCATTACAACCAGGTCGGCTTCCTGGTGGACTATTTCCTCTCGAAACGCACCGATATTTACGGTGGCATGGGCTTTCAGCAAGCGTCCGGCACCTCGTCGCTTGGGCTGCCCGCGGTCGCGAATATCGACAACCAGGCGGATTCGTCGACCAACAAACAAATTCTGGTCCGGCTCGGCATTCGCCACAAATGGTAATCGGACGGGCTCGGTCGATACCCGTTCGGGCCATGAACGGGTATCGACGTCTCTTTCAAGTCTGTTCGCCTGGCTGCTTCCGACGCCGTAGGGTGCAAACTCGCCTGAACGTTCAGCCCTGGTCCAGAAAAAGCTCGGCCAGCAGGTTCCGCAGCCAACGATGAGCCGGATCGTGGTGATATCGCGCGTGCCAGTGTTGCTTGACGTCGAAATTCGGAGCGTCGAAAGGCGCAGCGAACCGGACCACGGGAATCGTCGGGCTAAGCAGGTCGCCGAGTTTTTCAGGCACGGTTGCAAGCAGGTCGGTCTGTGCAACGAGATCGGCCAGCCCGAGATAATTGGGCAGTTCCAGCACGATACGGCGACTCAATTGCTTCTCGCGCAGCACTTTGTCCACGATCGAATGCCCGGTGCCCGACGTCGTCACGGCGATATGGTCGGCTGCCAGATACGATTGGAGCGTCATGTTCGCACCGACCCCTCGTCGATTCGACGAGGCCAGCACAACGTAGCGTTGCTGGAAGAACTTCTGTTGATAGAAGCCGGCCTCCAGTTGCGGCATGAACCCGACCGCAAGCTCGAGTTCACCCTTCGCTAGCAATTGCGGCGTATCGGCGGAGATATGGCATATCTGCACGCGCGCCTTGGGGGCGGCATCCCGCAGCTTGTTCAAAAGCGTGGGCAACATGACGATCTGGCTAATATCGGTCATCGCTATGCGGAAAATCTTGCCTTCGCTCATCGGATCGAACGTCGTTTGAAACGACGTCAGTTTTCTGAACGAAGCCAGCACGTCGACGACATGTTCGTACAGGTCCACGGCGAACGGCGTGGCCTCCATGCCGCGCGGCGTGCGCACGAATAGCGGATCGCGAAAGTGCTCGCGCAGTTTCGAAAGGCTGAAGGAGATCGTGGACTGAGACAGCCCGAGCTCTTCCGCAGCCTGCGTCACACTGCTCCGCTTATAGGTCTCGGCAAACACCGAAAGCAACTTCACGTCAATTTCGCACATGGTTCAATTCCGTTAGCCTCGACGGCAAACTCGATGCCACATCGCGCCATCCGTTGCCGAGAGATCGTCGATCAGCGACGCGCAGGTCGCTCGTTCGGGAAGATGGCCAGGCGTATGCCCGACAAAGCAACGGCAAGCGGGCCTGCGCGGCCCGCCGACCATGCCGATACATCGATGAGGACGTCGTCAAGTTCGTAGAGCAGCGCGCGAGGAGGAGCGGCGACTCTGCCCGGCGCCGCGTCGAACGCCGCTCCGATATGCGCAAGAAGTTTCTCCACCTTTTCCAACAGGGGCGGCGGCAACGCGCGAGAGAGCCGGCGGAGGTCCATGGCGTTGGCCCCGAGACGAAGTTCACGCAGCAATGCCTCGTCGAGCCGATGCGCCTCCGTATCCTCCATGCTCTTTAGCTTGATCGTGACCAGATAGAACCGGTCGAGCATGCGCCGAACGAACTCGATTCTCGCCGTCCTCGAATACGCGGACCGATGGCGGGCCTGAAGCGCCTGCCGCAGATCGAGGCGAGCAGCGTCGGCAATCCGCGCGGCGCTCCATTGCGCGCTCCTCGCCCGCATGACCGCGATAACCAGGGTGGTGAGAACGATGCCGACCATCAAGGCAAGCCCCGCGTTCAAGGACGCGGAGAAGTCGGAAACGTACCGGTTGTTCAGGCCGACGAGCGTCGACACGTTTGTCGAAATGACCATGCCCACGAAGTTCGTGCGCGGGTTCGCGATAAGAAGCCCGAGCACCAGGAAGGCCGGCGCCATGAACAGCGCAGCCAATTCGAAGGTGGTGGCTGCCGGAAGGATGACGGTCGAATAGACGAGACTGATGACGATGGCCACCAGCGCGAACGTACCAAACTTCTTCATCGACGGCAGCGGGCTATCCTGCGTTGCGAAGAACGAGCAAGCGACGGCCGCGATCATTGGCACGGACGCTCCGTCGGTCCAGCCGGTGAGAATCCAGACCGCACAGCCGGTCAGAATAGAAATGACCGCGGTGGCGCACGAAAGCAACGCAAGCCGCCTGTCCACGTGACGCCGGAAGCCGAAGCGCCGTTTCCTGGCCGGCAGCCGGACGCCGGGTGCCCGAAGCCGGGTCTCGTACCGCGCATAGTCACGCATCACATCAATCAGCTCGCGCAACCGCTCGAGCAAACCCAGATAAAGCAGATCGTTCGGGTCGTCGCCCTCGCTATGCTGCGTTCTTAGCTCGGCGGTTCTGCGGCCAAGCTCGTCAAGCGACGGCGCGCCCTGATCGTCGTCGAGATACGCATTCAGAAGCGCGATCAACTCGTGCATTCGAGGCGGGAGTGCAATCTTCTGCGACTGAAAGAATGCCATTCGCTCTTCTATCGAGGAGAGAATGGGCAGCAGCTTCTCGAGACTCCACTGGAGTGAATGAAGGGCTTGCTGCTCGCTTCGCAACTCGGGGCTGTCGAAGGGCACGTTCACGAGCAGCGCATCCAGATCGATCGGATGCCTCGACATTAGAGGCACGGAAGCGGCCGGTAGCGACGCATTGTCGATCAACGCGCCCAGCACGAGCGACGCCCATTGCCTGCTGTCGCGCATCCACAGGTCGATACGTGAACGAACCGCATCGGCCACGCTCTTCGGCGCGATGAGACCATGAATCAGCGCGCTGCACACCACCGCGAGCGAGATTTCCTCGACACGTGCAACAGCTGTGTTGAAGATGTCCTCGGGACGGTCTACTCCGGGAAAAGCGATGAACGCCACGCTATACCCCGCGAGCATAAAAATATAGCTCCGCGGTGAACGGTCCTGGAGCGAGATATAAAGGCAACCCGCTACCCAGAGCGCCAGTGCGAGACAGAGCAACTCGGGCGCCTGAACCAGCGCGGGAACCAGCAGCACGGAAGCCGCCGCCCCCAGAATCGTGCCGGCCACGCGATACAACGACTTCGATGCGGTCGCGGCCGCGAACGGCTGCGACACCACATACACGGTCGTGACCGCCCATCCCGGCCGGTCCAGCCCCGTTGCGAGCGCGATATAGAGGGCGAGCAAGGCAGCGCCATACGTTTTAACCGAGAAAAGCCACGCTTCCCGGTCACACAGGTTGTTCATCTGCCCCGCCGCTCTCTCTCATCCGTCAACGCTTCCGTCCATAGCCGTCAATGCGGCGTCAGCACGGCGCCACCGCACACTGAAATGACCTGACCGGTCACGTACCTTGACAGATCGGTCACGAGAAACTCCAGTACGTTCGTGCAGTCTTCGGCCACACCGAACCGGCGCAATGGAATGCCTGCCATCTCGTCTGCCGTTCCGACGCCCCGTTCCGCGGCCTTCGATGCGACCCGTCCCGTCATCATCACGCCGGGCGAGATGCAATTGGCCCGAATGCCGGACGGGCCGACTTCCGCCGCCAGATAGCGCGTGTAGGTCGTGATCGCGGCCTTGCTGGCTCCGTAGGCCGAGAGCTTCCCTCCTTTGTAGGTCGTAATGCCGCTCTGCGCGGACGTATTGACCACCACGCCGGATTGCTGTTGCTTCATCACCGGCGCGACTGCCTGACAGCAGAACACGGCGCTCATGTAATTCAGGTCCATCAGGAAGCGTGTGTCCTCTTCCGGCGACTCGCTGGCGGCGCTTCGCTCGGCAGGCGTCAACGCCCCGCCTGCGTTATTGACCAGGATGTCGATCCGGCCGAACTCGCCGAGCACGCGCTCGACCATTGCCTTGACCTGCTGACGCTCGGTCAGATCGGCCTGAATGCCGATGCTTCGCCGGCCGAGTGCCTGCACTTCGTCGCTTACGGTCGGGGCGCTCAACTTCTCGCCGAACTCGGCAGCTGCGGCGAGGTCGATATCGACCACCACGACATCGGCGCCGAGTTCCGCGAGCCGCAGCGCATACGAGCGCCCCAAACCTCTCGCACCGCCCGTGACGATCGCTACTTGTCCCTTCAACTTCATCGTTTTCTCCCTCGACGAAATTCTTGCGTTTGTGATGTCTTCGCCGGGTTATTTGATTTCGAAGACGCTGTACACGGGACCCGTGCTCAAGCGATGGCCCACGCCGACGGCGAGGATGTTGTTGAGCCACTGATACTTGCCCTGAGGCGCTTCGAAAGTCGGCGCAATGCGGAAGTAGTACGACGCCGGGTCGACTTCCTGACCTTTGTCCATGCGCTTCTTCACTTCGTCCGACATCTGCCGGATGCCGTAGTAGGTCATCGAGATATGGACGTCGTCGTCGGTCTTCAGAATCAGCCGTGCATCGAGCGTGGTACTGCCATCGCTGCGCACGGCCAGCAGGTCGCTCGATCCCTCCAGCACGCTGGCTGAAATCTTTTCTCCTTCGACGGACCCCGATACGACCACGCCGATACGCCGGTTGGCCGCGGGCGTTTCGCCGACGACGATGATCGGCTTGACCGACAGCCTGAGCACGAATATCGGTTCCGCTTCGAGTGTTTGCAGCGCAGCGGGAAGTTCCTTGAGCGAGGAATGACGGGTCATGGATAAACCTCGATACGATGTTGGCGATCAGGTGCGCAGCGCGCTTGACGAATCTGGCCTCGGGCGGCCGCGCACCTGGTGAAATGGACTTACGCTGCCGCGGTCTCGCTTCCGTCGGTCTCGTACTTGTACGGGCCGAGACACAGCACGAGCACGCCTGCGATCACCACCGAGATGGCGATTCCGATAATCGCAAGCTTGTAGGAGCCTGTCAGGGTGTAGGAAGAACTGAGCGCGAAGATCCCGAACGCACCGCCTTGCGCGAACAGGAACATCGCGACGCCGAGGACTCGCGCATACAGTTGCTTGGGGATATAACGGCTGATGATGTAGGCGACGATATCGCCCTCTGCGCCCAGTCCGAGCCCGATGCACACCGCGCCGACATAAAGCATGTCCAGCGAGTGCGTCGTGGAAAGAACGATGACGCCGGCCGTGCAGATGGCGAAGATGATCGCCGTCAAAAGCGGCGCGAACATGCGGTCGAGCAGTGCGCCGACCACGAAACGCGACGCAATCGAACTGAGGCTGACGGCCGACAGGACGGCCACCGCGGTGGCGGCGGGAAATCCCCGGTCGATCGTCATCGAGACCATCTGCGACATCATTCCGTAAGTCGACGCGGACACGAAGAACACAGCGAAGCAGATCAGCCAGAACACCCGGTGACGAATCACCTCGCTCATTGGCATCCCCGCCGAGCGGCCTTTGCGCTTGGCCGCAAGACGTTCCTGTTCCCATGCCTTAGGCATGCGCACCACGAAAATGTAGGCGAGCGCGTGCAGGACGCCGCCGATCGCGCCCATCGCGACGAATACCGAACGCCAGCCGTAGTCCTTGAGGATGAGGGAAACGATGAACGGCGTAACGGTTCCGCACAGTCCAAGGCCCACGTTCAGGACGCCCAACGCGAGTCCCCGGTTACGTTCGAACCAGGCCGTGACGACGATCGAATAGACCGTCGGGGTTACGGCGCCGGCGCCCAGACCGATGAACGCACAGATGACATAGAGCATGGTCAGGCTGGGCGGCAGAAGCGACAGCACCATGATGCCCACGCCGAATAGAATGGCCATCGGCGTAGCGATTCGAATGCCGTATCGATCCACCAGGAAGCCTAGCGCCAGCAGCCCGATGCCGTCGCATACCGTGAAGATGGACAGGCCCGACGAAATCTGCAGGCGATTCCATCTGAAGGTCGCGACCAGGGACGGCGAGAGCACGTTGAACAGAACGTTCATCATGTTGACGCCGAAAATGAGTGCGACGAATCCCGTCAGCACGTAGAGCCAGGGACGTAGCCTGCTTGTCTGCCCGACGGCGATGGCGCCGGTTGATGTCGTTTCCACTGACAGTCTCCTCAAAGTTCTAGTTCTTAGGGTTTCGTCTGGCAGAAGCCCCAACGGACACCGAGGGTCTTCGCTGCGTCGGTGAACAGGCCTTCCTTCGTTTCGATGAACGGCACGCTTTGAGCCTTCAGATGCTGCGCGGCTGCCGCAACGTCCTTCACCTCGAACGAGATGCCGACATAGCGATCGCCCATCGCTTTGTTTCCGTCGATGTCGAGGATCGACCCGCTACGCGGAGTCGTGAAACGCAGATTCGACTTCGCGTAGGCGATCGTCACGTAGTCGGCGTCGAGCGACTTGTCATAGCCTTCGGAAATCACCTTGCCGCCTAGTACATCGACATAGAGACGCTGAGCGCGTGCGCGGTCGTTCGTGTGAATGTCGTGATAGGCCGACCGGACGATGCCGAGCGGATCCTTCGAATCGACGCAGCCGTCCTCCCATTTGTCGCTGAGACGGGGATCGCCTTTTTCCGCGTAGTAATCCCAATGTCTGCGCCCCATTTCGAAGAACTCGTAGGTCAGGCCGGTATCTTCCGGAATCGACCAGATCATCGGGCAATCCGCCACCATGTTGGACGCCGGCACATCGCCATCCCTGATGACCTCGCCTTCCTGATTTCTCGTCCGGAAGCCGTGCTTCTCGAGGTGAATCGACACGGCCTTGATATCGTCCGTGTACCAGGCGATGTCGACGAGTTGTCGGACTTCCGGATAGACCGCCTTCTTGCCATCCGGCAATTTCAGCAGTGACGGGCAGAGCGCATCGAGGCAGACATCCGCGATGACGTAGAAGTACGAGTAGTTCAGCGGATAGCTCGGATTGAGCCACTCGATATGCCACTTTTCTTCCCAGCGCACGGCGGGCCGATTGAATACTCGCGCAAACCAGCTGGACGTTTCGTCAAGGTTTTCGACGAGAACAGTCGGGTGAAACATCATCGGCATCGGGTTAAACATTCGTCTCTTCCTTTCTTCGTGAGCGCAGGGAACGGCTCGTGGTCAATGCATTCAATTGGTGGTCCGCTGCCTGAGCACCGGATTCGTGATTCGCTGCATGGCTGTCAGTGCTTCGGCATCAGACTTTCCCGCGGCATGCATGGCCGCGCGATAGGCAAACGTCAGAGCCGGTCCGAGCGTCGTGCCTGGGCCCGGATAGGTTCCGAGCATCACGGAAGCCATGTCGTTGCCGCACGCGTACAGTCCTTTCAGGGCGTCGCCGTTTTCGTCGAGCACCTGGGCGTCTTCGTTGGTCCTGAGCCCGGCGCTCGTCGCGATATCGCCCGGCCACACGGCAAGCGCGACGAAGGGTCCGCTCTTGATTTCCGCGAGACAGGGATTGGGCTTCACGTCTGGGTCGCCATTGAAGCGATTGAGTTCGGTCTCACCCTTGCCGAAATCGACATCGTTGCCCTGTCGGGCGTAGGCGTTGAAGCGGTCGACCGTCTTCGAGAGTTCGCAGGGATCCACGCAAATCTTGGCGGCGAGTTCGGCAATCGTATTGGCAACCTGGACGTAGCCCGACCGTTCGAAGGGTTTAAGATTCTGCGTGCCCGGATAGATGATGCCGAGCCCGTAGCGCGTCACGAAGCTCGCCTCGCAAAGCAGATACGCGGGCGTGCCTCGCGCCAGCCCCGTGTCGGAGAGCATGGCGTCCACGAAGTCGTGATACGAGCATCCTTCGTTGACGAAGCGTTGCGCCCGGTCGTTCACCGCAATCAGGCCCGGCTTCGCACGGTCCAGCAAGAGATGGGGAAACAACCCGGAGCTTCCATCCGCGCGCTTGACCACCGACATTGGCGTCCAGAATCCGCCTCTGCCGTGCTCCTTCACGTCGACCGCAGCGCCGGTGCGTCGTGCGAGTTCGATGCCGTCGCCTGTGTTGCCGGGGCTTGCGAGCGAGAAATCCGCCGGGTTGGTTGGCATGAGTTCCGCCCGGAGCGCGGCGCTATGCCCGAAGCCGCCAGTGGCGATCACCACGCCTTTGCGTGCCCGGATTCGCTGGGTCGATTCCCCCGTCCGCACGACTGCGCCGAGCACCGTATTCCCTTCCCGGATGAGTTGCGACGCATGCGAGTTGAGAAGCAAGGGCACATTGCGCTTGCGCAGGCTGAAAAAAAGACGCGCCACCAGAGCATTGCCCATCACCAGACGCGTGCCGCGGCTGAATCTAAGGCGGTCCATGAAGTACCGCGAGACCAGCCGCCCGGCGTAGACGAAATTCTTGACCGAACGGAAGCGCCCGAGCAGCGGAGGCAGATCTGCCTTACCCACCATCATGCCGCCGAGAACGAGAAACTCCGGAATGGGCGGACGCACCTTTTCGAAATCTGTCCCGAGCAGGCGCCCGTCGAACATTTCCGGCACCAGCGCTCGACCGAAGACGGCCGCGCCCGGCAGGTCACGGTAATCCGGATGCTTGCCGCACGGTACGAAGCGAACGTCGGAGCGCTCCCTCAGATAGTCGACCATCTGCGGACCGGTCGCAAGATACGCATCGCGCACCGGGTTGCTGCCATCTTCCCCGGCGAGAAGCCGCATGTACTTCTCCGCGTCCCTCGGGTCGTCCTTATACCCTGCATCCCGACTCTGCTTGTTGCCAGGGATCCAGATGGAACCTGCGGAGGTCGATGCCGTACCGCCCACCCTGTCGGTCTTCTCCACAACCAGGGATTCGAGGCCCTCGATAGACGAGACCAGTGCGGCGGCAAGCCCACCGGCGCCGGCGCCCAGAACCAGAACGTCCACTTCCTTGTCCCACTGTTTCTCGACCGACACAGGGTTTCTCCAGTTTCAAACGAATGTGCCGCCTCGCGCGATGCGCAGACGGCGTCGAAGCCGCGCCTGAGGATCACCACGTCCTTCAGTCTCGCGTCGACACAAACAAAAACAACGTAGTTGTACTACGCGCCTCGTCCCCGCGCCGCGCCGCTTTTGCCGCGCCGGCTTCGAAGTCACGTCATGGCGTGCCGGACATCGCGCAGAAGGCGCGCTTAGCCCATGAATGCGCCGCCGTTCACGTCGATGGTCGCGCCCGTGATGTAGGCCGACCCGTCCGATGCGAGGAAACTCACCGTCGAGCCGATTTCGGCCGGCGTCCCGACGCGGCCGAGCGGAATGCCTTTCATGGACTTGGCGATGATGTCGGCAGACTGGCGCGAGGAGATATCCGACTCGATCCGGCCCGGAGCAATGCAGTTGGCCGTGATGCCGGACGCGCCGCATTCGCCCGCAAGCATCCGTGTCATTCCGATCAGGCCGGCTTTGGCGGCCGAGTAATGGACATTGCTGGCGGCGACGTACGTGCGACCCGCGCGCGACGTGACATTCACAATGCGCCCCCACTTCCGCTGCTTCATGGCCGGGACGAATCCACGGCAAAGCAGAAACGGCGCTCGCAAGTTCACGTTCATCATGAGTTCCCAGCCATCGTCGGTGACTTCTTCAACGAAGAATTTCGAACCATCCGGCTTGTCCAGATTGATGCCCGCGTTGTTGACCAGCACGTCGCATCCGCCGAAGGTGCCATGAACCTCGTCGACGAAGGCGTTGATCTCCTGCTTGTCCGACAGGTCGGCGACATAGCCCTTGACCTTCGCTCCGCCGCGCTCGAGTCGAGCGGCCGCATCGATGACGCTCGGGTCACGGTCAAGCATCAGCACCGTCAGTCCATCGTCGTGCAATAGGGCGGCGATCCCGTGGCCCAGGGATCGAGCAGAACCGGTAACAACGGCAATGCGGTCTTGAGGTCTCTTATCCACGCTGTAGCGCCTTCCAGAGTTGGTTTGCGGCGGCCGATCGACAGCCGGGGCCGACACTCGCCGCTTAAAACAAGTCAGATGACCAATATTAACAGGTCGTTTGACTTGTTATCAACGCCTGCCCTATAGGGGAAAACGCGACATATCCTGGGTATTCATCAAAACTATACTGTTTATAAACGACATTTTTCGCTCGACGGTGACCGAGTATAATTATGCAAATGACCGGTTAATGATAAATATCCGAACTTGATGACGACTCTTACTCCTTCCAATGGCAGTCAGGCACGAAGCCGCACACGAACCGAGGCAGTCAAGCGACGAGGCAATCGCACGACCCGCATTCCCGAGATATTGGATGTCGCCATTCGCGTGTTCGCGCGTCACGGCGACAATGGCTTCACGCAGCGGCGTATCGCTGCCGATGCGGGCATTCAGCTAGGCACGCTCCAGCACTATTTCGATAATCGCGACAACCTGCTCAAGGCGACGATCCAAGAGAGTTCGCGGCGCTATCTGGCCATTTCGCACGCGCTCGTCTCCGATTCGATCCTTACGCCGACCGAGCGACTGGAAGCGCTGGTCGATCACACCTTTGCCACCTTCACTGACCCCGAGACGCTGGTGAGTCCTTTCGCGCTCGAATGCTGGTCGCTCGCCGAACAGCACGAATGGATGCGTGAAATCATGGAGAAGGTCAGCGAGAGCTATCACGCGCTCTTCAGCGAACTGGTCGGACAGATCAACCCGAAGCTGACCGTGGAAGAGAGCTGGGTCCGCGCAGCGCTCATCTATTCTCACTGGCAGGGCCTGCTCGTCTTCCTGCGACGCTCGAAGTTCGGCCATACCCATCCCATGATTCTGAAAGGACCTGTCAAGGCACAGTGGGTCGAGCTTGCGCAGAACATGAAGTGACAGCATGACGCGACGTCATGCCGCCTCATGCGTTCGGCGGCTAGGACACCGTCCAGCCGCCGACTGTCGGTGTTGCCGATTCCCGCAAGCTCTCGATGGCCATTTGCACGGCCGGACGCGCGACGCCCGGCGCATGCCAGTACATCGAGACCGAGCCGTATCCTTCGAGGTCGATCGGCAGGATGCGAATGGCATTGAGTGCCTCGAAGCGCCTTGCGGCGCGATGGGAGGCGACGCCGACGAGATTCGAGTTGTTCAACAGGGCGAGATTCAGCAAGGACGAGTTCGACTCGACGCAATGGCTGGGCATCGACTTGCCTGCGGCGACCAGCGCGTCCTGCATCGCGTTTCGAACGGGCGTGCCTTGCGGCCAGACGATCCATGGAAAGCCGATCACGTCGTCCCACGTCAGCGACCCCCGAGCGACCAACGGATGCTGAGGTCGCGCCACCAGGTTGATGCGCTCGTCGTAGAGCTTTTCCACGAAGAGTTCGGCATCGTCGTGCGGATGGTCCGAACGGCCGACGACGATATCCAGTTCCCCGCTTGCGAGTTGCGGCATCAACTGGTTCATCGTGCTCTCGACGATTCTCACCTGCGCGCGCGGCATTTTTTCGATGAGCCGCGCGACGGCGAGCGGGACGGTATCAGCGGCGGACACGCCGGACGTGCCGATCGCGACCAGCCCGCTGCCGCCTTCCCTCATCGCGGACATATCGTCCCGCGTCATGTCCAGTTGCCCCTCAATACGGCGGGCATGTTCGATGAGTGCCTCGCCGTACCGCGTTGGACGCAACCCTCGCGCGTGCCGTTCGAAGAGCGGCAAGCCGACGTCTTCCTCCAGTTCCCGAAGCCATTTCGACAGCGAAGGCTGCGTCGTGTTGAGCGCGGCCGCCGACTGTGTCAGGTTCCCCGTTTTGGAAAGACTGAGCAGCACCTGCAGGTGCCGAAGCCTGAGCCGATAGGTCCAGTCCATGAGCAAGGTTGTCCGCGTTGGCATTTGGCGCGCCTTGAGCGAGGTATACCAAAAACCATATGGGTGAGAAGAAAATCCCATTTTACGAAGTATGGGTGCTGCGAATATAAAGCATCTTCATGGAATTGCGAAAGGTGCCTTGAGGCTGCCTTCGAGCCACTAACAACACGATGGAGACATCATGACGAAGACACCCAACCCGGCCCGCGCCGCTTACTACGACAAGATCGCCACCCGCGGCATGGCGCCGTTGTGGGAATCGCTGCACAACCTCGTTCCGAAGTCGCCGCAGCCGGCCGCGCAACCGGCGCACTGGAAATATGCCGACGTCCGCGATCTGGTGATGGAAGCCGGTTCGCTCATCAGCGCAGAAGAAGCCGTGCGCCGCGTGCTGGTGCTCGAGAATCCCGGCCTGCCCGGCAAGTCGAGCATTACGCCAAATCTGTATGCGGGTCTGCAACTCATTCTCCCGGGTGAAATCGCGCCGAGCCATCGCCATTCGCAGTCGGCGCTGCGCTTCATCGTCGAAGGCAAGGGCGCGTGGACGGCGGTCGATGGCGAACGCACGACGATGCATCCGGGTGACTTCATCATCACGCCGTCCTGGACCTTCCACGACCACGGCAACCCGTCCGTAGAAGACGGCGGAGAACCGGTCGTCTGGCTCGATGGTCTCGATATCCCGATCGTCGCGCACATGAATGCGGGCTTTGCGGAGAATCATCCGGAGAAGGTGCAGCCGGTCTCGCGCAAGGAAGGCGACAGCTTTGCTCGCTTCGGTCACAACATGGCGCCGGTGCGGCACAAGGTGAGCGACCCGACATCGCCCATCTTCAGTTATCCCTATGCGCGCAGCCGGGAGGCGCTCGACAGCCTGTATCGAAACGGCGAACTGGACGAATGGGACGGCTCGAAGCTGCGATATGTGAATCCGGCGACCGGGGGCTGGCCGATGCCGACCATCGCGAGTTTCATGCAATTCCTGCCGGCGGGTTTTTCCGGCCGCACGTACCGAACCACCGACGCCACCATCTTCTGCGTCGTCGAAGGCTCGGGTGTCGCGGCGATCGGCGACGCGGAGTTTTCATACGCGGCGCACGACGTTTTCGTGGCGCCTTCCTGGGCACCCGTGCAGTTGCGAGCATCGACCGATGCAGTCCTGTTCAGCTTCTCCGACAGGCCCGTTCTGAGCGCCCTCAATCTCCTGCGCGAAGAGCGCGTCTGAGCGAGCGGCACCACACGCATCGCACCATTACACCACTCCATAGCACTCAAAAGATCATGAACTTTGTTTTCTCCCCTGAAGCGCCCGTAGCCATTCCCGTTGTTGGCAGCGATGCAAGCTTTGCGGTACGCCGCGTTTACTGCGTCGGCCGCAATTACGCGGCGCACGCGCGCGAAATGGGCTTCGACCCGGACCGTGAACCGCCGTTCTTCTTCTGCAAGCCTGCCGACGCCATCGTTCCCGTGGGCTACGACGAAACGCTGGAGCTTCCGTATCCGGCGCAAACCACGAACTACCACTACGAAGCAGAACTGGTTGCCGTAATCGGCAAGGGCGGTGAAGACATCGCGCTCGCCGACGCGCTGAATCACGTCTACGGCTACGCGGTCGGCCTCGACATGACCCGCCGCGACCTGCAGATGAAAATGCGCGAGATGGGACGTCCCTGGGAAATCGGCAAAGCCTTCGACAAGTCCGCGCCGATGGGCCCGATCCATCCGGTCGACGCGTCGGGACACTTCGAGAAGGCCGGCATCTGGCTGACCGTCAATGAAGAAAGCAAACAAAAGAGCGACGTTTCGCATCTCATCTGGTCGGTCGCCGAGACCGTGGCCGATCTCTCGAAGTATTTCCGCCTCGAACCGGGCGACGTCATCTTCACCGGCACGCCTGAAGGCGTCGGCCCCGTCGTATCCGGCGACGTGATGAAGGTCGGCATCGACCGTCTCGGAGAATTGACTGTGCGGGTCGGTTAACGCGCTCGATCGACTCGGAGTTCCGCCCATGAAACTGCATAGCTTCTTTAATAGTTCGACATCCTATCGGGTTCGGATCGCCCTAAATCTCAAAGGCATTTCGTTCGAGACGTTGCCGGTCAATATCCGCACCGGCGAACATCGCGCCTCCGCATATGTCACCGATGTCAATCCGTCGGCGGCCGTACCCGCCCTGATCGACGACGACTTCGGGCTCGGGCAGTCGCTTGCCATCATCGACTACCTCGACCAGAAATTTCCCGAACCGCGTCTGATTCCGGAAGCAATCGAGAAGCGGGCTCGCGTTCTGGAATTCGCATCGCTCATTGCCTGCGACATTCATCCCGTCAACAACCTGCGCATCCTGAAGTATCTCGATCAGGTCCTCGAGGTTTCACCCGAGCAGAAAAGCGCCTGGTACAGGCACTGGGTCGCGGAAGGCATGGCGGGCGTCGAGCGGATGCTCGACCGAAACAACACGGGGCCGTGGTGTTTCGGGGAGCAGGTCACGCTTGCGGACGTTTGCCTGATTCCGCAGATCGCCAACGCGCTGCGCATGGATTGCGACCTGTCTGCCTACAAGCGTTCGATGCGCATTTTCGAGCATGCCGGCCGCCATCCTGCGTTCGCCGCGGCCGAGCCCGCGAAGCAACCCGACTACAGCAAATAAGCATCCGAAGGAGACAGAGATGGAAAAGCAAGCCGGTCAGTCGGTTTTGGTCATCGGTGGCGGTATCGGCGGTCTGGCGGCGGCACTTGCCCTCGCCAAGCAAGGCATCCAGGTACTCATTCTCGAACAGGCACCGGAGATTGGCGAAATCGGCGCAGGCATCCAGCTTGCCGCGAACGCCTTCAACGCGCTCGACGCGCTGGGCGTCGGCGAGGCCGCTCGCAGTCGGGCCGTATTCACAGACTATCTGAAGCTGATGGATGCCATTGACGCACGCGAGGTTGCATGTGTCGAGACGGGCGATGCCTATCGCAAACGATTCGGCAACCCATATGCGGTCATCCACCGTGCAGACATTCACCTCTCGATTCTGGAAGCGGTCAAAGTCAATCCGTCGATTCGCTTCAAGACGAGCACGCAGGTTGTCTCTTTCGATCAGAACGGTTCGGGCGTGGTCGTGATCGACCAGCACGGCGAGCGCTATCACGCCGATGCGGTGATCGGTTGCGACGGCGTCAAATCCGTCATCCGGCAGGCGCTCGTCGGCGACCAGCATCGCGTGACGGGACACGTCGTCTACCGCGCTGTGGTCGACGTGCAGAACATGCCCGACGATCTGCGGATTAACGCCCCGGTCGTGTGGTGCGGGCCGAACTGCCACCTGGTTCACTATCCGCTTCGCGGCGGCCAGCAGTACAACCTGGTCGTGACCTTCCATAGCCGCGAGCAGGAGGAATGGGGCGTTCGCGATGGCAGCAAGGAAGAAGTGCTCAGCTACTTCCAGGGTATCCATCCGCTGCCGCACCAGATGCTCGACCGGCCGACGTCGTGGCGACGCTGGGCAACGGCCGACCGCGACCCAGTTGACCACTGGAGCGCCGGACGTGCAACGGTGCTTGGCGATGCCGCCCACCCGATGACGCAATACATCGCTCAAGGTGCATGCCAGGCGCTCGAAGACGCCATCACGCTGGGCGAGGCGGTGAAAGTGACGCAGGGCAACTTCGAAGATGCCTTCAGGCTTTACGAAAAAGCGCGCATTGCGCGGACCGCCCGGGTGCTGTACTCGGCGCGGGAAATGGGCCGTGTCTACCACGCCAAAGGTGTCGAGCGTCTTGTGCGCAACGGCCTGTGGGCCAATCGTCCGCAAGAGCGGTTCTATGACTCGCTTGAATGGCTCCATGGCTGGCGCGCGGAGGACTGTCTGAAAGACGCGCTGTAATCGAAGTAGAAAGGTCGGGCGGGCCGTTCGATGCCAGACATCGTACGTCCTGCCCGGCGTCCATGCGGCGTAGCAACTCGAACATACCGACTGTTTTGGTGATGGATATGAATTTCCCCTGTTCGAAAAAGCGTCTCCAGACACGCTGAGCATGAAGAACAAATACGAACGGAACAGTCTCGAGCAGAATTTTTCGACGAGCGTAACGCCGTTGCAGCGGCTCTGGAGCGTTTCGGCCGACAAGGCCATCGCGCCGGGGAATGGTCTTTCACCTGCACTCTCTTGGCCTCTTGTCGTCATGACTTACCTCGACCAACCGCTGACACAAACCGAACTGGCTCTGCTTCTGGGTGTGGAGCGCTCTTCGTTCACCAGACTGCTGGACCGACTGTGCGAAAGCGATCTTGTCGAGCGGTATCGCATCGAAGAAGACCGTCGCGTCAATCTCCTTCGCCTCACACGTCAAGGTTCGGTCCACGGCGAAACGCTTAAATCGGCTGTGAGCGACTTCAGAAGCCAAGCGCTCGACGGTATTACGAACGAAGGTCTGACGACATGCCCGAGGGTCTTCGAGCGGATACAGACCAATCTTTCTGAGGCGAGCCCGCCAGCTGCGATTCTTCGCTTTAGCTTAAACGCAGTGCCTTCGCTCAGGTCGTACATGACTGTCGATCGAATCGGCCGATTCGCCTGTCGACGCAGTGGTCCGGACGCGTTCTGCCATCTTCGTAACATCGATTCACGCAGTAACCCAAATACATAAATACACTGGAGACAACCCTATGCGAACACCTAGCGCGATTACCGTCGATGAATTCGTCGATTCGAGACAGGTGTCCGATTTCAAAAGCGCGTGCTTTTTCTGTGCTTCATCATCGTGGCCATCGATGGCCTGGATACCGCCTGCGTAAGTTTTATCGGCCCGGCCATCCGCGCGCATTGGAACCTGACCGCGGCTGCGCTCGCGCCGCTCTTCGGCGCAGGACTTGCCGGACTCATGGTTGGTGCGCTGTGTTTCGGACCGATGGCCGACGAGATCGGCCGAAAGAATGTGCTCGTGATATCGGTGCTGGTCTTTGGCCTCGCGAGTCTTGCCTCGGCATTTTCGACCTCACTGCAGGCGCTTGTCTTGATGCGGTTTATCACCGGCCTCGGGTTGGGCGGCGCCATGCCGAACGCCATCACGCTCACTTCTGAGTATTGCCCCACGCCTCGCCGCTCAGGCCTCGTCACCTTGATGTTCTGCGGTTTTACAGTAGGGGCCGCGGGCGGCGCATTGATGAGCGCACAGCTCGTGAGTCTCATGGGATGGAAGGGTGTGTTGATTGTGGGTGGCGTATTGCCGCTTGCTGCCGTTCCATTCATGGTCCTGTGGCTGCCCGAGTCGATTCGATTCCTCCTGCTTTCGCGTTCTGACAAGAACCTTCGGCAGGTGAATGCCATTGCCTCGAAAATAGCGGGAGCCAATGAGCCCGTTCCAGCTTTGTACGCAGGAGAGGCTGTCGCTCGCTCGTCGGTGGGAGCGCTCTTCGCGCCGGGTGTCTTTTTCGGCACCATGTTGCTCTGGTCGACTTTCTTTATGAGCCTGCTCGTTGTCTATTCCCTGACGAACTGGCTGCCGGTCTTGCTCACCACGTCCGGAATGTCGCTCAAGCAAACGTCGCTCATCATTATGCTGTTTCAGGTCGGCGCCACGGCAGGCGGCATCTGGCTAGGCCGCCTGATGGATCGGCACGATCCACAGGTCGTCTTAGGATGGTCCTATACTGCATCGGCCGGACTGATCCTGATCTGTGCATTCGCGGCGCAGTCCGCGATCATCGTGTCGCTGTGCGTGTTCGGCATCGGCTTATTTGCGAGCGGCGGACAGATGGGAGGCTACGCACTGGCGGCCGGCTACTATGCAACCAGCAGCCGGGCGACGGGCGTGGCATGGTCGAACGCCGCCGGACGCACAGGCTCGGTACTGGGTTCTGTCGCGGGCGGCGCGCTTCTCGGGATGGGACTCGAACAACGCGACATCATCCTAAGCCTGGCGGTTCCTGCTTTGATTGCAGCGATCTCATTGTTCGCCTTCAGCCGGGTTCGTAACGGCCAAGCCGCCCGCGCTGCCGACAATCTCGTTGGTTCAGCCACCGAATAACGAGGCGCCCGGCGGCGAAAGCGATCAGGCCGGCGGCAGGTTCACTTCTGGACCACACGATCAGGCGCGAGTGCGCCGGCTGGAACTGACGAATCTTCACCCGTCGATGTGCCGCGTACTGCCTTGCGCAATCCGTCGAGCGCGATTCGCACGGTGTTGCGGGTCCGCGAATTTTCCCGCCAATAGACGGTTACGGCACCGCTCACCGAAAGCGGATAGTCCAGGATGGCGAGGATGTTCATCTTCTCGAGCCGGAGCGCTGGCCGGCGGGCTGCAATACCGAGCAAGTCACTGCCGGTAAGGATAGAGGCATTCAGAGAGGCCGAATTCGACTCGATAAAATGACTGGGCAGCCGTTTCCCCGACTCCATGAGCGAAAGGTCGAAGGCTGTTCGGACCGGCGTGCCCTTGGCCCACAACGCCCACCCGTAGCAGCAAAGCTGCTCCCAGCTCGGCTGCCGCTCGGAGGCAAGAGGATGGCCGCGTCTCGCCACGACGTGAACACGTTCCACATACAGCGACTCGGCGTGAATTTCAGGATTCTGGAACACTATGTCGCTTCGGGCCACGACGATATCGAGTTCTCCGGCGCTCAGCTTGGCCTGCAATGTTGCTAGTTCGTTCTCTTCGATTCGAACGTGGGCAGCCGGAATCGCCCGCTTCAGATTCAGAATCGCAAGGGAAATGACCGTATCAACGGAAGACGCTCCGGCTACGCCCATCGCGACGAGTCCCGCGCCGTTCTTCCGCATCGCCGCGAGATCGTCGCGAGCCTTTTCGAAGTGGGCGACGAGTCCGCGCGCGTGTTCGATGAGCGCTTCGCCATAAGGATGTCGGCCGAATGCCGCGTGCGCGTCGCTCGAATAACGGCAAGCCGACGTCTTCCTCCAGTTCCTTGAGCCATTTGGATAGATTGGGCTGGGTCGTATGAAGCTCTTCAGCCGAATGGCTCATGTTGCTGCTTCGCGCGAGGCTCAGCAGCATCTGCAGGTTTCTCAGGCGAAGACGGTCGGTCCAATCCACGGTGTAAGACGTCTGATGAACGTCAGCGTGACATTGCGGTGCTCGGCGACGAGACGCGGCCCGGAGTGCGGCAAAGTCGCCCGCGCGGCGTCCTGACACCATGGCCCAGCCGATGTGGTGACCGTGTCCCGCGAGGATGACGCCGCCCTGTTGATGCGCGCGCAAAACTGACCCCCAGTGGGTCAGTTTCCGGTGCAAATCAACAGCCGCCCTGCCCCGCCGACCCGGCGGCATAGAGTCCAGGCACAGGGACATTCTCTCCGTTCACGACCTGATGCTCCCGCGAGACCGCCAGGCCGCCCTCGGTGAAGACGATCCAGCTTTGAACCGGTCCGAGCGCATAGAACGGCCCCTTTCGAATCGGCTGCCTTGCATCGTTTGCGGAGCCTGCCAACGCGAGGCCAGCGTTGAACTCATCGGCGGCTGCGTTCAGTCCGGCCTTCGGCACCCCGATCTTCGCCGCAAGCCCGTCCAGGGATGAAGCTTCGTGATACAGGTCCTGCCGGGTGCGCTCGTAATCCTCAAGGTACGCGTAAGCGATGCCGGGCGCAGTCGAAACGAAGTTCGGCCAGCGCGAGAACAGTGCTGCCACGCGCTCGTCGAAGACGATGAATGCTTCCTTGTCCGGCTGACTAAGGACCTTCAGCTCCGGCTTGTCGAGCTCGTCGCCGAAGCGCGCGCCGTTGCGGTTGACCAGCATCGCGCCCGCCCTGAACAAAGCCGGCTCCGGCGCCAGCGACGAGGTCATGAACCGGGTAATGAACGGTCTGAACATCGCTAGCGGCAAATAGGCCAGCGCGAAGGCCATCGGCACGGTCAGGGGCGCGGTGTGGCGGCAGCCTCTTAAGCAGCGTCTCCTGCGCCGGGGCCTTGAACCGCATGCTGGGTCCCCACATCACATCGGGATTGCGAATCCACGCGCCGACGCTCGCGGCAATCGCATGTCCGTCGCCCGTGCTCGCCGGATTGACGGCGTCCACGTGCGCCACGTGCGGCAGGTTCTGCGCCTTGAGCGCGAAGCTTGCGCTGAAGTCGCCGCTCGCCAGGACGACGCCGCTCCGCGCGAAGTATTCCACGGGTCCGGAGGCATTGGATGCAACCAGGCCGACCACTTCGCCGTTATCGACGATCAGCGACTGAGCGCGCACGCCCGCTTGAATGTCGACGCCGAGGCGCCGGCACTCGCGCGACAAATAGTACGGATACGCCCGCGAGTTCGGCAGCACGTTATGCATACGAGGCTTTTGATGCGGAGGCTCGGGCATCGGGCCGTAGAAACTCAGACCGATGCCGATGAGCCACTCCGGCGTCTCTGGAATATGGTCGACGAGCACGCGGCGCAGTTCCAGGTTTTCCTTTACTGCAAGCTCGGGAGTCAGGAACAGCGACATGTCGCTGAAATGCTCGTCCGGCGTGTCGTGAATGCCTTTGCTTTTCTGGAAGCGGGTCCCCGAAGCGGTGATCGACCCGACGGACAAGCGCGTCGTGCCGCCGAGATGGGTGTTCTTCTCCAAAACGATGGTCTTCGCCCCCGCGCTGGCTGCCGCAGATGCCGCCGCAAGTCCGGACCCGCCTCCGCCCACGACAATCACGTCGGCGACGTGGCGGCGCAGGCCGCGAACACCAGATTCCGAGTGCATCAAAGCGTTTCCTCTTCGTTGATGGAGTTGAGGCTATCTAAAGGTTGAACCGGCTTACGGACAATTTCGCCCAGTAGGGCCATGTCCGACTCGAATGCAAAAAGCGTCGCGCGAGACCGTAGTCGCTTCGTTCAATCGATCTTGGAAAACCGAGGTCGCGCCTCGACTGACTCTGACGAAGACCTGAGAATCGACTCGCCGGCGAGCATGCCGAACACGCTCGATTTGGAGAGGCCGCCGGAATAGCCCGCCGCGCCGCCTTGTCCTTCGAGTCCCCCGGTGCAGGCACCGGCAGCGTAGAGCCCTGGTATCGGGTGATACGACCTGTCCAGAACGCGGGCTTGCGCGTCGGTCGCGATGCCGCCCACAGTGTAGGTGATGCCCGCACACAACTCGATCGCGTGAAACGGCGGGACGCGCAATGGCCAGGGCTTGTACACCGCAGTCGTGCGCGGCGGTTGGTCGCCAGGATTCCCCGTATTGCACATTGTGTTGAATGCCTCCACCGATTGAACGAGATGTCGAGGCTCAATACTCAGCGCACGCGCAAGCGCCTCGATCGAATCCGCGGAGATCAGATTCCCGCCCGCAGTCAAAAGATTGGGATTCGCCGGCAAAATCCAGTCGCGGCCGGGACCGTTCCAAGCGGCATCGTCGAATACGACGACGGAACTCAGCGGGTCATCCAGTCCTGCGATTGCGTTCGCGATAAAAACACCTCCAAGACCTTCGTCGCAGAATCGACGTCCGCGCTTGTCGACTACCATTCCCGCCGTCGCCAGGGCATCAACGACTGGATAGGGCCACAGCCCCGGGTTCGTCATCGCCTGACGGTCGTGGACGTGCCCGTAAAAGCGATCGGTCCCGACCAGCTTCGCGCCAACTGCTTCTGCCATGAGAAGTCCAGCACCCGCCCCGGAGAGAGCATTGCGTTGCAGAAGGCGCTCCGGGGCCGCCGAGACGAATCGCCGAAGCAGATCGAGATTGGCCTGGAATCCGCCGTCGGCAATCACGACATACTTGGCGCGGACGACACTTCGCTCGAACGCAGTGTTCGACCATTCGGCGCCTACGCATCGCCCCGCTTCCATGTGGAGACATTCAGCCTGTGCTCCCCGGATGAGTTGCCCGCCCTTCTCGAGCAGCCGTTGGCCGAGTGTGCGAAGCAGTACGTCGCCGGAACGTCCTCGCCAGTTAAGGCCTGTGCGGCGCATGCCCGGCGGCGCGAGCGAGTTGCGTCGCAGACCGTCAGGACCCGCCTTGATTAGGCGAACCCCTTGGGCCGACAACCACGCCAGAGTTCGGCGGGCATTCTGCGTGAGCGCATTCGCGAGGGCGGAGTCCGCCGTGTTGCGGGTCACTCGCATCAGGTTGGAGCGCGTCCAGGCGGGGTCACCCGTCATGTCGTCCATCGCGATGTGGAAAAGACCACCGGTGTATCGGCTGTTGCACAGATAGGCCGCGTCCGTGCTCTTTTCCAGTACCGTGACCGTGAGACCGCCCTCAGCAACCTTGTTGGCCGCAACGAGCCCTGCGATCCCCGCTCCCACGACAAGCACGTCGCAAGTCGACTCCTGTGTCATGACATCCTCTGGAGGCCGCATCCGAGCCTAGTATTTAGGCAACAACGTATCGGCGATAATTTTCAAAACCTCGACGTAGCTCATCAAAATGATGAAAACCCCTGCCGCGCCGACGATCGACGCGGGGTAAAGCCAAAGCGTCGTGGTTGCGTAACCTGCGTACGCCATGAGCAAGAACGTGCACAGTGCGACGATTACCGCAAGCGCAGTTCCCTTACCCACGAGGAACTGAACGACTGGATACGAAGGCGGCCTGTAATCGGGTTGGTTCACTTGAGCTCCGAAGCAAAAGAGGCCCCCGTTGGGCGTTTCAAAAGCTCGGATGGCTGCTATAAGATGCATGATCACGCATCCGCTCGCAGCCTTTGCGATGAGCAGCGGCTTTCGCCTCAAGCCTTTACTTCCTGGCCTTAACGCATGTCTCCGATCTTTCTCGACGGCTTGGGACCGTGTGTATGATTGAGTATGCGGCAAGCGCTATGCCCATACCAATGAATAATCTTTCTGCGCTATATGGTTTTCTTCATGGCTCGGCGACACACGCGAGATTTGGGCGCCTTGCCTGCGCAAACGTCAGGCGTTGCGACGTCGTGAATTTGTCTACAACTGAAAGTATCTGCATTTGCCGTCAAAGCCGGAGTTAGAGTCCAAGTCGGTGAGTGCAAGCCACCGATAACTCATGCGCAGCAGGATGACGTGCATCGAAAGTGAGGGATGCCGAGAATTATATGGGTCGGAAGAAAATATCATTTTACAAAGCATGAGTGCTGCGCATATAACCACTTTCATGGGATCAGCGAGAGTATCGTATTCTTTCTGGCCAATCCCTGTTACTTAAATCGCTGATTGTGCACTACCGCTTAGTGGCGATCCCCTTGATATTCAAGCGAGCAAATTCATGCAAACAAAAAGGGGGAAATAAAGCGTGCGTCTCGAAATTTGGCAAGTAGAACACGCAGGATAATATCGATTTCAATCTTTCGACAAAAAACACGAGCGAAGCTCGATGACACCAACGGCGACAATCAAGACCCTGGATGGCTTCGACTTCGCAGCTGTCAACGTCGGACTCAATTTCCTCAGAATCGTCGAAGTAAATTTCCCCCACCCTCTGTATTTGCGGTGATCAGCCGCTGAATGGATCAGTTGAGCTCTTTCGGGGGCGACCCGGGCGTCGGCGCGCAGGTTCGATCGTTGCCGGGTTCAGGACGGATGGTCGGTTGCGCAGGTGGTCAGGCAAGAGATCGGCATGCTCGCGCAGCCGGTACGACGAACCCTCAAACTGGACGACGATCGCGTGATGCAGCAACCTGTCGAGCAGCGCCGCTGCAACAACGGTGTCGCCGAATACCTCACCCCATTCGCCGAAGCTGCGGTTGGACGCAATCTTCCCTTTGGGCAATGGGACCAGACATTCGCCGATGACGCAACACTCACCGCCACGATGCTAGACCGGCTGTTGCATCACGCCCACGTGGTAGCCATCCAGGGCGAGCGCTATCGACTACGCGACAAGCGGCGAGCCGGACTGGTTGCGAAGAGATTAACCACGACGAAGGTGAACACCGCTAACGCAGTGCGGTCGGCACCACAATAACACTACAAACCGGTGTATCAAAACTGAAATGCCGATGCCGGTGGAAGCCGTATCAATTCCAGAGTGCCGTTGACAGAAACAGCTTGTGCTTTCATGGAGGCTTCCACATCTTCCGATGTGGCCGCGTAGTCCAGCTTCATATGAAGCACAGCATCGAAATCATTACGATTTCGCCGAGCTAGCCCCGCAGGCCTGGACAGGCACCGAGTCCTCGTGACCAGAACAGGCGATAGCGGATAACTTTCGCTCTACCCGTCATCGAGCGACACCCTGTATCAACCCCGCCGAACTTCCGCCTGAAGTCGGTGATTGCCTCACCTAACGTGTCGGCTAACGCGCTCTGAATTAGTCTAGTGCACCTCGCATTCGGATTTTTCCGGAGATGTGCGTCTAATTTAAACCCTACAACATGTCTCCAAGGAAAATAACACCGTGATGCCGTAATACTTCGGCGCGAAAAATCGCTCAATGGTCCGCACCTAGCCTATTGTGATTGCAATACAAAATATTCGCTTGCACCGTCTTTTGCGTTTATCATTTCGATGTACGATCCAGATTCGCGCCCACCATTAACCGTCATATCCGTTGGTCCAGAGCTAGAGCTATCGTCAAGAGTAATGGAATGGACGCCCCCACCCGAAACGGCATCGATGTGCCAAAGTGGAAGTGTCAATGCAACCACTTGAATGAGGGGAGCGTCCATCATGAAGGTTACGACAGTTGGCATCGATCTGGCGAAGAACGTTTTTTCCGTCCATGGTGTAAATGAGCATGGCCGAACTGTTCTGAGGAAAGTGCTCAAGCGGAATCACGTTGCGGAGTTCTTCGCCAACCTTCCGGCCTGTGTGATCGGGATGGAGGCATGTGCTAGCGCACACTACTGGGCTCGCAAACTGCAGGCCATGGGTCACACAGTAAGATTAATCGCACCCCAGTTTGTCAAACCGTACGTGAAGACGAACAAGAATGACGCGGCCGATGCCGAAGCAATCTGCGAGGCAGTCGCGCGACCGAACATGCGTTTCGTGCCAGTTAAGACCATCGAGCAGCAATCGGTGTTGTCGCTGCATCGCGTACGCCAGGGTTTTGTCCGGGCACGAACGGCGCAGGCCAACCAGATTCGCGGACTGCTCGCTGAATTCGGGATCGCTGTTCCAAAGGGAATCGGGTATCTCAATCGTCAGGTACCTGAGCTGATAGAAGATGCGGAAAACGAACTAACAGGCTCGTTTCGATTGCTCATCCAGCGCCTCATGGACCATCTGAAGGAGCTTGACAGGCAGGTCCGGGAGCTCGAGGCGCAGATTCAGGCCTGGCACCGTAGTGACGACACGAGTCGACGGCTCGCGCGTGTCCCGGGCATCGGGCCACTTACCGCAAGCGCGCTTGTCGCATCTGTCGGTGACGCGAAGAGCTTCCGGAACTCCCGGCAGCTTGCGGCGTGGCTCGGTCTGGTACCCCGACAGAACTCCAGCGGCGGCAAGAACGTGCTGCTTGGAATCAGTAAGCGCGGTGATACCTACCTGCGAACATTGCTGATCCACGGCGCGCGCTCGCTGCTGCAGGTTGCCAAACGCAAGGAATGCAAGGGCGGCTGGCTGAGTGGCCTGCTGCAGCGGCGGAACGCGAATGTCGCCGCCGTCGCGATCGCGAATAAGAATGCGCGGATCGTCTGGGCGCTGTTGGTCCACGGCCGCGAGTTTCACCCTGATTACCACGCGCCTGCAGCGACCGCGTAACCATCTGCCGCATGCTTACCGCTCAACCGCCAGCAGGAGACTACAGCCGATTGCTCAGGCGATCATGACGTGATGGCGAGACAGGTTAGACCGTGGCTGGGAAACTCTGGGTACACCAATGTGCGCGAAAGCACGCAAGAGTGATGAGAGTCCGGCCAGCATATTCCATCAGGGACAGCCGGCCGTGGGCCGGATAGCGAAGTCCGGATGCATGGCTGCAATCATTACCTGCCCGACGTTACGAACGAGAGCTTGGCAAGCCGGGGCGTCCATGCATGGTGTATGGGCAGCTTGATAGCGTTCGGACTTTAGGCGGCGAGTTTCTGCTGACCCGGTTGATCGCCTTGCACCGGTTCGCCGTCCCTGAAGAACCTGTCCGCATTTTTGTGTGCGAGGCGGTAAGCGGAGTCACCCGCGTGCGTTGGTAAAACGCTCTCCAAACAAGATGGCAAACTGGTTCATCGCGGACGACCAGTCGAACGCCGCGCGTACTGACTTTGCCAGCACGTTGCGCAATGCCAGCCACAGCAGCTTGATGGCGGCCTCGTCATTGGGGAAGTGGCCGCGTGTCTTGATGATCTTGCGTAGTTGCATGTTCAGACTCTCGATGGCGTTTGTGGTGTAGACGACACGGCGTATGTCCGGCGGAAACACGAAGAACGGTGTGACGTTCTCCCACGCCCGTCGCCACGACTGCACGATAGTCGGATACTTCGCACCCCACGGGCCTTCGGCAAAGGCCTCCAGGGCCTGCTGAGCGGCCTGTTCACTCGCGGCGGCATAGACCGGCCGCAGCGCTGCGGCCACGCTCTTGCGGTCCTTGTAGCTGGCGTACTCCAGACTGTTGCGGATCAGATGCACGATGCAGGTCTGCACGGCCGTGCGCGGGTACGCCGTGCCAATTGCCTCAGCCAGTCCCTTCAGGCCGTCGACCACCGCGATCAGGATGTCCTGGCAGCCCCGGGTCTTCAGTTCGTTGAACACTTTCAGCCAGAACTTCGCACCTTCGGTCTGTTCGATCCACAGGCCGAGCACATCGCGCTGGCCGTCGGCCTGAATGCCCAGCGCCAGATACACCGCCTTGTTGCTCACCACGCCGTCGCCACGGATCTTCACACGCAGCGCGTCGAAGAACACCACCGGGTACATCGGCTCAAGCGGACGGCTTTGCCAGGCGAGCGCTTCAGCCATGACTTCGTCGGTGACCGAGCTGATGAAATCGGGCGAAACCTCGGTGCCATAGGCTTCGGCCAGAAACGCCTGGATCTCGCGCACACTCATGCCGCGCGCGTACATGGCGATGATGCGCTCGTCGAAACCGGTAAAACGGCGCTCGTGTTTCGGAATCAGGATGGGTTCAAAACCGCCGTCACGATCACGCGGCAGATCGACCCTGAGCGGGCCATAATCGGTGATGAGCGTCTTGCCGCTGGCGCCGTTACGTTCGTTGTCCTGGCCGTCGGGTTTCGGCTGCCCCGCCAGGTAGCCCAGATGCATCTTCATCTCGGCGCCCATCGCGCGCTCGATGAGTGCCTTGTTGAACGCCAGCATCAGGTCCTGGACCTCGGTGGGCGTCATCGGGCCTTTGACCAGGTCATCCAGCAGACCTTCCGGAAGGGCAGGCAGCGGCCCTCGGGCCGCTGCCTGAGAAGCGACGGTGCGTTTCTTCTTCATCGGCATATCCATGACTTTTACCTCTCATAATATGCCTCGCCCACAGAATTACGGATAGGTCCTCCCTGAAGGCAATGCCCTCCAGCAACAGCTTGATCTGTTCGGGGCCGTTGATACGGCGCCAGGTTTTCTCGGCTTCCTCGATCAGCTTGAATGCCAGACCGAGGAAGGTTGGTCGCGACACGCAGTTGCGGGTGCGAGTCGTGCGGTGGCGCACGGTCGCGAATGTCGACTCAATCGCATTCGTGGTGCGCAAATGCTGCCAGTGCTCGGCCGGGAAGTCGTAAAAGGCCAACAGGCTCTCCCGATCCTTCTTCAGCGTTTCGGTCGCCTTCGGATATTTCGCTGCATAGACCGTTACGAAACGATCGAATGCGGCGTACGCATCGGCGCGTGTCGCGGCCATCCAGATCGCCTGCAAATCCGCCTTGGCGCGCCCCTGTTGCGACTTCGGCAGCGCGTTGAGCACGTTGCCCATCTTATGGAACCAGCAGCGCTGGCCGCGCGTTGCAGGAAATACTTCCTCCAGTGCGGCCCAGAAGCCCATCGCGCCATCGCCGACGGCCAGCAGCGGGCCGTCTTGCAGGCCACGCGCTTTCAGATCGAGCAGCAGCTCCTGCCACGACGCCTTCGATTCGCGATACCCGTCATCGCCACACGCTCCTTGCGCCCATCCGGTCTCACGCCGATGATCACAAGCAGGCACTGACTGACCGTCCGAGTTCTCACTACGCAGGCCGGTATGAATGCCGTCGACCCACCAATACACGTAGCGCGACTTCGACAGATCACGCCGGCTCCAACTGGCATGCTCATCGGCCCACTGCGCCTTCAGACGACTTACTACGTTCGCCGATAACCCCTTTGCATCCTCGCCCAGCAACACGCTCAGCGCCTCGCTCATGTCGCCCGTCGAGATGCCCTTCAGATACAGCCACGGCAGCGCGGCGCTCACGCGCGGCGACTTGCGCACGTACGGTGGAACAATCGATGAATTGAATTTCACACCCGATCCTGATCGATCTCGAACCTTCGGAACCTTTACCGGAATTGGCCCAGCCGCCCTCAACACTTCGCGCTCCAGCAACGTGGACAACTCCGCTTCGATTGCCTGCTGGATCACCTGCCGCGCTCCGTGCTGTACCAGCTCGTCCAGGCCCAGACCCAGACCGACTTCCGATAGACCGACGACTTCTTTTCCCGTAAGCTTGCTCATGGTGGATGGTTTGTTGTTTGCTGGTTTCCGACTTCGACAATCAGATTCTCAGCTGAAACCTCCACCGCCTTCAATCTCCCGCCTCAAATCCGCTGTACACCAGTTCCGACTTTAGCTCGCAATTTTGGAGACGCACCGGGTCACGTGATTAAAGTGTTTTGCACACAAGCCGTTATTAAGGCGAACGTCATCTCGTAGTGGAAAAAGAATCGAATGGAAGTCAGGAATTCTCGACGATGGGCTCCGCGCGGCCGCAAACGATGGATGATCGCGGCAGCCGCACTGTGTACCGCAGCCGTCGTCCGATTGATTCTTCACCCGCTGCTCGGCCCGATCATGCCCGGGACCGCCTTTCTTATCACTGCCGTGCTCGTCGAGTACTACTGTGGCCTCGCGCCTGCAATCTGCGTGATGCTGGCGGGGCTGTGTCTCGCAGATTATCTGTTCGTACCGCCGTACGGACGCATTGACATCATCGACGCGTCGGATATCCGGCTGCTGGTCTCGTACCCGCTCATTACCATGGTCTTCATTACGCTGGTCGAGCGCCTGAGGCGTGCACAGTATCGCGCCGAGCTGCTGGCAGCCGTGGCGCACTCCCGCTATGAAATGCTACTGCGCGGAGATAACGAACGCCTGCTCGTGCGTCGCGCCACGGACGAAATGCACCGCATGCTGCATCACATCGCGCAGCACACCCGTTCGCTCATACTCATCAAGGCGCTCGATCCCGCAACAAGTGCACCGCCCAGCAGTTTCGTGGCGGCGGCGGTAAGCTCGACGCCCGGTGGCACGACCGACGACGCATCGTTCCGTGCAGGCATTGCCTACGGCGCCAGGCATTCGCAAGTGCACCAGGAAGATCTTGCCCGTGTGAGCGACTGGCTGGTGCCGGGTCACCACCGCATGCGTTTTCTGTCTGGAGCCGAGGATTGGCGGGCAGTCGAATGCATGTGCGAACGCTTCACCACGCCCTCCGGCGATTTTCTTATCCTCCGGGCCGAAGACTGACCATGAACGCGCCTCAAAATCTCCCCGCCCGGAGCAACGATCACGCAGTGCTGCTGCTGCACGGGCTGTCGAGTTCCGCGTCTGAATTGCGGTTTCTTGCACGCCTTCTGACCGAAGAAGGGTTCGTGACGCACACGCCGGAACTGCCTGGCTACAGTGCGGGCACGGGACACGTGCCAATGGAACAGTGGATCAGTGCAGCGGTTGCCGAATTCGATGCGCTCGCCGTGCAGCACCAGCACGTATCGGTCTGCGGACTCTCCATGGGCGCGACGCTGGCCGCCGCCGTGGCGCAGCAGCGCCCGGCCGCACGCGCCTTGCTGTTGCTGTCGATCACGCTCAATTACGACGGCTGGGCTATTCCCTGGTATCGATTCCTGCTCGACTACGCCTATTACACCCCGATGCGCTCGCGCTATCGGTATCGCGAGCATGAGCCCTACGGCCTGCGCAACGAAGCGTTGCGCTCGAAGATCGCGCGGGCGATGCAAAGGGGCGAAATCAGCGAAGTCGGGCCTGCATCCATAGCGCTGCCAGCGCTTCACGAAGCAAGCCGGCTGGCGGGCTCGGTGCGCAAGAAGCTGAAAACCATCAATGCCGATTGCATCATCATTCACGCGATTGACGACGAGACGTCGAGCCCGCAGAACGCGCGCTTTGTCGCGGCGAACGTCGGGGCGTCGTTTCTTCGCACCATCTGGCTCGATGACTCGTACCATATGATCACATCCGACAACGAACGCGAGGTCGTCGCCCGGGAGTGCGCGCTCTTTCTGCGCGAAAGCGCAGCGGCATCAGTGTCGAGCAACAATCCGACGCCCGTCGTTTCACGCGCGCTTGCGCGGCGATTAAGGCAGTTGGCGACCGTTGCGGGGAAAGCGTGAGGACCCGCAACGCATCGATTAGTCGCCATTGCACCGCGCTCGCAGCGGCACTTGCGTGTTGCACGATGGGATTCGCGCACGCCGACGAAACGCCGGCCGACAGCGACTGGAAGATCTCGGTCGGACCGGGCGTGTATCTGTTCCCGAAGCTTCCGGGTTCCTCGCAGCTTCAGGTGCTGCCCTTCCTCGTGCAGGACATTTCGTGGCGGGACCGCTTGTTTTCGCAGGGTCCGGATGTGCTTGGTGTCAATGTGCTGCGAAGCGAGAATTATCATGTCGGCATGTCGATGAGCTTCGACTTCCAGTCAAGATCGTCCTCCGACGATGCGCGGCTCAGGGGCCTGCCCGATGTGCACTACGGACCGAAGCTGCGGCTCTTCGCCGATTACACGTGGTGGGCGTTCACCGGCGCGGCGGCGGTCTATCAGGACATTGCGGGAACCGGACAGGGCCTGACCGCGATGGGCGATCTGTTCATATCGGCGCCTGTCGGCAACTTGCTTCTTTCAATGGGCCCCGGCCTCACCTGGGCGAATGCGACCTATACACGTACCTTGTTCGGCATCTCGCCGCAGGAAAGCGCGGCATCGGGATTGCCGCATTACGACACCGCTTCGGGCTTGCGCGATGTTCACTTCAACGTGAATGCAACTTATAAGATCAGTCCGCACTGGTCCGCGAACGTCGCAGCGGTTGTGGGACGTCTCGAGCGATACGCCGCCGGCAGTCCGATCACAGAGCGCCGGCTTGACCTCAACGGCATGGTGTCGGTGCTCTACCGCTTCTAGCACCCGTGACGAAGTGCGTTCACATACCCGCAAGCCGTTCGCGTTCGCGTTTGAGATCGGCGGCGGACAACGGTGCGAAGCCCTTTTGCACGCTGATCATGGACTGCGCCTCATCCGAAAGCGCTTCGCTGAAATAAGCCTTGATCCAGGGTTCGAGCGGCCTGCCCTCAGCCCGATACACATAGAATTGCGCATGCGAAGCGAGCGGATATCGTCCGCTTGCAATGCCATCGATGGTCGGCGGCGCGTACTTTCCCGCCTCCGTCCCCAACGCGAGCGGCCGTACCGTCTGCGGCCAGTTGACCTGCTCATCCGCGCCTATCAGGCCAATCCCGCAAACGTCCTCGCTGACCGCCTGCGCTACGGCGTCCGCGTTGTCGAAGGTTTCATACGTCGCCGCGAACGGATGGTTGCCGAATTTCACGCGACGCGTCGTTGTGGCGACCGTCCCGTCATCGCGACGTCCATACAGATGAATGCGCCGGTCGCGGCACTCGGCAGGCATGCGTGCATCGCCGAGTTGCGACCAGAAGTTGATGTCGCCTTGCGGAGCGCCCGACGTGAAAACCTGCATGAGTTGCGTGATCGTCAGGCCACCGATCGCATTACGACGATTCACGATGACAACCGCTGGCCGCTCCACCACATAACCCACGCGTATTACGACGGGATCGCGTCCGTGCACCTGGCGAAAGCCCGCGCGTTCGCCATCGAACGCGTCGCGTGTGATCGGCGCAAGCGCGCTGACATCGGCCGTCAATGCCGGCAGTGCGGTCGATGCGCCTTTCGTCTCGAGCACGAACCGGAACGATGGATAGTCTCGCGCGAACGACGCGTCGAGGTTCTGCACAATGCCGCGCATGGCGTCGTCGCCCATGATCGCGACTGCGCCGTTCGCGTTCAGGTAAGAGGCCTGCGCGGGAGGTGTCAGCGCGTGCGCAGCGTGTGCATTGAGAAGGTTCATCGACAGAACGATGGCGGCGGCGTGCGCCATCGTTCTCTGTTTGAGTTTGACCATGGTCGAGTCGTTCCGTGTCCTTGTGTGCATCAGTTCAGCTTCGCCAGTTCAGTGCGGGCTTCGTCGGCGGTGAGCGGCATGTAGCCCTTCACCTGCGACGCAATGATCTGCTGTCCGTCGCGCGAAAGCACCATGCGCATGTATTCCACCGCGAGCGGATCGAGCGGCTGGCCCGGAACGCGTCGCAGATAGAAATAGAGGAAGCGCCCATAAGGGTATGCATTGCCGACGATTTCCGCTGGCGTTCCCGTCGTGGCGGCTCCGTTCGCGTCAACGATCGGCACTGCCCTGATCCTGTCGGTTTCGCGCCCGATCGCGGCAACGGCGATGCCCGCCGGGTCCGCTTCGAGCCGCTTCAGGATCGAGCCGGTATCGCCATATTGTTCCGACGATGGCGCAAGCCGCCGGTGCTCGATATGAATCGTTTGCAGGTAGTCGCCGAAGCCCGTGTGTTCCGGCGTGCCATACGGATGGATTGCCCGTTGTGCCCACACGCCGCCGAGGCCAAGTTGCCCCCAACGGGAATAGTCGCCGCCGAGGTTGCCTATCGACAGCATCTTCACGACCTGTTGCTCGCTCAGGCGTTCGACCGGGTTCGCGCGGTTGACATAGACGGCAAGGGATGTCGCCAGATGCTGCGACGTATCGTTCGATGCATGCGCCACGCGAAGCTCCAGCGGCTCGCCGCCGTTGGCATCGCGATACGCCTTTTGTTCCACCGGATTGATGCCCCGGCCGACCGGGCCAAAGAGGATCACCTCATACGTGACCAGCGGCAAGGAGCTGGTCGTGCCCTTCGCCTGGTTATCGAACGTGATACCGGGATGGGTCTTCGCAAACAATGCATCGAAACGCTCGACGATGTACTTCACATGTTCCGCGCCACCTACGCGAATTGCACCGGCGGGCGTGATGTAACCCGCACCGGCGGGGACACTGACAGGCGCAGGCTGCCACGCGGGCAGTGCGGCGACTTCTGGCGACGATACCGGATGCGGCGTCGCGCAAGCGGCGAGCATGACGGTCACTGCCGTCATCGCGGTCACATGCGCTGCGGCATGCCGCGCGCCTGAAGAGAATGAATTCATTTCAGCTTCTCCAGTTCATCGAGACGTTCCTGCGCATTCAACGCGATATACCCGCGCGGCTGGGCTTCGATCACCGCCTGACCTCCAGGCGACAACACCGTTCGCAGGTAATTCACGGCGACAGGATCGAGTGGCTCGTCCTTCACCCTGCGCACATACATATAGACATAGCGGCCGTATGGATAGCGGCCGGCAGCGACTTCGTCGCGCGTACCGGCAAGCGCCGCACCGCCACCCGCACCGAGGATGCCGACCTGCTTGAGTTGGGCGTTGCTGCGATTGATGGCGGCGAACGCGATGCCTGCGGGGTCATCGGCGAGACGCTTCAGGATGTCGGGCGTGCTGCCATGCGCTTCGTGATTCGCTGCAAAAGGGCGGCCACCGAGCTGCATCGACTGCATGTAGACGCCCATGCCGGTATATTCCGGCGTTCCGTATGGATGAATCGCGCGTGCAGCCCATTCGCCGGTGAGACCGAGCTGGCCCCATCGCGAATAGTCGCCGCCTGGATTGCCTACTGACAGTATCTTCGCGACTTGCTCCGGACTCAACGCACCAATGGGATTCGCGCGATTCACATAAATGCCGAGCGAATACGACAAGTCGTCGGTCGGGTTATCGGACGTATGCGCAATACGGATTTCGAGCGGCGGGACACCGTTCTCCGCTTCGAACGCGGCCAGCTCTTGCGGCGTCGCCGTGCGGCCCATCAGCGCGAAGAGCACGCGGCCATAGGTCAGCCATGGCATCGCGCTTGTCGTACCGCTGACAGGCGGCCCGAAGCGCACACCCGGGTGAGCCGCGACATACAGCCGGTCGAAGCCCTCTACGATGGTGTCGCCATGTTCCGCGCCTGCGGTGCGAATGGCGCCATCGACGAGATATGCGGGCGGGTCGGCCCACGTCAGCGGCGCGATCACGGCGCAGCCGAACGCAAACACAATGCGGTTCATGTTCAGAAGTCCAGCTTGGCCGTGACGATCACTTGCCGGCTTTCGCCTATGTTGACGAACGGCGTGCCCGTGCAGCAACTGCCCGTGTAATACGTGGAGTTGAAGATGTTGCGCGCGTTGAGTTGCCAGTCGATGTACTGCCCGAAGATATGTGAATTCCACGATACGAACGCATCGGCGACATGACCCCACGGCAACTGATACACCTTGCCGGTGCCATCGCCGACCGCCATGCTGCTGAACACGCGCACGCCCGCCCCTGCGCGCACGCGCCCGCTTGCAGGTCCGAACCCGACGTTGCCGAAATCGCGCGTGAGATAAAACGCGCCTTCATGCTTGGGGGTGTTGGGCAACGGGTTGCCGCCCACGAGCGGATCGTCCTTGTAGCGCGCTTCGGTCGCCGCGTAGCTCGCGATCACGCTCCAGCGATCCGTGAGTTGACCGTTCACATCGATTTCCAGGCCACGCGAGCGCGCATGGCCTGCGTTGCGCACGAAGTTGACGCCGTTGATGGTCTGCGTGGTCTGGATGTTTTTCTTGCGGATGTCGAAGAGCGCAACGGTGCCGGTGATGCGGTTCGTTTCGAGCTTTGTGCCGATCTCGTAAGCAAGACCCTGCTCAGGCGGCAACGTGCCGATAGGCGCCGCGATCGATGTATTCGGCCTGAACGATTCGCTATAGCTCGCATACGTGGACCATTCGGGCGTGATCTTGTAGACAAGACCAGCGTGCGGCACGAACTTGCTGTCGCTTTGCGTGGACCCTACAACGAACGGCCTGCCCTTGCCTGTCAGTTCCTGGAAGTTGTCATAACGCACGCCGCCAAGGAGAATCCACCGGTCGCCGAGATGTATCGCGTCCTGGATGAATGCGCCGCGCTCGATCAGCTTGTCGGTCTGGTCGCTGTCAGCCGGGGACAACGTATAAGTGGCCGGCAGCATGCCGTAGACCGGCGAGTACATGTTGAACGTTGAGTTGTTCTTCCCACGATACAAATCCGCCAGCACGCGGTAATTACGCATGTAATCGAAGCCGGTCAGGATATCGTTTCGCAATCCAAACCATGTGACTTTCCCCTCAAGATTCAACGTGAAGTTGTGCGTGGACTGCACACCGTTTTGCGTGGAATCGACGCGTCGGGTGAGAATGCCGGTCGTGAAATTCGGGGTCAGCACGCGCGCTTGCTGATCGTTGTAGTACGTGCGGTTCCAGCCGTACCCCGCATGCACGGTCCAGTCCTGACTCAGTTTGTGATCGACCCGTACGTTGAGCGCGTCGGAGCGGCCTGCGGAGATGTTGTAGTTTTCGTCGAACCGTTCTTTCGGCGATGCCGACACCGGGTTGCCAGTACGTGTATCGATGATCGTGCCGCGGTCGATCGGCACCGAGTAGTTCATGTGCTCGTACTGCACGAGCACGCTTGTATCGCGTCCGTACCACGCCATCGACGGCGCAATGGTGTCTTGCCGGTTGTAGCCGAAGTTGCGCCAGTAATCCACGTTCTGGTGATCGGCAATGAACCGGTACGCAAGTCCCGATGTGCCGATCGGCCCGGTCAGATCCGCCTGCGCGCCACCGCCGCCGTAGCTGCTTGCAAAACCGGACACCGAATTGGCGCGTTCCAGTTGCGGCTTCTTGGTGACGACGTTGATGAGACCGCCCGGGTCCTGAATGCCATAGAGCATCGACGCCGGGCCTTTCAGCACTTCAATGCGCTCGGTTGTCGGCGTGAAGTTGCGCGGCTGCACGGATTGCAGGCCATCGCGAAGAATCGAGTTGTCGCGGTTGTCCCCGAAACCACGCTTGACGAGGGCATCGAGCGTACCGCCAAGCGTGTTGCCCATGCGCACGCCCGGCACGGTTTCGAGCGCCTCGGCGAGGCTGTCCGGCGCGCGATCCTGGATCGACTGCGATGTGACCACGTTGACTGCCTGCGGTACATCGACCAGGGGCGTATCTGTGCGCGTCGCGACCGACGCCCGCCGTCCCTGGTAACCGCACTCGGGTTCGCTTTCGTTGACACGGCCTGCGGTGACCTTGACTGCTGGAAGCGCACCTTCCGCGCCTGGAGCGGAGGCCGCGGTGGGCACTCCAGCATTTGCAGTTTCAGCTGCAATCGCCTGCCCGCTCGATGCAAATACCAGCGTCAGCGCGACCGCAACGGGTCTGTGAGACCTGCGCAGACGATCGCGCTTCTTGGCCTTCATGGAATCCATTCCTCGTTAAACGAACGTTTGCAATTTGCGACATCGTATCGTTAACGATAATGATTCTCAATATTGTTAGAAACAATTTTGTTGGAAATGCTCGTTATGACGTTTCGATGACAGTCCGGATCGCGAAAGCTAAGGGCATCCAGTTGTAGTCCAACATTACAGATTGGTACGCATATGGAGGCGGCCCGCGATCTCGTCCAAGAGCCAGCAAGAGGTTTTTTGCTCGTATAAGCTGTTGCAATGTCCCAAGTGATCGATTACCTCAACCCCGCCCTTCCCCGAGGGCTGCGACGCGTGTCGATGCGGCTTGAGTGCCGACGCATAGAACGCCCATGTTTGTCAGATATTCCCCGCGCACCAACATGTAGTGTTCGAGCAACTCGTCGATCGACTTTTCTTTGACCGACGCCTTCACACGGTCCGACGTAAGAATACCCTGCGTGAGCCGCTGAATCTGCTCGGCGTTCACCACCCGTCGAGACACACTTGCTGTGCATTGAGTCTCCCAAGGCAGCGCCGCGCGTTCGCTCGCAAGCCTCAGCACATCATCGCCCGTGACGGGGGCGCTTTTGTCGGCGATACGGATGAAATAACGTCCGTCGGTGGTGGACGCTACCGCCACCGCGCGTGGGATGGTTATCTCAAGATACTGCCCGCCGTTCTCAGCTGTTTTTGCCTCAGGCAACGCAACGAAGTTGACGGTGAGCTCGCTCAGACGACGGCGTACCAAGTCGGGCAGATCAATCGGAAGCTCTTGTTCAGCCGGGGGCACAGCGACGGCATCTTCGATGCCAATGAGCAGTCGTCCTCCGGTTGCATTTGCGAACGCCACCGAGTCTTTAGCCAACTCATGCCAATCCGCTGACTTTCCGGTTACGGCACGCAACGATTTCTTGTCGAGCAACTGCCCTTCTTGGCTCAAGTCATACCCCAGGTGAAAACGGCGATTGGCGTTCTAATTAGGACGGTCGCACCGTCACGCGTTAGTCAAACGACGCGGCGGGCGGCGCAAAATAATTTTATGTCGAAGTCGACGGAGAGATCGTACCTATGCTAATTGCACAATCGAATAGACGATCGACTATCGGCGAGTGGTGCGAGCTGGGCCGGCGTATCGAGCCCGCTGTTGAGATGCCGCTCTATTGCGTCGAGTCTTACTGCCCGCAGCCCGTCATCCGAATCCGATAAGTCGGCACGACGATCGCCGTGTCGACACGTTGATGTGTACCTGCAGTACCGTGGAATCTCCGCGCAACATGGTAGTCGATCACAACTTGCTTCTTGTTCGCGGAGTAAGTGATTGCCGCGCGGTTACGCATAAACTCCCGGCTCCGCTCTCATCCTCATCGCCGGTGTGGTCATTTCCTAAAAGGATTCTTTGTTGGGTCCCTCTCCGCTGGCCCTAGACCTGCTTCAAAAGGGCGCACTTGCACGCCGATCGCGGCACGCAAAGCCTGCGTCTGTGCAAGGAGCGCTTCGTGCCAGGTCGCGCACCAGAAATCGAGGCGAGACGTTCGTAGTGCCGCATGTCGGTAAGCGCCGCATCTTCGAGGCGAAGGTGGTGACTTCGAAGTCGGTTTCGGACCCCGCACCGTACATCGCGCTCTGCACAAGCTCGACCGCGCCGTCCTCCCCCGATGAATTCAAGCACCGAGCCGCGGCGCGCGTCTTGATACCGTGCAGTGCATCGCTGAAGTTTTGCGAGCGGAATGACGATCGCATGCTCCATACGCATTCGCGTTTGACCGCCAGTGGCGGCACCGCATCGCCGGTGTGCGACGAGCCACGCGCCGGCAACCGTGCGCTTAAGCGTGATCTACTCACGGATTTGTCTTCGCACTGAGGGGTTTTAAAGGCCTGCGAGTTTCATAGCTTTGACTGAGCTATCGTCAAGAGTAATGGAATGGACGCCCCCACCCGAAACGGCATCGATGTGCCAAAGTGGAAGTGTCAATGCAACCACTTGAATGAGGGGAGCGTCCATCATGAAGGTTACGACAGTTGGCATCGATCTGGCGAAGAACGTTTTTTCCGTCCATGGTGTAAATGAGCATGGCCGAACTGTTCTGAGGAAAGTGCTCAAGCGGAATCACGTTGCGGAGTTCTTCGCCAACCTTCCGGCCTGTGTGATCGGGATGGAGGCATGTGCTAGCGCACACTACTGGGCTCGCAAACTGCAGGCCATGGGTCACACAGTAAGATTAATCGCACCCCAGTTTGTCAAACCGTACGTGAAGACGAACAAGAATGACGCGGCCGATGCCGAAGCAATCTGCGAGGCAGTCGCGCGACCGAACATGCGTTTCGTGCCAGTTAAGACCATCGAGCAGCAATCGGTGTTGTCGCTGCATCGCGTACGCCAGGGTTTTGTCCGGGCACGAACGGCGCAGGCCAACCAGATTCGCGGACTGCTCGCTGAATTCGGGATCGCTGTTCCAAAGGGAATCGGGTATCTCAATCGTCAGGTACCTGAGCTGATAGAAGATGCGGAAAACGAACTAACAGGCTCGTTTCGATTGCTCATCCAGCGCCTCATGGACCATCTGAAGGAGCTTGACAGGCAGGTCCGGGAGCTCGAGGCGCAGATTCAGGCCTGGCACCGTAGTGACGACACGAGTCGACGGCTCGCGCGTGTCCCGGGCATCGGGCCACTTACCGCAAGCGCGCTTGTCGCATCTGTCGGTGACGCGAAGAGCTTCCGGAACTCCCGGCAGCTTGCGGCGTGGCTCGGTCTGGTACCCCGACAGAACTCCAGCGGCGGCAAGAACGTGCTGCTTGGAATCAGTAAGCGCGGTGATACCTACCTGCGAACATTGCTGATCCACGGCGCGCGCTCGCTGCTGCAGGTTGCCAAACGCAAGGAATGCAAGGGCGGCTGGCTGAGTGGCCTGCTGCAGCGGCGGAACGCGAATGTCGCCGCCGTCGCGATCGCGAATAAGAATGCGCGGATCGTCTGGGCGCTGTTGGTCCACGGCCGCGAGTTTCACCCTGATTACCACGCGCCTGCAGCGACCGCGTAACCATCTGCCGCATGCTTACCGCTCAACCGCCAGCAGGAGACTACAGCCGATTGCTCAGGCGATCATGACGTGATGGCGAGACAGGTTAGACCGTGGCTGGGAAACTCTGGGTACACCAATGTGCGCGAAAGCACGCAAGAGTGATGAGAGTCCGGCCAGCATATTCCATCAGGGACAGCCGGCCGTGGGCCGGATAGCGAAGTCCGGATGCATGGCTGCAATCATTACCTGCCCGACGTTACGAACGAGAGCTTGGCAAGCCGGGGGCGTCCATGCATGGTGTATGGGCAGCTTGATAGCGTTCGGACTTTAGGCGGCGAGTTTCTGCTGACCCGGTTGATCGCCTTGCACCGGTTCGCCGTCCCTGAAGGCCAATGCCCTCCAGCAACAGCTTGATCTGTTCGGGGCCGTTGATACGGCGCCAGGTTTTCTCCGCCTCTTCGATCAGCTTGAATGCCAGACCGAGGAAGGTAGGCCGCGACACGCAGTTACGCGTACGCGTCGTTCGATGACGTACCGTCGCGAACGTCGACTCGATCGCGTTGGTCGTCCGCAAATGCTGCCAGTGCTCAGCGGGGAAGTCGTAGAACGCCAACAGGCTCTCGCGATCCTTTTTCAGCGTCTCGGTTGCCCTCGGATATTTCGCCGAATGAATCGACACGAAACGGTCGAAAGCGGCGTACGCGTCGGCTCGTGTGGCAGCCATCCAGATCGCCTGCATGTCCGCCTTTGCGCGTGCTTGTTGCGACTTGGGTAGCGCATTGAGCACATTGCCCATCTTGTGAAACCAGCAGCGCTGGCCGCGCGTCGCTGGAAACACCTCTTGCAGAGCCGCCCAGAAGCCCATTGCAACATCGCCGACGGCCAGCCGTGGACCCGCTTGCAAGCCCCGCGCTTTCAGATCAAGCAGCAGCTCAAGCCACGATGCCTTTGTTTCCCGATACCCGTCACCGATCGCCACGCGCTCTTTGCTCCCATCCGGCTTCACGCCGATGATCACCAGCAGGCATTGGCCATCGGAGTTCTCGCAGCGCACCCCGGCGTGTATGCCGTCGACCCACCAATAGACGTAGTACGACTTCGACAGGTCACGCCGGCTCCACGCGGCATGCTCGTCGGCCCACTGCGCCTTCAACCGACTCACGACATTCCCCGACAAGCCCTTCGCGTCTTCCCCGAGCAGCACACGCAGCGCTTCGCCCATATCGCCCGTCGAGATGCCCTTCAGATACAGCCACGGCAGCGCCGCGCTAACACGGGGCGATTTCCTGACGTACGGCGGGACGATCGATGAATTGAACTTCACCCCTGATCCTGATCGATCGCGTACCTTTGGCACCCTCACGGGGACCGGCCCGGCCGCCGTCAATACCTCGCGTTCGGGCAAGTAGCCGTTGCGCACCACCGCACGTTGCCCGTGCAGTGTCTTCACGTTCGTGAAGCGTTCAAGCAATTCTGCCAGCTCCGCTTCAATCGCTTGCTGAATCACTTGCTGCGCCCCTTGGCGGATCAGGTCGTCCAGCCCGAGGCCGGCTCCCGATAGACCAATGACCGCATTTTTCGTATCCTTGCTCATGATGGAGGGTTTTGTTGTTCGCTGGTTTCCGACTTCGACAATCAGATTCTCAGCTGAAACCACCACCGCCTTCAATTTCCCGCCTCAACTTCCCCGTACACCACTTCCGACTTTAGCTCGCTTTGACTGTCGCCGCCTCGGTGATCCACTGGCCGGCGACGAAGGCTCGATTGGCAATGTGCCCGTAACCCGTCCTCAGCCTCGCCCCATAGGCCCCACCCCTCCTGTGCGCTTTCAGCATACGAATTGGCTCGTGACGCACTGATTCGATCGTACAGACAATGCGAGCTCTCATCGTGACGTGTGCTGGCGCAGGCCACCATGCGGCCGAGCGAGTTGTTTCCAAACTGCAACCGGTGGTGCCCGCTTCTCGTGCATAGCGGTCGAACGGCGCACCAACGCAAACGGGCCTAATATGGATGTAGCCTAAGAGCGTCCGCTCTACCGCGCGTATCAAAATATACAGAAGTCGTTTCGATCATTACAAACCGCTTTTGGAAATAGAAAAGACCTGCTCCAGCCGGCAAATAGCGTTGCATGAAACGCTTCAGCCTTCTTCTACCGTGAAACAATCGACGTTCCGAGTCGCTCTTATGAGCATAATTCTCTTAGAAACAAATGGTTGCATCATCCCATGTCTACGTCGAGATGTTTCACGCTGAGTCATCACAAAGCCGGAGCCCGTCACCCAGTTAGTTAGGATTCCTGCGTCATTGATGCGGAGTTATGGCAACTTTCAACTGGCGTAGACGACTGAAGCCCTTTGCTTGTACGGTCTCGCCCAGTAAGAAGATCTGCGCCAAGCGCAATTAAAATGATTCGTCTGGCCTGCCGAGATGGCCCGGCTTGTCTGCCAATGAAAGTTAGCAGACAAGGCTGATTTTGCTGTTCGCGCTTATTCCAGGCGCCCATGCGCGACTTTCCGGCCTCTGCCCCGCCCTTCCTTCACCCTTCCTTTACCCTTCGGACTTCCTCCAGGCCCTGACGTCTACGCGAACGCCAGGGCCACGGCCCGTTACGCCGGCTTGATGTTCGACGCCTGCTTGCCCTTCGGGCCCATCTTCTTGTCGTAGGTCACCTTCTGCCCTTCCGCAAGCGACTTGAAGCCATTGGTCTGGATTTCCGAGAAGTGCGCGAACAGATCGTCACCACCCGCGTCCGGCGTGATGAAGCCAAAACCCTTTGCATCGTTGAACCACTTGACCGTACCGGTTGCCATGTTGTGTTGTGCCTTGAAAGTTGAGAACGGCGCCGCCCTCGCAAGCGCCGGACGCTATCTTGATCGACGGGGCCGGTTCGCACAAGGGTGCGCTCGGGATGGATCGCAAGCGCGTTTATGGTCTTTGATCGGGTGACTAAATCAACGCTGCGCTCGCGACAATTGGGTGGCGACGACGTGGCTGGCGTTGGGCTCCCAGGACGCGTCGTGGGCCTTTCGCCTTAAGAGTCGTGCGCCTTGAAAGCATCAGGATTGCCCCTCCCTCGCCGTTGCGCCCGGAGCGTTAAAGGTCCATTGCGCACGGGACCGCTCAACTTCAGGGGGGATCGCCTCTCTATATGAATGGGGACGCCGAGTCCTCCACCTGGTTCTCCAGCAGAAGCGTCGAACCGCACGGCCGCCTCTTACGGGAGCAAAGGGACATCGAGCCCACAGCCCCGAGTCGCTGGCACCGCGCCTCGATCGTCCGTCGCCCTTTCCTGCCCGACGCCATCGATCGCCGAACCATACAGCCCACGCGCCTTCTGGGTTCGCTCTGCCGCGTCGCGTCCCGGCTTGGCTCCCGACGCGCACTCCACGACGCTTAGCCAGCGGCGCGCGAGCAACGCACGGCTGCCCCTCTCCGCCCGCTACTACCCCTGCTCTCGCTGTCTGGTGATCCCCAGAGGTATAGCCCGTGGCGGCGACGCGAGGATCGATTCAGATCGACCCCATCACTCGAAGAATCCGTGGGCTTATCCGTAGTTGCGTTTGCCCTGCCCCGGTCGCGCTGCGCGTGGCACGCCCTGCGATCGTGCGCGCCGATGAAAGGCGGCGCTTGCCTTGCTCCGTGAGGTGGCGTCCGCGCGTTCACTTCCAGATTGCTCCGATTTCCCCTGCGTCCTCTGCCGCCCTCACCTGTTTGCTCACGCTGGGCCGGATCATCGCACCTCTGCAAGCCGGTTCTCTGGGCCAGCCTGCGTGCTGTCGGCGCGGGGTTCACGGATGCTGAGACGTGAGATCGGTAGTTGCGTTCTGGATCGACGCGTCTTCAGTCGGTTCGCGCTCAGCTTCACCTAGGCGCATCTGAGACGTTCGCTCCGCGCTTACCGTCGTCTCGGATGCGGCACACGTGACGTCTTGCCCGGTTGCTTGCGAGCGCAGCTCGTCGCTTCGCGCTCCTGCACTCCGGATTTTGAGCAGCTGACGCAGTCCGGCGATGTGATTGCGCACCGCGCCCGTGGTGGGCGACTTGACCGTGCTCAACTTGCCGGCCGTGGGCGCTTCGTGGCCAAGCGCTTGCTGCTGCGCGTGGGCAAAACGTTCCAGGTCAAGGGCAGTAGCGGGGCGGAGTTTTCCGGACTGCAGCGCCGCGGCGAACGAGGGCATCCAGCCCGCGGCTTGGCGTCCAACGCGCTCCGTGAGACTGAAGATCGTCAACGAATCGCCCTCGGCGCCCACGACGAACTGACGTGCGTTGTCCGCGTCGATGAAGGTGCGGCCCGCGTGTTGAAGGGCGACAGCCTGGCCTTCGGCGCGTTGCCGATCGCTTGCCTGCTGGGCATCGCTATCCGCGCTCCGACGGCGCAGGAGATGGGTGAAATCGACCGGCGTGCGGAGCAGGGCGCGGAGGTAGCTGATCGGCGCTTTGGCAAGCTTCAAATGGTCCCAAGTGGCCTCCACCACATCGGAGAGCCGCTTGCCGTGATCCCGCGCTTCGCGCATGAGTTTGAAAGTCAAAAAATCAAAAAAACCCAGGGTGCGAAGGCGCTGAAGGTCCGCAGGCAGTTGGCCCGGTTGTCTCTTTTGAAAAACAGAAGGGCTTAGATCCCTATATATTCCACCGTCTGCCAAGGTGGCAGACGGTGCGGGAAATGAGTTTTGCGGGGGTGCAGCAGCTGACGAGGAGGGCGCTTGCGACGTCTCGCTCTCGCGCGTGCCTGAGGCTTCAACGAGTCCGAGGAGGGCAGCGGCGTGTTCGGTAAGGTGAAGGTACGCGCGGCCGAATAAGCCCGCTTCTACGTAGCGGCTTTGGGGGCGACGCTCGATCAGTCCCGCGACTTCGAGATCGTCAAGGCTCCGATAAAAAGTCCGCATCGATTGCAGCGCACGGCCCGTCAGCAATTCACGACGAGCGAAAATAGCAGCGAACGGTTTCGCGGCGTCAACGGTTCGCGCGAGGGCGGACAGTACAGCACGAGCCCGAGGCGGGATTTGTTCGATGTGCGCGGCCCGGAACGCTGCGCGGAAAATGATCCATGGCAGGTTGGTCGAGTCGCAGCGAAAGGCGGTGAGGGCGGCGGAATCTTGAGGGTGTGCTTCACCCTCGCCGGCAACGAAGCGTTGCGCGATAGACATGTCGAGCAGTCCATTAAGGTAAATGGATGGGTTTCGCTTGACTGTCGATCTTGTTGCGCTACACTCCGGGTTGTGCGTTGTACCCTTTCCGGTTTCCAGCCGGGGAGTGTGGTGCTAGGATTTCCAGCCAAGCCCACTACACAAAGGCCCTCAGTTTCCAGCTGCGGGCCTTTGTCTTTCAGACTTCAGGTTTGTGTCGGCGTTGGTTTCGTCACGAAAGTTCAATAAAAACAGAAGCTTAGAAATCTAGTTGCCTCTACAAAGTCTTGGCGGCCGTCCTAAGCCACTGATTGAAAACGAATTTCGTGGCGAAAGTTATTGCTTCAATTTCGCTTCGATCAGGGCTTTAATTTCCTTTGCCCATTCGCTTGCACGCTCCGCCTCCACTTTCAGTCGTACGCCAATCACGCCGTTTCGCGTGGTGATCTCACAGTAGTTTTTCTTACCTTGCTTGACGACAAGTGTCTCTGCGAAAAGCGGTTTCGTAGCGGGCCTAGCCTGCACACTCGAAACCGCCTCTTTTTGCGTGTACCGCTCTTCATTAACCAACCGCTCGACCGCCTGGATGACTTCGGTGGTTCGCCCCTCCGCATGTGCACGGGAAAGATGGGCAGCAGCGTCGGCGCCCAATCTCTCTGGACGCTCTTCGAGGGCAGCCTTAGCCTTGGCGGGTAACCCGTCAAACGCAAAAATCTTGCTAACATGAGACTCTGACAATCCGACCGCCGTAGCCAACTCTTGTTGGGTCAGAGCATCCGCGGCCTCTTGAAGGCGTTGAAAATGCCAGTACTTTTCAAAATCGGAAAGAGAGGGCGCGAATAGATTAGAAAAGAAGGCCAATCGCTCGGCCTGATCTGGCTCCATATCTGAAACGATGGAGTCAATCTCCTCGATGCCCAAGTCTCGATAGATCGCGACGCGGTTGTTGCCCGCATTAATGTTCCATTCGCCGTCGCCGCGCGCCTCCAAAATAACGGGGTGCACGAGCGGATACTTGCTCAGGTTCGCCTTAAGCTCGACATATTGCTCTTCGGTAAGCTTGCGACGGCGCCCAGGAATCTCGTGCAGTTTCGAAATGGGCCGCTTAGCTCGCGCACCCTTATCAAGCTGCATTTTGAGATCGGCGATTTCTTTCCGTTGGCGTTCCGCAGTCGCCTGCAACTGCATTAATTGACCCGGCGCTGTGCGCGGAGGTGCGGGCTGGACATCTAAGGCCTTTTCCTTGTCCTCTGCCGTCACCTGAATGTTCTTGGCCCGAGCAGCCTGTTCCTTCATCCATGAAGCCATTGTTACTCCTCCTGTGCCCAGATGGCGCACACCTTGTCATCCACACGATCGACCAACTGATCTACTGGAGTTCGAATGCGCCGAAGCGTCTCGGCTCCGACATCACTCGGCCCGAGATCGTAAAAGGTTGAGAAGCGCATATTTGTGTTGCGCGCTAAGTCCGATTCGGGAATTTCAATCGGGACAACGCGCGAACCATAGATCTGAGTGATCCAGCCTTGCAGAATTTGCGCGGCGGGCTTTGACGTCATGCGGGTAACAAGAACATCAACGAAGTCAAACTCCTTGGCCCGCCCATCGTCGAAAGCTTGCATCCCGTTGATTAGATCCCCGAAAAGATGCCAGAACTGCACCATCGACGCAAAGCTCAACATATCTGGTACGACCGGCACGATGACTCCGTCGGCCGCAAAAATCGCGTTAATCGTGAGATAGCTCAAGGTCGGTGCAGTATCGACAATGATGTAGTCGTAGGTGTCTTTCAGCTGCGCCAATCCGTCGTGTAAGACTTGCTCAAAACGAACCTCCCCGTCACTGGCTGCTCGTGCGGGCAACATAAATTCCGCATTGAACAGCTCGGTCGACGAAGGGATGATGTCCACATTTGGCCAGTATGTCGGGACAGGCAGGACGGTCATATCGAACGGCTTGCCCTCGAGGTAAGCCTCGATTAAGGGCATTACGGTTTGAGATGAATCGACTTCGGCATGCGGATTGATGCCGTACAGCGTACTTGCACTTCCCTGAGGGTCCAGGTCGATGTGCAAGACGCGGCGACCTCGTCGCATCGAGAGGCCTTGAGCGAGGAGCGTGGATGTCGTGGTCTTTGTGACGCCACCCTTGAAGTTCGCCACGACGATAACCTTCGCTGGACCAACGCGGGGGAGGGGATTGCGCTCGGAGCGAATCCATGCAATCGTCTCTTCCACCGTGAACTGGCGCGGGGAGCCGGGCTTGGCTTGCGTGCCTGCGGGGAGCTCGCCCTTCTTCAGAACGTAACCCATGCGCTGTTTATCGATGCCACACATCTCCTGCAGCCGAGCAGACGAGATGATGGGTGGCACTTTGCGGGGAAAGGGCTCGAGCATCTCATTGCGGATTTTCTGCAGCATGCCGTCCGACAGTTTCGCCAGGTGCGTAAGGTCAGCTCCCGTTGTTTTTCCTGCCTTGAGCTTTTTAATGGAGTCCATCGTTCTACCCGTAGCGTCCAGTGGACCGATTGAGAATATTTCGACCTAACCGGTCGAATCGTTCAAAGATTAGTCGTTGTGAAACGTAAACGCAAGTTAACTTTGCGGTTTCGGTTTGTCATAACCTCAGCCTGACAGGCCTTCGACGGTAATTTCTCGAAAGAAGTCGAAGTTGTCGAAGCTCAACGAAGCCATTCGTGCGTTACGGGAATGCGCAGATCAATGTTTGACGGTGCAAGCTGAAGAATGACGGCACTAAGCATTCCCACTTAAAACGCGACTAACTGTCTTTGGCCAACGCCGTGACCGATCAAGCACACGACTCGCGCGAGCCCCGCGTCACAAAGCCGTTCACCCAATAGCGTCCAATGCGCCTGCTGTTGGCAATGCGGAATGCTCCCGTTAGGTCGATAGCTAGTCGATGCGTCTTTGGGGAGGGTTTGCGCGAAAGTTGAAAAATCTTTTTTAAATAAATAGGAATGCGAAGTAACAATTATTTAATTTATACACATGGAGCCAAGGAAGTGGCGAATCCGCCTTTCGTCGGACCGGGCTCTATTCGCTGACGCTCACCGGGCCGACAATCCGTCCCGGCCGTCCGGTAACGATCCCTTTCGCAACGTAAAAGCCACGGTCAGATACAACGAGCTAAGGGTCCCTGCCCCTAGCGCGCTGCAAGGGAAATGGCTTCGCCCTGGCCGCCGGGTATCCCCAATATTTTTTCGATTAAGCACCGAAAAAATCCCGGGTGATCCCCCTCCCGGCGTTCAGCCCTTGCAGCTTGCCTCCCCGGTCGTCGCCCGACGGTCGTCGGGTGCATGTGCGCAACCCCAGCACATCCACCCCGAGACCTAAAGGAAGACCATGAAAGCGCAAACCAAAGCCTCTTCGCCCGACATCTATAGCCGAGTGACGAACAAAATCATCGCGGACCTCGAGCAAGGCGTTAGGCCATGGGTGAAACCCTGGAACGCCGGCAATGTTAGCGGCCGAATCACGCTTCCGGTACGTCACAACGGCATGCCCTATCAAGGCATCAACATTTTGCTGTTGTGGGGCGAGCAGCTCGAGAAGGGCTTCGCATCTAATCGTTGGATGACGTTCAAGCAAGTCCAGGCACTCGGCGCGAACGTCCGTAAAGGTGAGCACGGCGCCCTTGTTGTCTACGCCAGCAAGGTGACGAAGACTAGCACAGACGACCACGGCGACGAGATCGAACGCGAGATCCCTTTTATGAAAGGCTATACCGTGTTCAACATCGACCAAATCGAGAATCTGCCCGCAGAGTACTGCACGGAACTGACACCCGTCGAAGGTAAGCCCCTCGAGTTGATCGAGCATGCGGAGGCCTTTTTTGCCAAGACCAACGCCGTAATCCGCCACGGCGGAAATATGGCCTACTACGCACCGACCCGGGACATCGTGCAACTCCCGATCCCCCAGTCATTTGAGACAGCGGAAAGCTACGCCGCCACCAAAGCGCACGAGATTACGCACTGGACCAGTCACAAGACCCGCCTTGACCGCCAACTCGGTAAGCGTTTCAGCGACGAGGTATACGTCGCCGA
>NZ_CP084632.1 GCF_022878925.1 Caballeronia sp. TF1N1
GCTGATGGCTTCATGGACTTCCTGTTCAGCCCTGAGAAAGAGATCCGCATCTCCGGTCCCGGTGGTGTGGGCAAGACTTATCTCATGTCGCATCTGATCGACCAGGTAATGCCGAGTTATCTGAACACCTGCAAGATGATCGACGTGAAGCCCGAATACAACGAAGTGGTGATGACCGCCACGACGAACAAGGCGGCCGAAGTGTTGGCCGAGGCCACCAAGCGGCCGACTTCGACCATTCACTCCTTCATGAATCTGGTGATCAAGGAGAACTACACCACCGGCCGGACATATCTGGACCGGGGTAAGGGATGGGTCATTCACAGCCGCAAGATCATCTTCATCGACGAAGCCTCGATGATCGACACGGAGCTGCTCACACTCATCCGGGAAGGCACGATCAATTGCAAGATCGTCTTCGTGGGCGATGACCGACAGCTCAACCCGGTAATGGAATCGGTGTCTCCCGTCTATGGGCCGCACGCCAAGACCAATTTCTTCGAGCTGACCGAGCAGATGCGGACCAACAATCCGGACCTGCAACGCACCAATTCACAGCTTCGCCAGACGGTGAAGGACGGCAAGTTTCTGCCGATCAAGATCGTGCCGGGTGTCATCGACCTGCTCGACTCCGATCAGATGGAGGCGGAGATTGCAGCGACCTTCAAGCAGCAGACTTTCGACAGCCGAATCCTCTGCTACACGAACAACCGCGTGAAGCTCTACAACCAGCACATCCGGGATCTCCGGGGACTGGGCGAGGACTTCACCGTCGGCGAGTTTCTGGTCAACAACGGCGGCTGCATCCTGAAGAACGGCACGATGCACGCCGAAGAGGAAGTCGAGATCAAGCAGTTGAGCGCGACCAGCGAATGGGTGGAGATCAACGAAGGGGATGCCCAGCTCGAATGTGTTCGTGCGGAGCTGCAAAACCGCTACAACGAGATCTACCAGGACGTGATGATTCCAGTGGACCGGGATCACTACGACAGCCTTCTGAAGTATTACAAGGCACGCAAGGACTGGCGCATTTACTACGGGCTGAAGAACGGGTTTCCCGATCTTCGCCAGCGTGATGCGGCCACGACTCACAAGGCCCAGGGCAGCACCTATGAAACGGTGTTCATCGACCTGGGTGACCTGTCCACCTGTCGCAACCCCGATCAAGCAGCTCGCCTGCTGTATGTGGCCTTCTCTCGTGCGCGCCGCCGTGTCGTCTGTTATGGCGATCTGGCGTCCAAGTTTGGAGGCTTAACCACCTAACTTGAGCCAGAGAGGAAATGATGCCCCGCCGTGGACCGCCCCCGACGACACCCGAGAACGCGCTGTCGAAATTCATCGACGGAGTACTCGGCCAGATGTTAGCCGCTGAAAATCGCCGCCTGCAAACCGCCATCGACAAGATGGTTGAACGGCAAGAAGAAATTGTGTCGAGCAATGGCGTGCTTGCATTTGCCTACAAGGGCACGGTGTATCGCTCGGTGCGGGCGTTCGCCATTCCGCAGAACAAGCGTTATCCGTCGCTGCATTTGTCGCTGTGGTCGGACATGGAGACGTTACTGGCCGACAAGGTCTATATCGACCGTGATCGTCAGACCATCAATCAGATGCTCTACAAGTGCCTGAACGGTTTCAAAGACACGCAAGATTTTCGCAACCGTCTGCCTGAAGTGCTCGTGGGTTACCTCGACGGGCCGTCACGGCAGATCCCCCGGACTGTTCCTTTCGAGGAGGCCGTATGTCTGGACGAACGAGACATGAAGATGTACCAGCGGATCCTGCCGAGGATCGAGCTGTATGCAGTCAGTCGATTGATTTACTGAAGAAGGAAGTTCACGCCATGCGCCACCACGTCTGGGAGCAACAGCCCACCTACCCCGTCTGCCTCTTGGTCGGACAGATCCAGGTCAGCGAGATCGAGCGGATCTACTTTCCCTCTGGCTCGAAGGTGGACAAGGAAGACGTGATGGTGCTGGACCTGCACTTCACCGGCAAGAAGACGCCGGTGGGCGAGATGAAGCGCTACATCAACGAGCAGTTGCAGGAAGTCATCGACGACAACAAGTGCCAGTACATTCTGGTGGCCGATGCGGGCTACTTCAAGCTGCTCACCGGCGAGAGCAAGGCCGATGCGAATCTGGGCTACGTCCTAGATTCCAAGTTTGGACCCCAAAAGGTGGTCTACATTCCGTCGCACAAGACCGCGTTCCATGACCCGAAGGGTTGTCGGGACCGAGTCGGGCAAGCCATGGATGCACTCGTGGGGCACGTGACAGGCGCTTACTATAAGCCTGGATATGGCCTCATCAAGTTCGCGGATTATCCCGACACCGACGAAGAAATCGCCGCCTGGCTCGACCGCATCCTGGACATGCACGTGCCCATCACGGTGGACATCGAGACGTTCAGTCTTAAGCACTACAGTGCCGGGATCGGAACGATCACGCTCTGCTGGAACCAGGGAGAAGGAATCGCCTTCCCGGTCGATTACGTCCCCATCGAGGGGGCCACCGCTGCGCCGTTCGGCGTTCAGGTGCGCAATGAACGGCGACGTGAGTTGCTCAGGTACTTCTTTGAGCAGCTTGGTGAGCGTGCGATCTACCATCGGATTGCCTTTGACGTGTATGTGTTGATTTATCAACTCTACATGAAAGACATCACCGACACGGAAGGTTTGCTCCTAGGCATGAAGGTCATGCTCCGGAACTGGGACTGCTCGCTGCTCGTCACGTACTTTGCGACGAATTCCTGTGCCGGTAACGATCTGAGTTTGAAGACGCAGGCACAGGCATTCGCCGGCAACTACGCGCAGGACGAGATCGAGGACATCACCAAGATCCCACTGTCGCAGTTGCTGGAGTACAACCTGATCGACGGACTGTCCACCTGGTACACGTATGACAAGCACTATCCGACCATGGTGTCGGACAACCAGCTCGACATCTACGAGAGCCTGTTCAAGCCCGGCATCAAGGACATCATCCAGATGCAGTTGACGGGCATGCCCGTCTACATGCCGGCCGTCGATGAAGTGGCGACCGCATTGCAGGCCGTCTACGACGATGTGATGTTGCGCCTGGCTGGCACGAACGTGATTGCCAAGTTCGAGTACCGGTTGAAGGAAAAGTACATCGAGAAGAAGCACGCTGAGTGGAAGAAGAAACGCATCACGCTGGCCGAAGTGCCGGATGAGGTGGTCTTCAATCCTCGGAGCAATCCGCAGATGCAGGACTTGCTGTATGGCATGTTGGGCTTGCCAGTCATTGCGCACACCAAAACAGGACTTCCCTCCTGTGACGGTGACACGATTGAGAAGCTGCGCAACCATACGAAAGATGCGGACGTGCTCGACATGCTGGCGGCGTTGCAGGACCACGCAGCGGTGGACAAGATTCTGACGAGCTTCATCCCGGCGCTGAAGAATGCGCAACGGGGACCGGACGGCTGGTGGTATCTGTTCGGCAACTACAACCTGGGCGGCACGGTCTCGGGCCGACTCAGCTCGAACGATCCGAACATGCAGAATCTGCCGGCCAACGTCGCCATGGCGATCTCGGCAGCGCTTCTGGCCGCCTATCCGGTGCTGGCCAAGTTCGTGAAGAAGGGCAAGCTGTCTCTGGGCAAGCTGATCAAGTATTGCTTCCAGGCGCCGCCTGGATGGATCTTCTGTGGACTGGACTTCGCCTCGCTTGAGGACCGCATCAGTGCGCTCACGACCAAGGATCCGAACAAGCTGAAGGTGTACACCGACGGCTACGACGGACACTGTCTGCGTTCCTATGCGTATTTCCCGGAGAAGATGCCGGACATCGACCCCAACTCGGTGGCCAGCATCAACTCCATCGAGGTGAAGTACAAGGACTACCGGCAAGACTCGAAGGCACCGACCTTTGCCCTGACCTATCAGGGCACCTTCTCGACGCTCATGAAGAACTGTGGCTTCTCGCTCACGCTCGCCATGTCCATCGAGGCGGCCTACAAGTCGCTCTACCACGTGTCGATCAAGTGGGTGCAGGACAAGCTCGACCAGGCGGCCAAGGATGGCTACGTCACGGCGGCCTTCGGGCTGCGGGTGCGTACTCCTCGTCTGGCTCAGGTGATCCGGGGCACGAGCAAGACGCCCAGGGAAGCCGAGGCCGAAGGCCGCACGGCCGGCAATGCGCTTGGCCAGAGCTGGTGTCTGCTCAATACGCGTGCCTGCATGGAGTTCATGGGCAAGGTGCGGCAGTCGCAATACCGTCTGGACATTCGGCCGGTCTCGCACATCCACGATGCGCAGTATTACCTGGTCCGGGAGGATCTGGGTGCGCTCGCCTACATGAACAAGCACCTGGTGAAGGCCGTGCAGTGGCAGGACCACCCAGACATCTGGCACGACGAGGTCAAGCTCGGTGGCGAACTGTCGGTGTTTTTCCCGAGCTGGGCGGACGAGATCGGTATCCCGAACGGCGTCGGGGAGGAAGAAATTGCGGACATTTTGACCGCAGAGCCAGCCTAGTTTCTTGGGGTTTCGTTAACTGCTAGACACCTCCGAATCAGTCCTTTATCATCCATCCATTAGATATAAGTTTGAGGAGGGCAGCCAACCAGGTGCTCCCCTTCTTTCCCTTTATAAGAGGCCCACATGAAAGCAACCGTGCAAAACGGCAAGCGTTTCCATTTCCTCGTCGCAGCAGAAATCACCTTCGTCGTGCTCGACGAAAAGAATCAACCGTTGGGCGATCCGACGTTTGCTCGCGTGAACGGCCGCATTACTGCCAAGGAAGACCGCATCGGCGTCGCTCAGCTCAGCCGTGCGAATACCGAAGTGCAGATGGTCCTGAAGAGCAAGATGGGCGACGAGGCGTTCGCTCAGATTCAGATCATCGACGTGGTGTTCCAAAACTTCATGCTGCTCGGCTTCATGACCGAGGAGGAGTTCCAGAAGCGCCCGCTCGCCAGCAAGAAAACGGCGCTGGAGCTGATCAAGTCGGCCGAGGCCACACTGCAATGAGCCAGGGGAAAGAACTCGAATCCTCGGGCGGCCGAGTGAACTATTACCTGGCCCAAGTGGATCACCCGCAGCGTGAAGACCAGCCGCCGTACCGTGCCGAATGCGAGGACATCATCGACGCACTCGGCATGACGTTCGACGAGGGCAACATCTTCCGCGAACTGTGGCGCTCGGCCAATGAGCGCACCCACGGCAAGGGCAAGGTCGGCAACACGCCGCTACGAGCTGCGCAGAAGTGCGTGCATTACTCGGGCCGGCTGTTGAAGAAGGCCCAACGTGCGGCGACGGTATCCGATACGGAAATCATCGAGATGGCGAAGCCCGGCCCGAACGATCCGTATGGTGAGTGTGGCTGGCGCAACCATGACGGTCATCGTGTTGCACCTCCCGGACTGTGGGCAGAGGACCGCGTTGACGCTGTGTATCACAACAACGTGGAACTGTTCAATACCCGTGCGGTGAAAGTGAACTGGCACCAAGTCAAGCGCTGGCGCCATACGCCGAAGCCCGACTGATTTTCTTTCCCTGGTTCCCGCTTCTTCCCATTCATCATTGAGGACTCCTCATGCTCGTCACCAACAATAACGATGTCTCGCTGCCCATGGCAGTGTGGCTTCTGCATGACGAGTACGACTATCAGCACGAAGAGAACTACATCAGCGCCACTCGCCTGATGCGCCCGCTTCGTCACCTCGTACTCCCGCACCGGATTCCTCCGGAGCAAAAGGTGCAGCCCGACGTGTCGGACTACATCGCCAGCTCGCTGGGCAAGGCCATTCACGATTCCATCGAGAAAGCCTGGACCAAGGGCTACGCCGAGAGCCTGAAGTTGCTGGGCTACACGGACGCGGTGATTGATCGCATCCGCATCAACCCGGAGACGGTCAAGGACGGTGACATCCCGATCTATTTGGAGCAGCGCGCCAAAAAGCAGGTCGTGGTCAACGGGCGCATGTACACCGTCGGCGGCAAGTTCGACATGGTGGCCGAAGGCATCGTGCAGGACTACAAGAGCACGTCCGTCTGGACGTGGATCTATGGCGGCAAGGACGACGACTACCGCTTGCAGGGTTCGCTTTATCGCTGGCTGAACCCCGAGAAGATCACCGAGGACTTCATCCGCATCAACTTCCTGTTCACGGACTGGAGTAGCGCGGACTCGAAGACCAACCCGAAATACCCGCCGCAGCGAGTCGCCTACAAAGACGTGCCATTGCTTTCTCTCGAAGAGACGGACGCGTGGGTCACGTGGAAGCTCTCGCTGATCCAGAAGTATTGGAACACGCCCGAGAAAGACCTTCCGGAATGCACGGAAGACGAACTCTGGCGCTCGGCACCGAAGTTCAAGTATTACAGCGACCCCACCAAGACCTCGGGGAAATCGACCAAGAATTTCGATGCGCTTCACGAAGCGAATCAGTTCTGGAAGGTCGATAAGGGAGGCAAGGGAATTGTCATCACGGTGCCGGGCGAAGTGAAACGCTGCTCGTACTGTGAGTCATTCAATGTCTGCACACAGAAGGACCGCTACCTGAAAACGCCATGATTGATCTCACCGGAGTTACCCACCACCCGGCCATCGAAGAGATGGTCGATGTGCTCTGCAATAAAACGCAGAACACGGATCGCGGATTCTTCCGCACTGAAGTTGCCTACTTCCTGGGCAAGCTCGCCAGCAACATGCGAGCGACGATTGTCACGAAAGACCGTGGTGAAATTCCGGTGAACATCTACGCACTGGCACTCGCCACGTCGGGCTACGGCAAGGGCCACTCGGTCAACATCGTCGAGAACGAATTCATGGCCGGCTTCAAAGAGCGGTTCATGGAAGACACGATGGCCGTGATCGCCGACAAGCATCTGTGGACCATCGCCAACAACCGGGCTGTGCGCAACGCTTCCGACCCGAACGAAGAGTTCGAGGCGGTCAAGGGCGAGTACACGCGTGCGGGGCACTACGCCTTCACGTTCGACTCAGGCACGGTGCCGGCTGTCAAGCAGTTGCGCAACAAGCTGATCCTCGCGCAGGCAGGCTCGATCAATCTTCAGATCGACGAGATCGGGTCCAACCTGATCAAGGAAGTCGAAGTGTTGAACCTGTTTCTGGAGCTATACGACCAGGGGCTGGTCAAGCAGAAACTTACCAAGAACACGGCGGAAAACACCCGTGGGCAGGAAATGGACGGCAAGACGCCGACCAACATGCTGCTCTTCGGTACGCCTTCCAAGCTGCTCGACGGCTCCATCACCGAGGATGCTTTCTACTCGATGCTGGAGACGGGCTATGCACGGCGGTGCCTGTTCGGGTGGGGCCATCAGGTCACCAAGCCCGAGACGAAGGAAACGGCTGAAGCGATCTACAAGAAGCTCACCGCCCCCTCGAACGACGTTAACGTGAAGAAGTGGGCCAACCACTTCCACGACTTGGCGGACCCCGCCATGCACGGCTGGCGCATGGATGTCGAGGAACCGGTGGGCGTGCGTCTGATCCAGTATCGCTTGGCCTGCGAAGCGGCGGCCGCACTCATGCCCGAGCACGAGGATGTGCGCAAGGCAGAACTAGGCCACCGCTACTGGAAGGCGATCAAGCTCGCCGGTGCCTTGGCGTTCGTCGATAAGTCGATGACCGTCGAGATGGACCACCTGATGAGCGCCATTCTTCTGACCGAGGAATGCGGCAAGAGCTTCGAGCAGATCCTGAACCGCGAGAAGGCCTACGTGAAGCTGGCGAAGTACATCGCCACCTGCGGCAAGGAAGTCACGCACGCGGATCTGCACGAGAACCTGCCGTATTACAAGACTGGCCAGGCGGCACGCAACGAGATGATGACGATGGCCATTGCCCATGGCTACAAGAACCACATCATCATCAAGAAGTCATTCGCCGACGGCATCGAGCTGTTCAGAGGTGAGACTTTGCAGGAGACCAATCTCGACGAGGTGACGGTCTCCTATGGCGAGCACTGGGCCTACAACTATCTGTCGGAAAAGATCCCGTTCGATCAGTTGCACGTGCTCACCAACGGCGCGCAGGACGATGGCTCGCCGCTGCACTGGTGCAATCACCGTCTGAAGGATGGCCACCGGGCCGAGGAGAACGTCGTTCCGGGCTTCAACCTCGTGGTGCTGGATGTCGATGGCGGCGTGTCCCTGGATGTCGTGCATGAGCTGATGAAGGAATACAAGTTCATGACCTACACGACCAAGCGTCACCAGAAGGATGGTAATGGCGACCGCTTCCGGCTGATCCTGCCGATCAACTATCGGCTGGATCTGTCCTCGGACGAGTACAAGGCCTTCATGAATTCCATCATGGAGTGGCTGCCGTTCCCGACCGATGAAGCCGCGAACCAGAGAAGCAAGAAGTGGGAGAGCTTCGCGGCCGGCCAGTACCACTACAACATGGACGGCGAGATTCTCGACGCCCTGCCCTTCATCCCGAAGACCGCCAAGAACGAGGCGCATAACGAGGAGATGAAGAAGATCGCCTCGATGGACAACCTCGAACGGTGGTTTGCGCAGCGCATCGCCACGGGCAATCGCAACAACAACTTGCTCAAGTACGCCATGGCCTTGGTGGACTCGGGGCTGGACCTGTTGCAGGTGACCGAAGCGGTGTCCTCGTTCAACGCCAAGCTCAGCAACGGGCTGACGGACGACGAGTTGCGCCAGACGATCTTCGTGTCGGTGGCGAAGCGGTTCAACAAGAAGGCAGCTTAAAGGCACCGCCGATCCTGTTTGTTCGGGGTTGGCGAGGTCTCGCCACGACACTCTCAAGAGGAATTTATGGCTCAGAACAAGAACATTGTCCTGATCATGGGTAAGCCGAACACGGGGAAAACCACCTCGCTTCGCAACCTGGAGCAGGACGCAATGGTGTACCTCAACGCCGACCTGAAGGAAACCCCATTCCGGGACCACTTCATGGCCAGCGTCGAAATCGCAGATGCGTATGAAGTTCTCAACCACATCGACGAAATCGAGCAGACAAACGAAGTGAAAGGCGCCGTGCTGGATACGGTCACCTTCCTGATGTCGATGTTCGAGCGCCAGTACGTGGTAGGCGCAGTCAACACGCAAGCCGCGTGGGGTGCCTACGGCAACTTCTATCGTGACCTGATCCACAAGATCAAGGCCGGTACGAAGGACTACGCAATCATGGCCCACGAAGACACCATCGTGAACGAAGAAACCTCGACGTTCGAGACGAAGGTGCCCATCAAGGGCGCCGTCGGCAAGATCGGCGTGGAGGCGGACTTCACCACCGTCTTGGCCACCAAGCAGATGCCGATCAAGAAGCTCGAAGGCATCGAGAACGATCTGCTGCACATCACCGACGAGGAGCGCGAAGACGGCGTGAAGTATGTCTTCGCAACTCGCGTCACCAAGGAGACCCAGGGCGGAAAGATGCGCTCGGCCATGGGCCTCTGGAAACGCAACGAGCTTTATATCGACAACGATCTGAAGCAAGTGTTTGACCGGCTGAAGTCGTACTACGGCTGATCACCAACCGAGTTCTCTCTCTACATAAATCGGCGAACTCAAACCTCAACATTTCGAAAAGACACACACCATGAGCACTCTGTTCGGCAATCTCAGCAACGACGGCCTGGAAGAATCGCAAGACCGCCTGGGCGGCTACCAACCGCGCAACTCCAACATCTACGAATTCGTCGTGAAGGCGATGTTCGCAGGCGTATCCGACGGCGGCGCACGCTCGGTCACCTTCATCGGCGAAGAAGGCGGCAAGGAATACCGCGAGACGTTCTGGGTCACCAACAAGAACGGCGAGAACTGGTTCCCCGCCAAGGACAAGCAGGGCAAGCCCACGGGCAAGAAGTCGCCCCTGCCCGGCTTCACGATGGTCGATGACATCTGCCTGATCACGACCGGCAAGGGTCTGGCCGAGCAAGACGCCGAGGACAAGGTCGTCAAGGTCTGGGAAGACGGCAAGGAAGTCAACAAGGCCATGCCGCACCTGGTCGATGTCGCAGGCCAGAAGGTCGCACTGGGGGTCCTGCGTCGCCTGGTCAACAAGAACGTGAAGAACGATGCCGGCGTGTACGTGCCGGGTCCGGAAGAGCGCGAAGAGAACGTGACCGACAAGGTCTTCCATCCGGAGCTGAAGCTCACGTGCGCGGAAGCACGTAACGAAGCGACGGAACCGGTGTTCTGGGACGCTTGGCTCAATCTGAATAAGGACAAGGTCAAGGACGGCCGCAAGTACGACGCGAAGACAGGCGGCACGGCAGGTGGTCCGCCGCAGTCGTCGAAGTCGGGTGCCCCCGCAGCAGGTGGTGCGCCGGCCGGTGAGCGCAAGTCGCTCTTCGGCAAGAAGTAAAACGCCATGAAGATCCCGGTCCTCGGCATGGACCCCAGTTATCGCAACTGGGGTCTGGCTAAAGGGATGCTGGATCTGGATTCTGGCGTGCTCGATCTCCTCCAGATTTCCATCGTCAAAGGTGAAGATCTGGAGGGCAAGCAGATTCGCAAGAACTCCAGTGACGTGCATCTCGCAACGGAGCTGTGCCGGGGTGTTTTTCCCCTGGCTCAGTGGGCCAGCGTGGTCTTTGTCGAAGTGCCGGTTGGATCTCAATCGGCCTACGGCATGAAGTCCTACGGGATCGTCTGTGGGGTGCTCGGTGCCATGCGGTTGCAGGGCATCGAGATCATCCAGGTGGATGCGCTGGACGTGAAGGAATCCCTCACGGGCAAGCGCAACGCCACCAAAGCACAGATGATCGAAGCAGCAGTCACGGAGTACCCGCATGTGGACTGGCCTCGTCAAGAGAAGAACGGAGCCAAGTTCAAAAAGGGTGACTTGAAAAACGAGTCAGAGCATTGCGCCGACGCCATAGCAGCCATTCATGCGGGAGTACGGACTCCCGCGTTTCAAACACTCATGCGACTTTTCGCAAAGGTATGACCATGCAGATCATCATCGTCCAAACGGAAATCGAAGCCGCCATCCGCGCTCACATCGAGCAACAAGTCTCGATCAAGGAAGGCATGGAAATCGCCATCGACCTGCGCTCGACGCGTGGCGACGTGGGCTTCACGGCGCACATCGACATCGTGCCGGCGAAGGCCGCCAAGGCACACCGCGTTGCTCCGACGCCGGCAGCCTCTCCGGCGAAGAAGGAACCGGAAGCCCCGGTCCCGAAGGGCAACCCGGAGCTGAGCCAGGGAAAGCAGGAGCAGCCCCCGGTGAGCAACGTGCACGTCCAGGAAGGCGCCGAGCAGTTCACGCAGGAACAGCTCGCTGGCTCGACCGACTCTGGCCAGAATACCGACTCGACGGAGCCGACGAATACGGCGGAAGCTGGTGAAGCGGCCCAGGCCGGCGCCGAGCCGTCGAGCACGGAAGCGGAGCAGCCGGCAGCGGAAACCAAACCGCAGGGCCGTAGCCTGTTCCCGAACCTCAAGCGCATCCAGAACACCTGATGCACTGGCTCTCGGTCCTGTTGATAGTGGTGGTTGTCGGGATCGCATTCGTTGCCGTGACGGCGATGATTGTCTCGATGGCCCCCTATCTGGCGATTCTCGCCATCATCGGGATCGTCAGCTGGCTCGCCAGCAAAGCACCTGAGCCAGAGAAAAGACGGCCCCGCCGATAGTCGGTAGTTGTAAGATGTGATCCTTCGCCCTGAGAGAGTGAAGATGCAGCACCCGGAGGTGCCGGACCCTATGCCGGCCCACCTACGAGAAGGCCACCTTGCGGTGGCCTTTTCCATTTAGAACATGTTGACCCACGGGTTCATCGCAGGGGCATGGAGCAACTGGCCTAGCCCCCAGCTATACCCGATCTGGCCGGAGAACAGCTTCGCAATGAAGTTGTCCGTGAGCGGCGTGCCCACCGAGCTGAACAGATCCGGCAGCGGCAGGCTGTAGGCGAGCAGCGAATGCACCGGGTTGTTGCGCAGCATCGACATGGCCGTCTTGGTCGCCCGGATCTTGAAGTTATAGAACCAGAGCAGACCGACGGATTCCAGGTAACCCCGGAAGCGGCCCGGCAGCTTGTCGTAGTTCACGAACTCCTCGGTGATGCGCCCCAGTGCCTTTTCCTGGGTCAGCTTGTGGCGGTTCATCAGGTCGTCGTACAGCACGGCCTTAGCGATGAAGTCGCCATATTCCACCGACTTTTGAAGACCTTTGTACAGTGCGGTGTCCTTCGTCACGAAGGCGTACCGTCCAGCGGTCTGGAATGCCTTGGGCATCTTCGCTACCTGTGCTTCCAGGAACGAGTGCCACTTACCCGAAGTCAGCTCGACATCGTCGGCGCCAACCTGCGTGGCATCGCTGATAGCCGTGAACTCACCGTTCTGAATCAGCGGGTAGATCGACAGACGCTTAAAGCCATCTTCGATTACTTGCCACTGAGTCTGAAGTTGGCGAGTCTTCACCACGTCATCAGTGGCTGTGCGCAGGTCTGCCTCGATCTCGATCTGCTTTTGACGCTGCTTCACATAGGTGTTGGTCTCGGCGATCTTCTTCGGAATACCAGTCAACACATGCTTGATCGGCACACCGCGGCTCATGAGTTGCAATACGTTGCCCATTGCGTTGACCATCGGCACCACCACACTCTTCACAACGATAAGTGTCTTGGCATCACCGATGAAGTTCTGGAGGAACTTCTCACCATTGGTGAAGTATTCGTAGGCCTTGTTGCCGAACATGCCGATCAACGTACGCTTCACATAGTCCTGAGTCTCCTTGGACCAGCGGCTGTTGCCCGTCCACATGTCGCCCACTGATGGCTGACGATAACCCGTCACGTCGTGGAGCATGTCTTTGGGCACGTGGAAGGCATCTTCGCCAAAGCGTGCCTTGATTGCTGCGCGTGTCTCCGGCGTCCAGAGCTTCACGGCGTCGGCAATCACCGGGTTGGCTTTCAGATAACCCGCATCGAACAGGTTTACGTATTCCAGGTCGGCCGAGGAACGCTTCTTCATGTCCGACTCATAGCGGTCATGCAAAGCGTCGATGAGCGCGTTGTTAAACCGCTGCGCCTTCTCCTCCTCGACCTGTCGGCCACGCCAGGCACCGATCTGCTTGGCCATGTTCTGCGGCGTTTGGATCTTGGCCAGCATTTGCGGATCGATGGAGCGCTCGAAGCCCACCACCGAACCGTTCCTGTCGAAGATGGGCATGAGCGGCTCGTTGCCCTTCTCGAAGCGCAGGTTCAGCGCAATGCGTGCGACCTGATCCCGATCCGTGATCCGGCCAGCGTTCATGGTCGAGTTGTTGTACCCGGTCATGACATCCACGCCGCCTGCCGTGTGGCGCACGTTCTGGAAGATGCCTTGCAGGAACACGTTCTTGGCGGAGGTGCCCGAGAAGTAGTACCCCATCCTTCCCTTGGTTCCGTCTGCCGTGCTGCCCTGGTAGTCACCGAGGCGTTCGTATGACTTTTCGGTCAGCTCCTGATAACGGTTGTCCTCGGCCACCATCAGATGCACGCCGCTATCGGTCGATTCCGGCACGTAGCCCTTGAAGGCATTCGCACGGGCACGGCCGTTGTACGTGTTCATCTTGCGCTGCTCCTCCGCACGCTGGCCCACCAGATAGTCGGTGGAGTAGCCAATGCCTTCGGCTTCCTGTTGAGCCAGGGAGAGAAGCGTGTTGCGCTCGGTCGGCGAAAGATGCTCCAGCGCATAGAGCGAGGTCAACTGGTCCACCAGATTGACGATGTGCTCGCTTGCACCCTTGGGGCGAGTCGTCTCGTTCCAGAGATGGGCAACCGCATGGGCATTTCTCAGCAGGTTATTGCCCACTTCGTTGGTCATCATGTAGCGGGCGAGCTGCTGCGCTTTCTTCTGACGGGCGGCGAACCACTTCGGATCGGCGTCTTGCAGTTGCTTTTCCAAGGCGTCGATGGCCGCCGAGTGCTGCTTGGCGTCGCCCAGGATTTCGTTGATCTCCTCGTTGGAGAGCGACTGACGCAAAGCGGCGATGTCAGTCTTCGTCAGCGCCCGGTGCAGCACCGTCCACTCGTGATCTTCCAACTCGCGGCTGAACTTCGAGGCGATCACCGAGGGTACGTGCTCCCTATAGTTCTGGCGATCCTGCGACACCTGGGATCGCACGATCTTCATCATGTCGTAGACCGGTGCGTTCTGCTCGGTGCGGCCGACAAAGTCGTAGACCAGATCGTGAATCGGCTGCCAGGCGTTGGCCCGGTTCATGAGTTCGACGACCGATTCGGCGACTTGGTTGCCGCCCTTTTCGGTGGCCATCTTGAACGAGAGCTGCGCGTACTTGGCAGCATTGCGTGCCATCGGCGAAGACTTCGGATCGTCGATGACCTTCTGCATCGCATCGACGCCCTTATCCGACAAGGCAGAGACGGCGTCCACCACGCGCTTGTCGAGGTTATCAAGGAACGTCTCGGCGCCGGTGATCGACTGGTGCGCTTCCCGGTCGGCTGCCACCTTCATGACGTGCTGCATCAGGCCGTCGATGGCGGCGCCCACCGTCGGCTCGTTGCCTAGACCGGCCGTGCGATCCGCCAGCTTCTGCATGAGACCGCCGAAGAAATTCTCCAGCGTCGCATCGAGCTTGGAGTTTGCCGTGGACTGCATGGCTTTGGGCAGACCAATCGTGTTCAAGATGTCCCGGAACTGGTCATCGACAATCGACAGACCAATGAAAACCGGCAACAGCGAGCTGCGGCCGCTCTTGTCATTGGTCGTACCGAAGTCACCGATGATGGCGTTGTACTTGGCCTGCGCCTGGTAGCGGTCGTTGGGATCCACGTCCGATTCCGGATCGGCCATGAAGTGCTCGACTTCGAGTTCCTTCACGACGTGCTGATACAGCTCCTGGGCGAGTGCCATAGAGTTGGCATCGAGGTGCATCTGCGTGCCCATGGCCGCTGCAATCAGCTCGAACGTCGAAGCCTCTTGCGCCGTCTTCAGGAAACCCTGGCCGCGCAACGCCACGGCAAGTCCGGCTGCTTGGACTGCCGCGAAGTTCACCTGCGCCTTGTAGGTGGTCGGCTGGTCCTTGCGATCCGGCTGTGTGCGAAACGCATCGAGCATGCGGCTGAAGGTCTGGTTGTAATCCGTCAGACGATCATTGGTGCCGTAGCTCGACGAGTGATAGAGGGCCGTGGCCGAGAGCGCTTGTTGCGGAGTCGGCTGCGAGCGCATCACGATGGACGAGTTGAACATCAGGTTGCTAAAGAGGTCGTTACTCGGCTTCGGGTCGGCGACTTTCTTGCGGCCCCAGATGAGCGACTTGATCGCATCGAACGCGGCTTTCGCCAGTTGAACCAGAGTAGAAACCTGAGTCCGGCCAGCGAGATCAGCCAGGTTCTTGTTGGCCAGCGTCCAGGCCATGAACTCGTTCAGTGCACGGGCTTTCGACACCGCGTCCTGGCCCGAGGCCTGGTTGATGGCGGCCATCGCATCGGCATAGGATTGCTGCGTGCCGATGGCCTCACTCGTGACATCGAGGCCACGGAACTGGTCGAGCATCGTCTCGATGCGACCGATCGCATCCGCCACTTCCGGACGCGTGGTGTCGCCCTGGTAGTGAGCGAGCACCGACTCGAACGTGGCGGCGTGGATCAGCTCGTGCGTGAGCACTTCGCTATCCGGGTTGACGATGTAGATGCGGCGGCTATCCGGCAGCGTCACACCCGAGTCGCCACGGCTCAACTGGGCAGACTGTTCGTCCCCCTGGTTCCGCGCGTAAGCAGCAAGTTGCTCAGCGGTGCCCGTAATCACCGAGTAACCCTTGGTGGAGAGCGACAGACGGATGTCGTTGAGCAGCGCCTTCTGATGGGCCGGGATATTCTCCAGACCCTTCGTCAGCTTCTTGATAGCCGAGGGCGAGAGCACCCGAGCACCGGTCTGCTTGTTGATGCGGCCGTACTGGTTGATCTGGCCGGCGATGTCTTCCGACTCGACGGCCGCCGTATGAGCAGCCGTTTCTTCGGGCGTACGTTGCACGGTGGCATCCTTCACCAGCCCACGCTCCACCTTGATCTTGGCCAGCTCGTCGGCGTACATCTTCGCCATCTGCTCGGCGACTTCTTCATCGCTGCCGGTGAGCTGGATCTTGCCCGAGACGACATGCGGCGCACCTGCCGAGGACATCTGGTCCACGGCGAGATTGAGCTTATCGAGCACCCGGTGACGGGCTTCGACCTGCATGGCGCCCCGCTCGACGTAGGTCACCAGTTCCTTCATCGCATCGAGCGATTCCTGCAAGGTGTGATCGCCTGACTTCGTGCTCAGACCGAAGATCGACTTGGCCAAGGCCAGCTCTTCAGCCTCGGTCATCTTGAGCGATGCGGCACCATCCTTCTCGATCTGGTTCATGAAAGGCCGGAACGAGTCGAGCACCATCTGGAGCGGGTTGCCGCGCCAAGATTCGAGCACGGCCTCGTTGGCGGCGCGGCTTTGCTCCATGATCGAATCGAGTGGCATGTTCATGCCGTCGAAGATCTTGAGCGTGCGGGCGATACGCGGATCGTTGGCGAGGATCTGCATCATCTTGCCGTCGCCCACGCCGATGTTCAGGAACGGGATACCAGCCACGCCTGCGTTGGCAGGACCATAGACGAAACCCGGCGAGCGGAACGAGTCATCCAGGGCCATGCCGAAGGGAGCGGAGTTCACATAGCTCGACTGGTTGCCAGCGACAAAGAACGTCTGATCATCAGACTTGAGCAGCGGATGGTAGGCCTCCATCGAGGTGAGCACCGCACGCACTTCCTTGGCCGACAGGAAGTCGCTCTTTTTGAAGGACGGATCCTTGGCGGCCCGTGCTTCGAGTGCGGCATCCACCCGGTTCAGGAAGATGCGGCCGAGCAGGATCGACTGCGACTGCGTGGCCATCCGGACCATCGTGGCGCCCTTGTCGGTGTTGCCGACCGTGTCGCCGATGGCTTTCGTCAGCGGCTTCACGAACAGGTGCTGGATGTTGGTGGTCAGATTCTTCAGCTCGTCAGTGGCGAGCGTGTAGGCGACCGGATCCCCACCCGTCGGATTGTTCTTGGTCGGCGCTTCTTCGAACGTGTAGTCACCCTCGTAGCTCTTCGCCACGAAGTTGGTCAGGGCGTCCATGTTTTGCTTGAATCGGTTCCACTTGTCCTGGGCAAACGGATCGTTGGGGAAGAAGGCTTGGGCCGGCGTGATCTCACGTTTGGCACGCTCGGCATCGGACATCAACTGCGCGGCCGCGCTCATGCGCTCATAGATCTCGCCGGTCATGGTCCGTGCAATCTTGCCGGCAATGCCCCGCTCACCCGAGCCGTAGATCGTGATCGTCAGCGGGTTCTTGGCCACGCCCCGGCCGATGGAAAGCGTCTTGCCGTCATAGTCCAGGTCGGGCAGGAACAGGTTCATCAGCTCCTGCATGCTTTCCATCTGGTTCTGAAGATCGGCCATCTTCCGGTTGCTGAAGTAGGACTTCAGATCGGTGATGTGACTCTTCAAGCGCTCGGTGGCGATCTTGTACAGATCCGCGTTGTCCGGCTGGTTGCGGATGAACTGGGACGTGTTCGTCTCATCGCCGCCGATGGTCAGACCGCCCCGGCGCATGTTGGTCACCCACTGCGCATCGAACGGGCCGACAGAGAGCAGTGCCATCGCGTTGACCGGACCATTGGTCATACCGTCAGCTTCGAGGTACTTGGTCGTGGTGAAGGCCTTGCGCTCATCAGCGCTGGCATTCTCATGGCGTGCCCACTCCGTGAGTGCGTGCAGAGCCAGAGGGGAAATAGCCATTCCCGCCGCACCAAACGCATTCTCAATGGGCATCGTGTCGAAGTCAGCGTTGCCCGTGAGCCATTGCTGAAGGTGTTCGACTGCCGGTGCGAAGGTTTTGCTAAGCAGTGTTTGCAGCTTGGACTGCACCACGTCATAGGTCTCGTTGTGGACCTTGATGCCGAGCGCCTGCGCGAGACCGAGATCGAATGCCCGGCGTTGATCGGCTTGGCTGAGATCGAGCGTCGAGCGGGTCGGCAGCATGATCTCGCGGATGAACTTCGTGCTCTGCGGGTTGAACTTGCCGAGCATCTGCATGCGTCCCACCCGGCTCATGTTGTAGCCGTAGTGCGTTGGCACGTCCGTGATGGCGATGCCCTTGGTTTCAGCTTCGCCGGTCAGTGCAGCGTGCAGGTTCTCGAACTCGTCGAATGCCTGCTCGATGGAGCGGTTCTGCCCCACGAGACTTGCCTCGTGATTCACATTGAGTGCACGACCTTCGAGGTCACCAGCACCAAACCAGCGGCGAGCAACATCACGACCCATGTCGAAGTAAAGATTCGCCATGGTCTCGTTGAGATAGTTCGGGGTGTTCTGCTCGTTCTTGATAGCCGAGAGCTGGTCCTGCGTGTTCTTCACGTACTCGTTGCGCATCTGAGTGTCGGCAACCTTCGGTCGAGCCTTATCGAAGTAGTACGCCGGCGTCGGATCATTCATCACCGCACGCTCGATCAGGTCCGGAAACTTGCGCAAGTTTTCCAGCATCTTGCCGTCGAGCACGTTGCGCTTGTCTTCGCTGTTACGCTCGTTGTCCGTCTTGATGGTCACCAGGCGCTGGATGTGCTTGAGACCCATCTCCTTGATCTGGTCGGCGGTCGGCTCGTCGAAGATCGTGTCCGTCTCGCTCGGGTGGACGTAGAAGTTGTCCACGTCCAGGTAGCCTGCGTCCGTCAGCGCGCGCAGCACTTCACCGGCCATCGACAGGGGGATGCCCTGGGCCAGACCTTCCTGAGCGTCGTCGTTCGCCCGCACGCCCCAGTATTGCGTGATCTTGGCAACCAGCGAATCGAGTGCGTCAAGCGTGGACGTGGTGCCCTTCACACGGTTCATGATGTCGTCGCCGACAACACTTTCCTGCACGCCGAGGTTTTCGGCCGCGCCCTTTTCGTCATAGACACCGCCCTGCTGGCCGGAGGTCAGCCACCAGGTCATACCGGCGAGCACCGAGCCTTGCAGGAGTTGCTCGTTGTACTTGAAGGTCGTGCCCGTGTCTTCAGTGAGATTGAGCACCTTACCCGCTTGCCAGCGGTGTGCATCGGTGCCATTGCGAAAACGCTCACCGACCGGCACCCGAGGCTTGCCCGACTTGCGATCCTCGTTCTCCGTGAGGAAGTGTTGAAGGTTGCGGCGCATGATCTTGGCGACTTCATTGGCGCCATTGAACACCGACTTGTATGACTCGAAGACGCCCTTCGCTGCGCTACTCGACATCACCCGGATCTGCTGCTTTACGCCATCGCCGATCCCGGCGAGCGGCAACTCGTGCAGCAAGATGTTCGACGGCGGGGTGCCTGCCTTGTCGGCTGCCACCAAACGAAAGTTCTTCGTGAAAGCATTACCTTCGGTGCCCGGCTGAACCAGGAGAGGGAACGCAGCTTCCACGCCCTGCTTAGGTGCAGGCGTAGGCTCAGGTGCGGGGGATGCTTCCTTATCCTTGGTTCCTTCCTTGGAAGGTTCCTTGGTTTCTGGAGTTTGCTTAGGCTGCTCGTTTACCGATTCAGTCTTTGCGGCTTCTGCAATCTTTTCCGCCGTGGGTACTAAGGAGTCCTTCTCGTCAAGAGAAGCTGAGCTGGCTGCGAGCTTTTCTGCGACGCTATCAGCAACGTTTACGGATTCAACTGGTGTCGAGGAATCTTTTACTGCATCCTTCGTGTCAGGCTCCGTAACCGGTTGTTTCGTCTCTTGGCTCTTCGTCTCGACCGGCTCAGACTTTACGGATCGGGTGCCGGCTTTGAAGTCCCGCACCACATCACTCACCGTCCCGTCAGCGAGACGAGGATCCAACGAGGTATTCGCCAAATGTTCAACCCCAAGCTCAGGGTACGCCGTCGCAAGGTGGTTCGAGAGATCAGTGAGGAACTTAGCCTCGGAAGCTACGCGCCGAGCGAGTCGAACCGATCCGAAGTGAACGGGATCAACCCAGACACCCTCCTCGCTGGTGTAGAACGAACGGTCAGCATTCCCCGAGAGAGCCTCGTAGTGGACCGCGTGACTCTTATCCGCATTCCCGCTCACCAGCGCCTGGTTGATCGCCGCGAGCTTGTTCTGCTGGCTGTGGGCAAACTTCTGGAGATCGAGAAGCTGGAGCCGGGCAGTGTCGAGATCACCCGCACGGTACGACTGAGCAATCCCCTGAGCGTGTTGCGTCGCCGACTTCTTGAAGGGGTGGTTCGACTCACCGGCGGTCACCTGTTTGGTCACCAAGTCCTTCGGACTTAGCGGCTTGTCGCCATTGGCCACGAGCCGCGCGAAGTGATCCTTTGCTGCTTGCAGCAGACCATCCGCACTCTTCAGAGAACGCTTCTGGTTCTGATTCAGACCGAGCTTTGAGGCATGCTTCAGTGCCGTCTTGATTGAACCTTCCGGCAACTCGGAGGGAGCTACTTCCGCTAGATTGGCAATCGTCTTGGCATCGGCCTGACCTTCAGGCGTGTTCACCCGCTCTTTAGTCAAAGGCGCAATAAGTTGAGCCGCCTTCTGGATCAGCGGCAACGATGCCCGATCCGCCCGGCTCATGCCCGGCGTCTGATTGATCCCCTGCACAAAAGCGGCCGCACCTTGCGCATACGAGCGCAGGCCATGGTCTGCCGGCAGCCCGTCGAGCTGACGCGGGTTGGCATCGGCCATGCCTTGCAGGTCTTCCTTTTCCGCCTGAAGTTGGGCGGCCACGGCCAGCCGGTCCGCGTCGCTGTGCTTCGTGTCGGCCACGAACTGCTGCATCTGCTGAATGGCGGCGTACCGATCCGTGGTGTTGCCCACCACGGCCTGCACGGCCGGATGCCACGCAGCGCTTTGTTCGGGCTGCACCGTGGTGATGCGAGCCGCACGTTGCGCATAGTCATTGGCCCGCGACTTCACGTCATCGGACACATTCGATTCATCGATCTCTTGCTTCAACGCATCGAGCTGGGCGTTTTGCTGGGCCAGCTCTTGCGAGGCATTCGCCATGGTCTCGTCGGAGACGGGCGAATTGCGCTCGTTGACCTTCATGACTGCATCGCCCCGATTGGCGAAGTAATCACTCACACGCGAGATGTACGGCTTGATCGACGACAGGCCCGTGCGAGCCAGGGTGGCAGCATTACGCACCACACCGCCGAAATCAACATTCGTGGGCGTGGTTGCCTTCTCCTTGGCTCCGGCGACGGCGCTTGTGACCTTGTCGGCCACATTGCCAGCGGCATCCTTCACGTCCGGGAACTTGGAGGTGACAGCGGCAATACCCTTCTGAGCAGCGGCTTTGGTCGCATCGTAGGCATCGGCCACTTTCTCGGAAGTCTTCGGCGCCAAGGCCCAGGAAAGATCTGCCGCAAAGTTGCCGGCCTTGCCTGCGACATCCGCTGCCTTGCTGCCGACATTGGACGCTGCACTGTAGATTGAGCCAAGCGTGTCCTTGACATCCTGCAAGTTACGCGGCGTGTTATCGGCCACGGCATTAAGCGCATCCGGCGCACGGTCAGCCAGTGCCTTCACGCCCTTGGCGGTCAATGCACCCGCACCGAGTGCAGCCCGAGCGGTCGTTGAGAGTGCTGCTCCAGGTGCCGCCGTGGCGCCTGCGGCCGCCGCTCCGTAGATCGCACCTTGTGCCGCCTGACGGCCCACCGAGTCGAGCAGATCCTTGGCCGGATCGACGCCGGTGTCACGTTCCGCCTGGTTCTGGAACACCTGACCCGAGGCGTTTTGCGTGCCCTCTTCGAGCGCTTCCTTGCCCATGTTCTGGAAGAACGCCCGGCCCGTGCCGACCTGGAACGGGTGAGCTTCGAACGGCGCCACGACAGCACCGGTCAGCGCACCGACGGCTGCTTGCTTGGGCGCGGCTTCCTGGCCTGCCTGGTTGGCGAGCTGGATGCGGGCGTCTTCCGGCGACATGCCACCGGCGACCAACTTCTGGAAGGTCGGGGACTGCGCGGCAAGCGTGTCCAGGTCCATGCCCATCACATCAGCTGCGGTCTGCTGGTAAGCCCCACCGCCTTCTTGCAACGCCACCGAGGCGGCAATCGGCAGATGCGTCTCGCCCTTCTCGATGGCTGCATCGAGCAGACGGGAGACTGAGCGCTGGCCGAGTGCACGAGAGGTGTCGGCCGACAGTGCGATCCCCAGGCGTGTCGTCTCCGGCAGGATCGCCTTCGTGATCGGGGCGGCAACCTTCGAAATCGCACCACCGATAGGTGCCGACAGGAGCAGTGAGCCGATGGCATTGGCCGAGCCTTCAGCCAATGTCGTCGGATTACTGAACTCGTTTGCAGCGCCGGCTAGAAAGTTGCGCCCGAGCTTGCGCATGCTGGCGACCATGTCCGACGAGCCGTTCTTGATATCGTCGTGATACTGCTTCTCGTTGTCCCGGTCTTGCAGCGGCGAGATGGCGGCGTTCTGTGCAGCCATGTCCTGGGCCTTCTGCGACTTGATGCCCTGCATGTCGCTCGTGAAGTCCGCCGTATCCTTGGCGATGGCCGCGCCCACGCGAGGACTGATGGCACCCGCACCCCAGCCAGCAATCGAGGTCAGGCCTGTCACCGCAGCGGTGGCCGCCGAGTTGACCGAGTCCTTACCCGCTTCGCTCCAGTCACGCTGGTTGATGTCCTGCTGGTCCACATCCCGGCGTGCCGAGTTGTAGCGATCCAGCATCTTCTGGCCTTCATTGCCGTACTTGAGCAGAAACGAGATCTGGTCCATCGAGCGCAGATCCTTCTCGGCCTGAATTGCCGATGTGAGACCTGCATCGGAGTTGCGAGAGTCGGTCACTGCGATGGGGTAATAGCTCTCGCCAGTCAGGCCCGTCATCTTCTCAGCGACACTTGCCTGCTTCGAAGGGGCAAGCGGAGCCAGGGAAGCAGTGACACGGGCCGAGACTGCATCGAGTGAGTTCGGGTTGGCAGCCGGTGCGGCCGTGGTCGGCGTGACAATGTGGCTATTGAGTGCGTTGCCAAGTGCACTGCTCAGGCTATTGAGTCCAGAGCCGATTGCCGAGATGCCTCGTCCAAGCGAAGCATCCGATTGTTGTGCTGACTGCTGGTACGCGAGATCGGCCGGCGTGGGTGCCGTGCCTGCCGCGTTCGCCAGCAAATTGTTCAGGTCTGCCATTGCGGTCCCTGCAATTAGAGATAAGTTTGGGGTAACGGGAGTTTACCGCGAGATACGAGAAAAGCCCCACCCTTTTCAGGAGTGAGGCTTCATTGACAGTTCAGATGATCAGCGAGTAGAAGCTGCTGCTCTGCGTGCTGCTTGATCGTTGTAGCCAGGCACCAAGTTTACAGGTGCGTTGTTCGCCGCACTAGCGAGAAGCAGTCGTGCTTGAGCAACGGTCTGAGCGTATTGCTGCTCGACTGCCTTCAAGCCCGTCCACCTCGGGTTGGCCAAAGCGCGCTGACGAGCATTGATCAATTGCTCTTGTGCTGCTTGAAGTGCTGCGCCCGCCTGATCGATCTGAGCTTGCGAGGCGACCATGTTTTGGGTCTGGCCGAGCTGCGCCACGCCCTGACCTTGTGCGTTCGAGTCGGCGGCCGCCAGCAATGCACGGTCGTCGATGCGCTGGCCACTCGGCAGATTGGGCGAAGCCGTCGTGCTGCGCGGATCGAGCAGACCTCCCAAAGTGCGGATGTTGTCCGCCGCATTGGCAAGGGTGCCTTGATTCGACTTCAGGTGCTGCTGAATCAGCGTCGCCGCCTGCGGTGCGGTCAGCTTGCCCCGCTTGGCCACTTCGTTGATCTCGTCGGTGAGCCACCCGGCGTCTGCACCCTTAAATGCCGACATATTGGCAATCAGGTTGCTCGCTTCGCTGCCGGCGTCTCCCGAGCGCGTCACGGCCAGTGCCTTCTCGATCCCGTTGGCGCCATTGAGCTGGATCTTCTGCCCCTGGTTCAGCTTCAGGTTCGTGAGACTGTCGAGCAAGGTCTTGCCTTCGTTGCGCACGTCGTTGGCCGTCTCGGCTTTGGCTGTGCCTTCGTTCTGGGCGATGAAGTCTTTCACCTCGTCCCAGGACTTGTTCTTGAAGGCGCCGACATCGGAGGCACCCGGAATCTTGGCCAGCGAGGACCAGGTCTTTGACAGGTCGCCGTTCTTGCGGTCCTCGAAGATCGCACGGCCCAGTTGCTCCTGCACTTCAGGCGTGAACTTCGTATCCGACTTGATGCCGAGTCGCTTGGCGAAGTCGAGCAGCGTGTCCTTGTTGATCTGGTACGCACCGAGCGGCGAGTTCTTGAGCGTCGGATCGTTAATCATCTGATCCTGCAAGCCGCCCTTCTTCGTCAGATCGTCAATCGACATCGAGGTGATTGGCACATCGGTCTTGCGGTAGCCGAAAGTGACGTTGTACTTGCCACCGGCCGCCGTGCCTGCATCCCCGCCATCGAGCGGCGCACCGCCCAAGGGAGTCAGTCCACCTGCGGCACCTGCAATCGCTCCGGCCGCGCCCGTGCCTGCACCCCCTGAGCCAGGGAAAGAACCTGCTCCGCCAAAGATCGGACCCCAGCGTTGCTCAAGCTGAGCACGCACGGTGGCCGCCACTTGCGGATCGAGCGACTGGGCGATGCGGTTGTATTGCTGATATGCCTCGCCACCGGTGGCCGCATCCTTCAACTGGTCCATGACAGCGAGCGCGCCTTGCTGCGCACGGTCGTTGCGCTGCGTGACCATGTTGTCGAAGGCCGTGGCCTGATTACGCAGTCCCGTGCCCTGGTTCGACAGATCGGTCCCGGTGAGCGTGGCCCGGCCTTGTTGCTGGGACGTGGCATCGGTCATCAACTTTTGGAACACATCAGCCGGCAAGCGTGCGAGCGACGGATCAGCGGAAGCGGCGGCAATGGCTGCCGGGTCACGGTTGTACGAGGCGAGCGCGAGCGCATTGGCTGCCGGCCGTGCGGCATCGATCAGCGCATTCTGGTCCTTGGTGCGGCCGAACGCGTACTGGTCTTCCATGAGCTTTTCACCGCGCACGTCCATCTGCTGACGCGTGCTCTGGTTGTTCAGCTCGGAAGTCGTGTTGGCGAGCAGATCTCCGACACGGGCGTTGAGCAGCCCCGTCGTCTTCGCATCCACGCGCGTAGGATCCACTCCCTGAAGGCCTGCGAAAAGCGAGCCGTCCGAGAGTGCAGCCTTGAGCTGGTCGGAATCTTGAAAACGCGATGCTGCTTGCACAGCGGCATTGTTGGCCAGGTCGGTCTGTTGCGTGCCGAAGCGGCCGATGGCATCCCCGAGTCCGGACGCCCCGTTGTCGAAAAGACGTGCAGCAGCGGTCAGCCCGGAGATAGCCGAGTTGCCGCGATCTTGTGGCGCATCCACATTGCGCCAAGTCAAAACAGCCATGACTTCTCCTTAGCTGAGCTTGTGCGCGGCGATGTAAGCCGCCGCATTGGAGCCGTCCACCGAGGCACGAGCATTGGCCCGGTCTTCGAGCGACGTGTTGTAGGCCGACACCGAGTTGGTGTAGTTCTTGTTCGCCATGTCTTTCTGGAACGAGAACTGATCCTTGGCCAGGCCAAGCGACGACAGACCGGCATACAAGCTGCCGATCTTGCCGATGGAGTCCAGCCCAAGTTGCAGCGTGGGCAGGTTCAGTCCAAGTCCGGCGAATGCGCCCGGTGCTTGTGCAGTTGCGCCTGCCAGGCTTTGAGTAGTGCCCAGTGTGCCGCCCAGATCAGGCACGGCGGAACCAAGGGTAGGAGATGCCATCCCATATTGATTGATCGAGTTGTAGCCATAGACCGGTGTGGCCACACCACCGGGCATTGTGAACTGAGGGGATGCGGCTGCACCCCAGTTGAAATCGTAAGTACCGGGCATAGAAGCACCTGTCAGGTAACGAGGTTCTGATTGGGATCCAGAGTCAATGACGTGAACTGCGAGATCAGAGCGTTCTGAAGATTCGCAATGTCGCTACCAGTCATCAGTGTTCTGTTGAGGAAGCTGTCTGCTGGCTCGTACTGATGCGGGGCTGTTGCTCCGGCACCGACATCGGTGAGCTGCATGGGGTTGAATTGTGCGAGGTCGGTCAGCCCGAGAGCTTGATAGGCATCCTCGACATTGCCCATCTTTTCATTGTACGACTCCAGCATGTCGCTGGTCTGCTTAATTATGTCCTGCGTCTCATAGCCGATGTATTCCGACACGCCCTGCCCCACAGCGTTGGTGAGCTGAAGCAGGTTCAAGGGCTTAGTGAGTTCGGACAGCGCCGTCGTCCAGTTGCTGCCATTGGCCATGCTGGTGCCGATCACCATCGCCACGACAGTGGCTACCGCCCCGATGATGGCCCCGACCTTCTCACCGAAGATGGCCTTGGAGACGACGCCGAGCACCTTGCTCAAGATCATGCCGGCCAGCATTGAAATTGCCATGCCGGCGATAATCGCGGCCGTTCCGGTCAAGCCCACAGCGGCGCCGATTGCACCATACGCTGCCGCGGCAGGTCCGGTGCCGCCGCCCCAGGTCACAATTGTGATGACGATGATCACCACAATCATGATGACCGAGAAGAGTCCGGTCTGATACCACTTCTTCTTCACCACTTGATATGAGTTGAAGACCAAGTAGACGCAGGCCGTTCCCATCTGAGTGGCATCTTTAAGCGGCATCTCCCGGTAGATCTCTTCATGCAACGGAATGATGAAGCCACTCTCTTCGGTGTCTTTCAAAGCATCGGTGATACCAGTGTCCACTGACTTGCCGTTGTAGATCATGTTCTGATGCTTCAGTCCATAGATCGTCAGGCTCTTCCAGTTGTTGTCGTCCACTTGCCACCAGAGCGTGACATTGGGCACCTGGAAGCTATTCACATAAAGACCAGTCCCATTGTCATTGGCCACCCGGATGTTCTGGGTGAACGTGTCCGCACCGTTGACCGTCCACCACATGTCACCGACAGCGTGGCCAGCCTGCATACCGGCACCCGCTTTCTCTTCGACACCATTCCATGAGATCTTCATGTTGTAGTTGAGATTGGACGGGTTGCTCGTCTTGATCGTGATGTTCTGCTCGGGCAGTGTCGGGAACTCGACGAATTGCGGCGCAGCGGTGGCGGCAGTATTCAGCCCGCCATTGGATTGCACCCATGCGTTGTACTTCTCCTGGCTCGCCTGGGCCAGCGCCCACTGCGCTTTGAAGCGTGCATAGGCACGGGGCGTGAACGAGGCCGAGTCCATGATCGCCTCGAAGAACGCGTAGATGTACTTCTTGGCCGTCACCTCCTCGGCATTGACCGACACCCCGAAGACCACATAGCAGTAGTCGATGTCGCCAATGGACTCGTTGTCGTTGACCTTGTCCACCAGCTCGTCGAACCGCCCGCCCGTGGCTCGCTTGTACGCAGTCTTGGCCGCTGCATAGACTGCCGGCTGATAGGTGGGTGAGACCATCTTGTTGTCGATCCGCACCGGGATATATGGCAGGAAGTTGCCGAACTCGGTGGGGACGGCGAACATCGCATCGAGCGCCGGATTGCCGCCGCCTTGCGGGTAGATCATCACCTGCAAGGCGCCGGTCACCGCATCGGTCACGTCGGTGGTGAAGATCTGATAGTGCCGGTCCGGCGTCGTCTGGTTGCCCACCGGCGCCAGCCCGTCGAACTGCACCATCTGCTCCAGCTTCGTATGCGTGCGAGCCGGATTAGTCGGATCAATCCCGAGGTAGGTGCGACGCTCGAACGTCTTGATTGTCTGCACCACGGAGACCGTGCCGTTGGTCAGTTGGAGCTTCTGCGAGGGGAATTGCGCACTGGCCAGCACCCACCCATCGGTGGATGGCCACGGACCGGAGCTGCCCAGGTACGTGACGGCGCCTGCCACCTGCTGGCCGAGCACCTCACCCGAATTCAAGGTGTAGGCGGCGAACAGGTACTTGGCATCCGGGTTGAAGCCGTCCGGCACGAACACATCGACCGAGCGGTCGGCATAGGTGATGTAGCACTGCCCCATCAGGTAATCGGCATGCCAGTTCGTTTCGATCAACTGGGGCTTGTGCGCCAGGATGTAGCGCTCGGCCCACCAGGTGATGTCGGCAATGCCCAAGTCGGCCGACTGCACTGCCACTGTCTTGCCGGCCCCGGCCGGAATCTGCTGAGCCAGGGAGGCCATATCCAGCCGGTTGCCCGTCGAGAGATCGCCAGCGGTAAAGCCGACGGTGGCCGCATAACTGCCCTTCGCCCAACTGGCGAACTTGCGCAGCGTCATGCCCGGACCTTTCTTGTAGCCCTCGGTGACGGCCTCGGCAATGGAGTTGCCCGCATTGCCGATGACACCGGACAGCACCGTCGTCTTCAGAAAGTTCGGACGATCCTTGATGTCCCCCGCCAGGTTATAGACGGAGGACGCCACGAACGTCTGCGAGCTGGAGCCGAAGAGTCCCATTAGCCCGTCACCCCGTTCTTGGTCTTGAGCATCGAGAGGATCTGGTCGATGGAGCCGTTGGAGAAGCCCGTCGGTGCGGTGATACCTTCGTCGATGGACTTCATCGTGATCCACGCATCCGTGAAGATCTTGGCGAACTTCGTCTCGGCATCGCGCTGGTAGCTCGTGATCTGCTGATCGTAGAGCGCGACTTGCTTGTCGGCCGTGGCCTTTTGCTTACCGATGAGGCCGGCGACCGTGGTCACCCCATCCGAGCGGGTGTCGAGTGTTTGCGCACGAGCGGCTTCACCCTGCTCCTTGATGCCGATGAGCTGCGCTTGCAGGTTGGCAACCGTAGCCACCGCTTGTGCGAGCTGCTGCGGCAGGAGCTTGTCCACTTGGTAGGCGATCTGTGCGAACTGGGCGTCTTCCGTGCCGATCTTGGCTTTCGTGAGCGCGAGTTCGGCCTTGCCGGTTTCCCCCGCAATGCGAGCGGTGATCGCTTGGTATTTGGCCGTCTCCAGTCCCACCCGTGCGGTGACCATGGCCACTTGTGCATTGACCGCCTGCCAGTAAGCGCTGTCCCGCTGCACCAGGAACTGCACGGCGTTTTGCATTGCCGCTTCCATCATGGCGGTGAACGCCTTGGTGTATTCCGCAGCGGTAATGCGGCCCTTTTCGTATTCCTCGCGCAGGATCGCCTTGGCTGCCTGCATGAGCACATCGAACGTACCGGTGCCGTCGATCTTGCCTTGCGAGAGATCGGCGTTAGTCAGCTTTTGGACTTCCTGATACGCGCCGGAGGTGGCATCGGACGGAATCTTGTAGACATCCGAGGTCAGATCGAGCGTGTCGATGTTGATCGGCGTGGCCTGCATGAGCAGGTTATAGGCATTGATCGCATCGTTTGCGACCCCGTAGTTGGACTGATCCGGCATGTTCTTTTCCCTGGTTCAAACAAAAAACCCGCCCTATTCAGGACGGGCTTCTCGTGAAGGCGTGGCGACTTACTTCGCCGCTTCGATGGAGCCGGCTGCGATCTGCGCAACCTTCAGGTCGTGCAGCTCTTGCGCCGTGAGCGGAGGCAGCACCTCAATGGCGAATTCACGCACCCAGCGCTTCTCGATGCGCGGCGTCATGCCGTTGGACTTGTCGCCCTTCATCTCGCGCACCTGGATGTATTCCCGATCCCGCAGCGTCTTGTAGAGACAGTTCTCGATGTGGAAACCGTTCTCGGTGGCTTCGCCGTAAGGGATGAAGCGCTTGACGTTGCCGAGGTATTCGTTCGACACGCACAGGAGTTCGCCATGCAGGTCTGCTTTCTTCGGATCCATGCAGGTGATCCGCACACGGATCAGCTTCATTTCTTCTTCGTACAGCCAGCGGCGCAGCGACTTGGTCTTCACCGGCTTGCCGTCTTCAACGAGCGTGGCACCGGTCAGAGCATTGGCCTTTTCGGTCGGCTCTTCCTTGGGTGCGGTGCCGCTCATCTTTTCTTCGATCTTCTGCTTGAGCGTATCGACCGAGATGTTGTTGCTGAACTTGATGCCCATCAGCGTGGCACGTTCTTTCAGGAGCTTGAGTTCGTCAGCTTCCGTGAGCTGCTCGTCGTGCTCTTCGTCGAGTTGATTCAGGTCCGTCATGGTTGATCCTTGGATTCCAGGTCTTGGAGCCAAGGGGAAGGAGACTGCGGGGACAATCTCCTTTCCCTTGGTTCAGCAGTGCCGCTTACTGCGGTGCGACGGTGTAGATGATGCCGAGACGTTCCGGGCGCTTGATGAGAATGCCGTAGTACCACTTCATCGAGCTGAAGCCCTGTTCGCCATACGGATCGGTCTTGTCGGCCGTTTCCTTGCCCGGCATCTTGGTGATGACGTTGAACTTGACCGTCTTGCCGTCCGTCTGAAAGCCGATGGTCGTGAACGAGTCGTCACCGATGGTGAGCATCGGGAACACGTCGTAGTGCTCGACGCCGCCCACCGAGCTGACACGGTAGCCGGGATTGTCGTCCGTGGCCACCGCACCAGCGCCTGCCCAGTGCAGCATTTCCGGCACTTGGATGAAGCGCCACTTGCCGATAGCACCGATTTCGCCGTTCATCAGCGTGCCGGCATCGCCGTATTGCTGGACCGGAACGAAAGCCGGATTGCCGAACAAGTCGGTCATGGCTTCGAGCACCGGAGCCAGTTCCGAGCCGACGTACATCACACGGCGGGCGCCGAGCGTTTTCGTATCGACCAGGCGCGAACCCGTGATGATCGTCACCGAAGTCGGCGAACGGTTGTCGGTCAGGATCTGGTCCAGACGCGAGAGGTTCTTGTACGACACGACGGAAGCCGGGATCTCCGGATTGCCACCAGCGGCCGGCACGACTTCACCGGTGATCGTGGCTTTCGACGTAGCCGCACCCGAGAACATCACGACGCCCGGAGCTGCCAGCAAGTCCATCTGGAGCTGCGCTTCGGTCATCTGCACGGCGCCGTTCATGAGTTCGGTCGCCAGATGCTGGCCCAACTCGGCATCCGAGTCGAAGTCCATCGTCTCTTGCGTCCACTCGTAGAACATACCGAACTTGTGGAACGTACCTTCACGCTCGATACGGGTGAAGCCAACGCGGTTCACGCGGCCACCGTTCTCGGTCAAGTGCGGCAGCTTCGCCGTGATCTTGCCCACGTCTTTGGACGAACCGTAGAGGTTGCCGTCCTGGATCGTCGCACCTGCTGCGTCGATACCCTGATCGTTGATGTTTCGGTCATCCAGCAGCGGGATGTACTCGTACACCTTGATCTTCTTGCCCATGTTCTTGGGCATGTTCGTGACCGATGCGAGGGGCATGAAATACTGCTCCTTGCGGGCCGTCACCAACGACGACTTCAGCCACAGGAAGGTGTTCATCTGGTCGGAACCAGCACCGTCGATGCTCGACTTTTGCCCGTCGGCCGGGGCGTTGTAGTTCAATGGCATGGGTCAATCCCTTATCAGAGCCGGTTATGCATTTGCTTCATGAACTCCTCGTCCGACATGGCGAGGGGATTCACGAAAGGCTTTGCTTCACGAGGGGCGCTGCGCGTTGCCGCAGCAGCACTCGCCGCATCTGCGTTAGCCGCAGCCGACTTGGGAGTGACGACACGAGTTGCCACCGGCTCCTTCTTTTCAGGAGGAGTGACAGCAGCAGTGGTTGTGGCAGGGGTCTTCTGAGCAGGGACAGCCGGTGACTGTGCAACCAGGTCTTTGAAGGCGCCTGCCGCATCCATCGCGTCACCGACGACCTTGTAGGCCTTGATGAACGGCAGATCGGCTGGAACGTGTCCCAAGGTTTTTTGCCGGCTCACCTCGGCGGAGATACGTTCGTAAATCCCGTTCTCACGCTGTTGGTGGATAGCCGACATCACTTGAGGCTCGCTCCACAGCACATCCTTAGAAGCCTGATCCCATGTGTCGTTGATGGCCTGAAGCGTCGCTTTACCGCCTTCAAGCGACTGCACGTCGCTAAGTGCGGAGCGAAAGTTCGCCTCTTCATCACTGACCTTGTGATTTCCGCCAAGGTAGTTTGAATCTTCGCTGGTGTCGATGGACATGGGATCGACTCCCTTGTCCTTGAGCAGCTTCTGGATTGCCTTGGGGTCGCCGTTGTTCAAGTCGATCAAGAACGACAAACGATCAGGGTCCATCAACTGCGCGTTTTCGAGCATCATCAGCGTCTTGCGATGCGGAGCCATGTCCTGCATCTTGCGGGTGTAGTTCGCCCCCATCTGCATCAGGCTGATCGCTTCGTCGATATTACGAAGCTCAATCGTTTTGCCGTTTGCCTTGAAGGGTGTCATCACCCGCTTGTAAAACGCTTCGTAGTCGATAGTGCCTTCGGACTCAGCAGACTTGTCGGTGGTCTCAGCGACTTTCGACTTGTCCTGTCCATCCTTCACTTCGCCTGCCGGCTTAGCTTCAGGAGTGGTTACAGTTGCTACATCCTTCTTGACTTCCTTCGACTCCGAGTTGGGTTGAACGTTAACATCATTCGCACCCTGTTTACTAGGGTCTACTTGCGTAGATGCAACATTCAACTCGGGCTTCACTTCCGTGGAGGCCAGGTCAACTTTGGTCTCGGTGGTTTCAACTTTGGTTTCAGTCGAGGCAGCCCCTGCCTCTTCGCTGGAGTCGGTCTTCGCAACGGGGGTTTCATGATGCGTCTCGGCGTTAGCCTCTTGAGACTCTGAGCCAGAGGGAAGAACGTCACCCTCTGCCGCATGCTTCAGGAAATCCTCGTCGCTCAACTCCAGCGGATTCACACCCGCTGGCATCGGCATTTAATCGTCCTGGTCCTGATCGTCGTTGTCGTCAAACGTCCCACCGTTCTGGATGAATTCAATGCCCTTCTCCAGCTCGGGGATGTCCTCTTCGGCTTGCTGGCCTTGGGAGAACACGACGTTCATAAAGCGTTTGAAGTAGCCCGGTGCCAGCGCCATGGCCAGTGCATCAGCACGTTGGCGTTCTCCCATTGCGGGATCCCCTGCTTGGCGGGCGAAGTCGGCCGCTGCATTCACCAGATACGTCTCGGTGACGAGCTTCTTGAAGTCCTTGTTGGACTGGAGTTTGACGAGTGCGTCACGCAATGCGACGTTTTTCTTGGCGGTCTCCAGACCCTGTTCGAGTTCCTGGAGATGACTCGTGTTGAACATGGATGCTCTCTAAAAAATAGGTTGAGGGTTTATCCGGTGAATCCCTTCATTTATTGGGCCGCTGTGTATGTGCGACCCCAAACATAACGTGAGGATTGTAGAAGTTAACTAGGCCGGTTGTCCAGCAGGAGCACCGCTTTGTGCCTTAGAAAACTGGTTGTAGCCCACCGCTGCCTGGATATCCGGCTTCGATTCGGCGCCATTGGCCTGTTTCCTTGGTTTAAGCAGTGCATCGGTCACCTTCAGGTTCTGGTTGGCTTCGGCCTGTGCGGCCTGCTTTTCCATTTCCCGAGCGTGCTTGGTGCCGGTTTCCTGTTCGACGAAGTCGAGGTTGGTCTTGTCGCCCATGGCCGAGGCAGCCTTGGCTTGCGCGCGATAGAGTTCGGCCTGAGCGTTGTTCTTGTCGATCTCGCTCTTCTCTTTCTCGATCTGCATCTGAAGCAACTGCTGCTGCATCGGATCGGGCTGCGGCTTGAACGCCAGAATCTTCTTGGCGAGTTCCGGCATCCGCTTCAGGCGAGCGATCTCCGACAGGATCATGGCCGTGAAACTCCAGTCAGCCTTCGGTCCGAGCGTCTGCAACATGAACGCCAAGTCCTGGGACTGCTGGTTGTCCACCTCAGCGGTGGAGATGTCCACAATCAGATCGAAGTTGCCGATCAGCTCATCCCGGCGAACCTGGACAAACTCATCTGCCGTCACGCGGATCGTTTCCTCTTCCGACATGAAGGCGCCATTCATGGCGATGATCTTGTCGCCGATCTGGCTCATACCCTTGGCAAGTCGCCGCAGAATGGCCATCTCACGCTTCGATGCTGCATCGAGTGCGGTCTGGATGCCCTTGGCCACATCACCATAGGCCTGGCCGGAGATGCCACCCGAGAAGGATTTCACGCCCGTGAGTGCTTCGGCATCCTGGTTCATGAACTGAACCATGGTGAGGGCCGACTGCGGGATCTCCGGATACTTGTGCTCGATGAGTCCTTGCGCAATCGGCATGTTCGGGTTGAACTCATAGTCCTCCCCGTTTTCATACCGACGCCGGTTTCTCGGGTCGAGCATGCCCTTGGCAAAGCCCTGCTGGCCATTAGCCGAGCGGCCCATCAAATCGATCATGCCTCGGATCGTGGCACCCAGAATCTTCTGGTTGTCTTCGAGCAGCTCCGCATCCGGCTCGCCGTAGGCGCTGCGCTTGATCGGCATGTAGGGGATGACGACGAACGGAATCTTCTGATCGGGGAACGGGTTGAGTTCCATCCGCACCATCGTGTCGGCGATCCAGGTGGCCACTATGGGCACCAGCTCGCCCGTGCCGTTCACATCGTAGAAGCCCCAGTATTCGTAGGCCACGACCTTTTTGCGCGCTGCATCCCGGAACTGGAAGTCGCTCGGCGTGTTGGTGGAGTGCTCGGTGTCGGTCTGGACCGTGGCACCTTCCCAGTTCACCGCATCGAGATTCCTGTAGCGCTCTGGCTCCTTCTGCATCTCGGCCTTGTTCGTCTCGAACGAGTAGATGCAAAATAGCGCCTTGTCGGTGTCACCGTTGCAGGAGGGATCGAGATAGAAGTTGCGGATCTCGATGACTTCAGCGGTCGGCCGGTTCTCGACGAGCATGTCGTTGGTGACCGTCTCGACCCCGTCGCGCTGCGCATATGTTGTCTGGCCAGTCTCCTGATAATGGGAGATGGCCGACTGCATCTCGGGCGGGAGACTGCCCAGATTGTTCGAGTCTTCCTGAACCAGGGAGAGCGCTTGCTGGAAGGCCAGCATCTGCGGCTGCGTCTCGATCTCGTAATGCACGAAGCGCGGCACCTGCTGCTTGACCTTCTTGGTCACCCGCTTCCAGCCCAAACGCACGACAGACGTACCCTCATCGACCGTGCAACGCACCAGGTTGTCGATGAAGTTCACGCGGTTGAGCTTCGTGCGGAACTGCCAGTTGAGCACCGTCTCATTCTGGACGGCAGCTTGGGTCGAGTCCGCATTGGCGGGCTTGACCTGATAGAGCTTGTCGGAACCGAGGAACGGCTCGGTTAGTGCCGAATAGCGCCACTCCGTCTGGCGACGGATGAGCTTCGGCTGAACAGCACTGCGGCCCTTGATCTTCTTGGGCTTGGCCGAACCCGTCACATGGAGCTGATCGAGCCAGGCATTGATGCGGGTGACCTGTGCGTCATGCGATGGCTTGGCCGCATCGAAATCTCCCCGGAGATCTGCGATGGTCGGTTCCTTCGCCCACTTCGTGAGCTTCTTGACTGGCACTTGTGGCGCAGCCAAGACCTGATTCGGGCTGTCGATCTTCATTGGCGTGTTTTCCATTGCCGCAAAAGACCAAGGAACCTAACTCCGCCTTGGAAGATAGGTTCCTTGGTTCCTTCGCAAAACTTAGACGGCTGCTTGTACGCTGGGCAGCGCCGTGGACGGTCCCTTCGCGGCCGACACCACGGCGTTATATGCCGCCTTCGCCTGAGCGATGATGTCGGAGACGAGCGCCTTGATGCTGTCGGTCCACACCACGCCGATGCGTGCAGCCACTGCTTCCAGTGCGGCGAGCACACCGGCGAGCTTGCCTGCGCCGTTGGTCGGCTGGCCGATCTGCGCATAGGCGTTCTCGAACGTCTGCATCAGATCCGGGATGTAGGCGACGATGGTCTTCACGTCACGGACCACCACACCAACTGCGACGATGGCCGATTCGACGGCCGTTGCACCGCTGACAATGGCAGCGGCGACTTGAGTGAGAGTCAACACGGGATCATTCCTTTCAGTTAATGAGGCCACTGCCTCGGAGTTTGCCGAGACATTCGGCGGTAACTCTTCGCTTACCGTTTGCACGATCAAGGGCTTTGTCGGCATCGACTGCCCAGTCTTGCCAGGCTGCCGCGTAGGTTGAGACCTGGTCGAGATCCTGATCGTCGGCAGGAGCTGTCGGATACGCTCGGTTATGGTCATAGGGTGCACTCTCCGAACAATTAACCGTTGGAACCAGCAGCCGAGTCTGTGCGATCTCGGGTAGCTTCAAGGACGGCTGCTCGTGCGCGCAACCCGTGAGCAGCAGCAAGCTGGCTATGCCGATCAGCAGCAACGTCGTCGGCAGTCTGGACTTCATTGGCGACACCTTGTTGTGAGTCACGAGTCGCCTCCGAGGAGGTTTTCTCGATCTTGTTCATGGTGGCCACCGCGTGCGTATTGGCATCCTCGATGCCGCCAGCGGTGGGATCCTTTTTGCCGAAGAGCGCCTTGAAGAGGTTGTAGGCGCCGTTAAGCGCCGACATCATGGCGGCCGCAATTGACCAGGTCATGGCACGTCCTTAAAGAAGAAGTGGCTGCCGACGGTCACCGTCTTGACAGCACCCTTGGTCCACGCCGGCGCCTTGATGCTCTTGGCGTAATAGTGAGTGGCACCCAAGGTGATATCAGGCTGGTAATTAGCGAGCACCAGGAGCGCCGCATCCTCACACTCCAGGTACTCAGACTTGGGGATCTCACGCTCACCAGCGAGAAACGGGAAGTTCGGATCGTTCGAGTTCCAGCAAGAGAACTGGTACTTGGCCCGGCAGACGCTTGCGTAATCCTTCCCCCACCACACCACCGGGGAAAGCACACGGTTTTTGATTACCCAAGCGACCGCTATCTTTCCAGTCTTCGACTCGCCTCGGGCTTCGCCCCAGAGAGTTCTGGCAACTGTGTCCAAATCGGCATCAGTATATGTTGGGTATGTAACAGACATCAACTCTTTTCCTCTTCAGGCGGTGGAGAGGCGTCGTCATGCAGATTTTCTTGCCGAACAACGCGGCTTATGCCGTAGCTCACGCCACAGAACAAACCGATCAAAACCAGCATCCATGCAGGCGTTTTCTCGTAAATGTCGGGATGAACCTTGGCGAGCCAGAGCAGCCCGCCGCTGATTCCCATGGCGAGCGAGAATGCGTGCGTGGAGTACATCTTCCACACACGTTTCCACTCGGCGATTAGAATTATGTTGTAGGTCTTCACGCCAGTTCCAATTTAGAAGATGGAGTCGAAGGCCGAGATGATCGAGCGTGCGAAGATCGCATGCCCTTCTCCCGACGGATGCTCGACGCCATCGTTGGTGAGGCCCATGTTGGCCGTCGTCTCGAAGCTCGGGTAGATCGCCCACGGGTCAATCACCGGAAGACCGCGGTCGGTGGCTGCTTTGAACACGGCCTCGTTGTAGACCGGCACCAGCTCTTCGAGGTTGACGCCTTCCTTGTAGGTGGGCGACATCGGGCTGTATCCGAGCCAGATGTTGTCTCCCCACTGGCTCAGCTTGTCGATGAGCGCACCGGCGAGATCGGTGGCCTGAGCTGGCGTGATGTTGTTGGCATCCCAGTCGTTGGCCCAGCCTTCGGTGATGAAGATCGTGGGCACGTCCTGGAAGTCCGCGCAAAGTGCCGCGAGCGATGCCTGAACGTTGTAGGTCGTCGAGTCGAAGTAGGTGTCGTCATCGGGATTGACCGGGTTCACCGACCAATCAGCCATGCGCCCACCGGCCACGCCAGCGACGATCACTTCAATGCCGGGCTTTTGCGAGTCGCGGCAGTTCAGGCCCGCGAGGTAGGCGCTATCCCTGCCATGACAGGTGATCGTGAGCGACTTGGCGGCAAAGCCATCGGGCGTGGTGACCGTGACCATCTTCATGCCATGCAGGCCGTGGGTGATACCAGCGGGCACTTCCGCAGTATCGTTGCCATTGCCATCATGGAAGATGAACACGAGGTCGTTGTTCCACATGTTCATCGGCACTAGCACGTCCACCGTGTCGAACGTGTTGCCCGAGTCGGGTGCGAAAGAAAGCAGGTTGCCCTCGCCCCGGATCTCGAACAGGCGCCCGCCAAGCGTCGGGTATGCCGAGTCGTAGATCGCCACGTTGCCGAAATACGAGACCCGCTGGTCCAGTGCCAGAAAGTCGTCGATGCTGCCGCCGTTCCAGGCGTCGCCATGAAAGCCGTCATTGCGCACGTTCCAGCCACGGGCCGAGAGCATGCGGGCAACTTGCGCACCGTAGCGGCTATGGGCGCCGTTGTAGTTGCCGTAACCGGAACAGAACGAGTCGCCCAGAAAGACGATGCGAGCGCGGCCATTGGACGCCGCAGCCCGACTTAGCGCCATGCGCAGCCGGTGCGTGTTGTCTTGCACGAAGTTGCGATACACCTTGTCGGTAAAGCGCAGTACGACCGGATCACCCGAGCCAGGGGAAGAATTGCCACCGCCCGAGACGGCCTTCACCGCCGCATCGTGAATGGCAGTCGTGGAAAGCTCGGCGCCCGCTTTGTAGCGGGACATCGAGTTGATGTTGGCGAACACGACCTCACCGCTGTATTCAGCAGCGAGTTGATCGAAAAGTCCCATTACTTCACTCCGAAGAAGATGCGGACCAGTTCGGTTCGGAAAGAAAACGCCAGCCCGATGACGAAAGCCAATACGGTCCACGTCCACTTTCCGAACAGTCCTGCGCCCTGCACTTTGTGTTTGATCGTGATGAATTCTTCGATGGTGGGTGCCTGGGTCTTGAGGCTCTTCTCGACTTCGCCCAGGCGGGTATCGAGCTGGTTGAGCGTCTTGCCCTGCTCTTCCATCTTTTCGTACTGTCCCTTGCGGGCGAGACGAGCTTCCTCCAGCTCACGCTGGACAAAGCCCAACGTCACGCTGATGGTTGCAAGCTCAACTCGAAGATCTTCATTCGGCATTTCGGTTCTCAGTCAGAGAACGGGCCACCTTGTGAGCGGCCCGTCCTTGTTACGCCAGCGGGTTAGGCATTGCGGCGATCTTGGTCTTGAACGAGGCGTAACGAGCTTTCTTGGTGGTGTTGTCCTTCTTCACCAGGCCGTACTCCTCCTCACGATCCGTGTCGGGCGTGCCCGGCGCAGCGCCATCGGTGAGCTGGTAGTAGCAGATGTGCTCGATGCCGTAGGTCTTCGCAACGGACTGAAACTTACCCATCAGCAACGAACCGGTGATTGCGTTCTTGATGGATGTCTCGTTGTTGCTGTACGTGTCGGAGTTCGCACCCCACTCGTTGATGTGGATCGGCACGCCGAACGTGTTCTTCGCCCAGGCAAGCAGGTTCAGGCCACCCTGGTCGATGACGTTCTCGATGTTGTCGTTGCCGGCGTAGTTGTTCGTGTACCAGTGCAGTGCGGTCTTGTTCCAGCGCACGGTCGGGTGACCGGTGCTGCCGTCGGGAGCCGTACCGTTCCAGAGCATTTCCAGGAAGGCCGTATGCACCCACGTGATATCGATGACGATGGGCGTGACCGAGTCACTGGAACGGATGCCAGCGATCTGGCCGCGCAGGTAAGCACGAACCAGGGAGAAACGATGCAGGTCGTAGTCGGCGGGAGACCGGCCCGAGTGCGATCCGTCGATGATGGCGAACGAATCTTCCTCGTTGCCGATCTCGTACTGAGCGACACGGAACTTGAGCCGCGCGGCTTGCGAGCCGAGGTTGTAGCCGACCTGATAAGCCGCCGCCTCGTCGGCTGACGAGCGATAGTCGGCCATCAGCACCGGACACACGACGACGCCAGCAGGCTTGGCGAAGTTGTCGATGTAGTCGATGTAGGTGTCGGCGTCCGAATCCAGCTCACCCTTCCAGTCGGTGAAGATGCCGAAGCCACCACGCGTAGTCAGCGCGCCCAGATCGACCATCTGCGCAATCTGCGCCGGCCAGTGATCACGGGTGTAGCCGGGACGGGCCGGATCGTCGTTCGGCCAGGTGAAGTGGTTGTTCGTGCCATAGAACGTGACCTTTGGCACCGTGCCGCCCATGTCGGACAGCGCCATATTGATCAGCTCGATGACACGTTCTTCGGTGACGCCGCCGTTATCAGGCGAAGTGATTGCCAGAGGCAGGGAATTGGGAGTACCCATGAGATGGTCCTTGTAAACGAAAAAAGGGCGGACCTCCCGTTAAGGAGAGTCCGCCCTTGGTGACGATTGTCACTGGGTTGAAGCCGCACTAATGATACTTGGAACGGCTTGTTTAGTCTGCCGAAACTACCGATGTGTTGCCTTCTGGATTCACGCTTACCGGTACTTCCGGATCCACTACCAGTCGGCTGGAGTGCTCCTTCAGTACCGGGTTTGCAGCAACCCAATCAGCGAGTTTCGGCGGCGCCCAGTCCGACTTCACGATCAGCTCGCCGGCAGCCATGACTTACGCCTGCAACGTGCCCGGCTTCCAGTAAGACTGACGCACCGTCTTGTTGGTGACCGTGAAGTTGCTGAACGAGTAGTCGCCGGCGCCGACAACGTAGATTGCAGCGTCGATTTCCTGCGGGTTCGGCGGCACGACGACTTCAATCGAGAACAAGGTGTCTTGCGAGTTCTTGTCATCGTTGATGATCTTCGCCTGTGCGTCCGGCGTGCCATCGGTCTTGCTGATGGCAAGGAACACGTTCAGGCCGACATCGCCCGAGTTGATGTCCGCATCGGCCACAGCCGGTGCCGTCACACGGCCCGAGAATTCGAGCACGTCACCGGCCGAGTACGCCTGGCTGTCCAGACCGTTCGGGAAGTATTTGCCGCCCGTCGGAGTCGTGAACTTGAACTGCTTGCCCGAGACCTGCGCGTCGGCCGAGTTGCCACCGAACGGCACAAGCACATCCGTGTTGGTGCCCACGGCTTGCGGACCCCAAGCTGCGAGGTACGGCGTGGGATTGTCCGCGTCGTCCGTGATCTTGAAGTCGAAGCAGCCGTTCTGGATGATGTTGTGCAGGCGGCCCGACTCGCCGAATTCCGACACGCCCGACAGGTAGATGTTGCCCACAGCTTCATGCGGGTTGTGCAGGAAGTAGGCTGCATACTCGGCGATGCGACGGTGACCAACTGCGCTCGGGTGAACGCCGTCGTCCGACAGGCCCGCACGATAGCCACCCGTTGCCGAATCGGCAGTGAACTTGTGCAGGTCGATGAGCGGCAGCGAGTAGAAGTTCGCCAGGTCGTACAGGAACGGGATGAAGTCGCGCATCTCGTACCAGCCCGTGTTGTCCTGGTTGTCCAGGCCTTGCTTGCTCTTCGCCGGGGGCGTGAGCAGGATCGGCACAATGCCATTGAACAGGCATTGCTGAACGATGTACTCGTAGTCGTTGAGCACAGCGGCCATGCCTTGGAACGTGGTGCCGGTCACGATGGAGTTCGTGCCGCCGAGCAGCGTGATTGCGTCGGGCTTCGCAGCGAGGATGTCTGCGGCAAGACGGGCGCGCATGTTCGCAACCGTGTTGCCGCCGATACCCGCGTTCTTCATGAACGTGAAGCGCGAAGCCTTACGCAGGGCGTTTTCCGCCCAGCCGTTCGATGCCTGATAGGCGCCGTTGCTGTAGGTCGAGTTGTTCGCGGTGATCGAGTCGCCGAAGGGGATGATGCGACGGATCTTTTCCAGGTTGGGAATCGGGTACGCCGACGAGCTGGCCGCACCACCTGCGCCGAGCTTGGTGACCGCACCTGCCGAATCCTTCTTGCTGAAGTTACCGTCTTGGTCCGGAAACAGCGTGCTGTAGCCCGCATCCGGATTGGCGACATCGCCTGCTGCTTGGTTTTTGAGTACGAGTGGCATTTAGACCTCGATAAGGTAACCGTCGAGTTTGAGAGTGCCTTCCACCGTGACGGTCATCCGGAGGAAAGCCTGAGTGCCCTGCGGCACGAAAAAGGTGGTGTTGCTGTCGATCTTGAGCGGCGTGAACCCTACGTCACCGCCTGAGCCAGAGGAGGAAACGACCTCCACCCAGGCACCGTCTTTTCGGGCGTATTGCTTGCCGTCATTGGGTGCGTCCGGCAGGACGGTCGGCTTACCTTGGAGCGCGTCATACTCGCCCGAGAACAGATCGGGAAGTCCAGACAGGTCCGCGTACTTGCCGGAGAACAGCGTCGGCAAGGGCTTCCACACCCCCTGGCTCCGAACGTAGTTCTTGTTGTCGGCCACGTCTGCAATGCCAAACTGCACACCGGACGTGTCCAATGCTTCGCCGATAGCAACGAGCGACACCAGGTTCTTCCAGACGATGTCGCCTTCACGACGCCATTGCAGATTGGCCTTGTCGGTGGACTGTTGCAGCTCGATCTCACGAGGCGCGAGCTGGTCCATGTTGTCGGCGAGAAAGAGGATTTGCGCGAGCGCCGCATGCACCTCCTTGATCACCTGGTAGCTCGTGCCGAACCGTTGATCGACCATCACGGACGGATTCATTTCGTATCCTTGTCTTTAGGGTGACGGCATTTGACCGCCTTGCAGTGTTCGATCCACTCGACCGTCTCAGCAGGCAACTCGAAGCCTTTTTCTTGCAAAGAGAGGAATCCTTTGAAGATGGCGTCGAGTTGATCCCCAGAGTCCATGTACGCTTTTTCGCGCAACGGGAGCGGATCCACAATGGTGTGGATCTTCATTCTTGGGTCACCTGGAAGGAAGCATCGAGCATCGGAAACGCAGACACCACTACTGTGTAGGTGCCTGGTTGACTGAAGGACAGGTCTGCCGTTTCGTCCTGAGAGTCGTGAGTCGTGCCATCAACCGTTATTTGACACGGAATCGGCAGATTTCTCAACGTCATTCCATCAAGAATTGTCGGATTTTCGGGACGACGCTTGATGACATGTCCATCGACCCAGTCCAGATCGACATCCGCATCACCCTGCACGACATACTCGGCGGTGTAGCCGAGCATGCGCTCCCAACCTTCGGGCGACGTGTGGCCGACAAATTCAATGCGGCCGTCATCATCAAAGCGTGCGAAGGCGATGTTGATGGGCATCAGATGCGGCGGCGTGTTCAGCTTCGAGACCGTGATCGGTGTCACGGTCGTGCGCGGAATCGCCGGCTGTACCGCCTTACTGATGATCTTCACGCCATAGTTTGGTGTCGTAGCCATTAGCGCATGCACCCCAGCAAAGTAATTGCCCAGCGTTGCAACTGGTTGCGGCCCTCACGCCAGTTGTCGCCGAAGCGAAGATCGAATGTGTGCCAACCCGCCGAGATCCAAAACTGCTTGGATGCCGTTGCACTCTGGCTGTAGTCCTTCAGGACCGACACTGCGGTGTCCAGTACCAGACCTCCATCCACATAGAGCAACACTTCAGAGTTGGTGGATGAGTCGATGGCAATCGATGCCCACGAGATAAGCGCCACAATGCTGGTTGCTTGCGGGTAATAGATCTGTTCAACCCATGCTTGATACGGACCATTTCCGTTCCAAGAGACTTGCGAGCTGCTTCCCTCCCGGTATTGCGGGATCGTCACCGCATTGCCCGCGAGTTTGAGCGTGTTCACGTTCGCATCGCCGATCAATGCTTGCTGGATCGAGAGCTGCGGCACCCCATCGACGTACTGCACGACAAAGCCTTGCCGTGCGGCATAGCCGGGCTTGGCCACGACAAACGAGTCAGCGCTCACCCAGAATCCACTTCCGGCTGCGCCATTGTTGAGAATCAGCCCGACGATGTAGCCGTTGTTGTCCAGATTTACCGCCCAGCGGCCGCCATACTGCGAAGAGATCGAGATCGCTTGACTGGCGTTGTAGTTGGCGTTGCCAACCTGCACGGAGAGGTTGGTGATCTGGCTGGCAATAGCACCGCCCGGTGTGTAGAGCGCGGTGTTGATCGTGTTAATGCCGGCTTCCGTGTTCCCCACCCGCACCGACAGTTGCTGCGTGGCGGTTGCGTTGGCGCTGTCACCCGCCACTCGTGCGGTGATTTCATTCGCAATGGACGCAGAGTTGCCGTTCAACGTGACCGTGAAGCTCTGGACCTGCGCCACCATGGCGGCGTAATTCGTCGCATTGGCCTTCGAGATCGTGTCGATCTTGGCGTCGGCACTCGCCCCGAGGCGGGCTTCGAGTGCCGTTTCGCGGTTGACCGTGGCTTGCTCGTTGTCGGCCATGGTCTCAGACAGATCGACGATACTCGCCTGATTCTGGCCCACCTCCGACACCATGGCGTCAATGCGCTTGCCAATGGCTGTGTCGCCCTCGACATAGGCGAGCTTGGTGTCATTGATCGCCGTGATTGCCTGCGCATTGCCGGCCACAACCTGATCGATCGTCTCGGCAAGTGCGAGCTTGTCGTTGGCGTAGGTGAGCTTCTCCTCCTGGATCGCGGCAGCATTGGCTCCAATGCGTGCGCCCCAGGTGTCCACCTCGATGGCAAGCGATTCCTGATCCGTCTGAAGGGTAACCATCTGCTTGGTGATGGTCGCCTCCACGATGGAGTTCAGAAGTGAGCGAGCTTGGGCGAGGACATCGTTGATGATGTCCTGCACCGAATGGTCCCACGTGGCCTTGGCCGCCGCAATGGCGGCATCGGTCAGCCCCTTGGTGATCAGGTCTTTCTGCGCTTGCGTCAGACCATCGTCACCCGGTGCATCGTGAAACCATGGATCGTCCGGCTGCGGCACGCCGCCCGGCTGATACAGCCGGAGAATCAGATTCTCCGTGACCATATCGGCCAGGATCGGTGCCGCGTCCAGGCGTAGTTGCAAAGGATCGTCTGGCATCACGCCCCCTGTGTCACGGTCTGCAACACTTCGAACGGCACCGTGTTCGACACGAGCACCTTGCCGTCAGGCTTGACTGCTCGCACGTCGATCAGATGCAATCCGTCGTGCCATTTCTTCGTATCCGCCCCCACGGCGCGGATCCTCACCAGTGCGGTGGCGAGGTCCACAATCGTGATTTCCATGTGCTGCTCGAACTCGAAATAGACTGCCGAGCGGCAGTCCGCCGAGAGAGTCACACCTGCAAGCGGATACGGCACCTTGTCGTTCGTGAGCTGGCCCACGAAGTCGAAGTCCGCACCTTGCTTGATCCGGATCATCAGAAGCTCCGCTGGTCAACAAGGAGCCAGGAGAAGCCATCTCCACCCGCACGAGACCAGATGAACTCGGCCACGCCCCGTGCTCCACCCGGCAAGGTAGCGAGCAACTGGCCGTCCGAAGTCGTGACAGACAGTGCCCCCACGATTGCAGACTTGACGATGCGAAAGCCCCGGCCACGGAACAGATTGGTCGTGTCCTGCGGACCACTCTGCGGGAGCTTGGCCGTGCGTCCGGTGGATGCCGCCCACACCTGGTTGTATTCCGAGTCGTAGGCAAGCGTCACGTCGGCGTCGTCATTGAGCGCAACACGGCTCGTGTCGGCCCAGTCTTCGACGATGGTGATGTCGGCCGACGGGCTGGCCAGAATGTCGGTCAGCCGCACGTTGCCGGCGAACGGCATGTTCACCTGCTTGAAGCGGATTGGGTGCGGGCCGATGGCAAGCGACGCATTGATCGTCCCGTCCAGCCCACCATGCACCTGGTTGCCGATGCCGGTGATTGAGAACAGGCGCACGTAGATGTTGCTCTTCGGGCCTTCCGAGTGGAACACGTAGAGATCCACACCGGCCGGGCACGAGATCGACTCCGTGTAGATGAAGTCGGCCATGAGCACCGAGTTCTGCATCTCGAAGAGCGTCTTGCCAGTGGTGTAATGCGCGCCTTCCAGAGCGAAGTGACCGATCACGTGCGTGCCGCCGCTCGTGTCCTTGATCATCGTGGCACCGCTGAATGCGGCATTGACCTCGATGGAGTCGTACTGAGCCGCCATCGCCTGGTGTTCGAACAGGCATTCGACCGCGGATTCGCAGGTAATGTACATGCGCTCGAAGCGGCAGTTCGGCTCACCCGCCGTGCCCGTCACCCGATTCACGCCACCGGCGAAGTCGCCCAGCCAGAAGTCCCGATAGCAGTTGCCCCACCACAGCATTTCCGGGCAGTCGAAGAAGAAGTAGAAGTTCGAGCCGGTGATCTCCTCGAACGTGGACATGTAGAAGGAGTCTCCGCCGTCAGCGTAGAAAACGGCTGCGTCAGTGTTCCCCTTTTGCATGTCCGCGTAAGTGAAGTTCATCCGAGTCCAGCGGATCGTATGGATGTACTTGCCGATGAACTTGAAGCACCGCGTGTTCGCCTTCGTCTGCTTGATGATCGTGTTGAGCTGCGACTGACCGGTGACCGTGAGACCCGTGAGCGCTTCGACATCGGCCGAACCGATGGGGATCTCGTCGTCAATCAGGTAGGTGCCGTCCGGAAAGTACAGCCCGTGCTTGTTGGTGACCGCCGAGACGAACGCCGCCTTCAGTGCCACGGTGTCGATGGCCGTGCCATCGCCCTTGACGCCGAAGTATTTGACGTTCGTGCCCATCACCGTGAACGACGTGTCGGTCACCGGTGTGGTTGGATTGGTCGGGTACGCGCCCGACAGCAGCAGATCGAGCAACTTCCGGATCGTCGGCAGCGCCTGCTGGACCTCCAGAATGTTCCCGTAGTTTTCGCCGAGGGTGCGGTCGATCAGCGAATTGACCTCTGCTTCCCTCTGGCTCAGTGAATTGCGCATTCCCATTACGCCCACCCGTTGAGTGCGAATCGGTTGTTGGTCTGGCTGGTGGTGTTGCCCACCAGGTCGTAAGTGATGACTTCGGCGCACGCCCCCTCGAACTGGGCGAGATGATCAGCGGCCGCCGCCATGGATTCCTGCGTTTTGACCTGGCCAAAGCACCGGTAGGCGATCCAGTTCCGAAGCGCTGCGTGCAGCACATCGGGCAGCTCAATCTCCTGGTCCAGTGCCTCGTTGAGCACGAGTGGTGCAGGCTTGGCCTGATAGGTAACGGCAAGCGGCGCCCCGCCCACCGGATTGGGCACCTGCAACACGTTCGCTTGCGGCGTGAAAAGCGAGAACGGGTTCGCGTCGTCGTTGAGCTTCAGCTCGCACCCGCTCACGTCGTACACCTTCAGGATGCGGATCACGTCATCCTTGAAGGGTTCGGCCGGCAGATCCTTGATGTAGTAATAGTCCTGATCGCCCGTGGCCATCTGGCTTTCGGCGAACTTCAGGATCAGGTGATAGTTGGTGATCCACTCCACCTGTTCGATCAGCAGCTCGCTCTCTTTCAGGACAAAGCGCCCGTAGAGCTTCAGCATCCCGTCATTGGCGAAGCGGATCAAACGCTCCTTGCCGGCATCGGTGATGTAGCCATTCCCATCCTGAGCCAGGGAGAGAGTGGACAACTCGCCGAAGGACAAGTCTTGAAACAGTTGGTTGATATTCAATTGGCACCTCACACGATGTACGAAGACAGCCCACTGGGTTCCGAGTGGAGTTCCTCGTCCTCGTAGATGCTCACTTCGTCAGGGGTGGCCGGCGCGGAATCGGAAGGCAGCCAAGGTTTAAGGAACGCCAGTTGACTGACGGTATCGACGAAGTCGTCCTTACCCTTGATACCCGACATGGTCACCAGTTTGATCTGGCCCATCGCCCGTCCCATGATGACGGAGTGCTTCATCTCTTCCGGGAAGAACATCTTCCCAGCCTTGAACCAAGGAACAACCAGATTGAAGCGGGAGAGCTTGTCGGTGATTGGGCGTATGCCAGGGTTGCCGCTCTTCTCACTGCTTGCGAAAGAGAACCAGATTTGCCTGCGAACCTGTTCCTTTTCGAGCCAGGAGATGAAGCCACCCTGCTGTCCCGTGATCTCGATGCCTACCTGCTGTGGTTTGTACTGCTGGACAAATTTGAAGAGTTGATCGACGGTTTTATCCATCTTCTGGCGTTCCATCATGCCATCAACCCAGAACCAGTCGCCGTTGCTATTGTAGGCCCACACACTGATCACGGAGAAGTCGGCCGTCTGTTTTTCAGACGTGGCGAAGTCGGTCGTGATGTAGAAGTTGAAAGTGTGTTTGTTCTGCAACAGAAGCTGCCGCGAGTACCAGCGAATCTCGTTGTCCATCACGAGCCGCTCTTCGTCCGAGGAGATGCGCAGCATCAGCTCTTGCATGAACGCGGCGACGTGCCCGGTGCCTACGGCAAGATCGTATTGCTCCTTCACGTACTTGAAGGTGAAGCGATCAGGCCAGGCGCCGACGAACTCTTCCTCGGTGCAGGGGAATTTCTCGCACACCGGCCACACGTTCACATCCCACTGGCCCGACTCGACCGCCTCGATCAGAATGTCGTCCTTGTTGAAGGGCGTGCCGTTGAAGATCACCTTGCGTTGCGTCGGATCGAGCGCGTGGTTCACGCCCTTGTAGACCGTGTCCTTGATCGCGATCATCGCGGCCTTGGACTTCGAGTCGTCATCCGAGACGAGGTCATCGAGCACGCACAGCTTCGGCCGCTTGCCGAAGATCTTCGTCCCCCGGATGCCGGTCTTGGCGCCGAACATCTTCACACCCAGGCGGTTGCCGCCCCTGCCCTCGAACTCCAGGTAGTTGTCGGTGAAGGTGGCTTTCGGGATCCAGTGCTGCAAGAACTCCGAGTTGTTGTAGCGGAACTCGATGTTTTTGCGGGCAGACTTCACGCCGTTGTCCATCGAGTCCGATACGTAGATCATCGACTCGACTTTGCCGAACCCTTCGAGATATCCGAAGACGGCGAGAAACAGCACGAAGTATTCGAAGAACAGCGTGGTTTTCGCCGCTCCGCGAAAGCAAAGGTTTGCGATGTAGTCCGACCAGGATTCAACTACCTTGTCCAGCATCTTCAAGTGGACGGGCGGAGTTCTATGAGATTCACCCTGCCCGCCATTGACGAGCTTGATGAAGTTCATAAAAGTCAGCGCGAACTCACTGGGTGTGTAGCTGTGACTGTTTAGTTCGGAGTAGTTGACCTGATCGAGCCAAGCATCTAGCTCTTGTTTGATCAGGGTCTTCTTCATGGAATGTCTTTGGCCTCCACGTCTTCAATGTCGATGAGTTTCTGTGCTGCGATGTCCTTCGCCGTCGCTCCTTGTGCAATGAGTTCACGTTGTTGCGCGGCAACCTTGCCCAACATGTCCTTGAGTTCGGTCATTCCCGAAGTTTCTTTGGTATCAAGCGGGAGAACACCCTTCACTTCCTTGGGTTTAGCCAAGTGAGTGAGGATTGAGTTGGCTGCATCCGAACGAACCTTCTCGCTCTGCGCACTTCTCATGAGCGTGACCTGGGTCATCACCGCTTCATTGAAAGCCTGTTGGTGCAGAACCCAAGCCGGAACCATGCTCTGTTCCATGATCAGGTTGACCAACTTGCCCTTGTTGTAGGCCGAGCTGTAGGCCGAGATCGTTTTTTCGTCGGCGCCTTTGGCGAGCAGCGCCTGCATGCGCGCGGGGAACGTCTTGAAGTAGGCGTCCTTGATGGAGTCGCCCATCATCCGGTAGCTCACATAGCTCACGGCGTGGGTGTAGTCCTCCAGCTTGAACTTGCCTTCCTTCAGCACGGAGCTGAACGAGATGAAGTTCTCGCGGATGTGCTCGGCCACCAGCGGATCTACGGCAATGTTGTTGATCAGATCGACGACTTGCTGCGTGACGGCACTCTTTAGCGAGGCGGGCATCGCCCGCTCGACCAAGTCTTTGGTGAGGGGTTGGTTCATAGCGTCTATAAAGAAGGGGAGTTTCCTCCCCTTGGTTCCTTGGTTTCTGGGTTTAAGCGGCGCGGCGGATGCGCTTCTTCAGGAGCCACACGTACTCTTCCATGCAGTTCTTCTGGGCGATCAGGTCGCGCTGGTCAGCGCTAGGCAACTGGCTGAACTTTTCGGTGGCCACGAACGCGGTGAGCTTGAGGAGCTTGTTCTCCTCGAATTGCACCTCGGCGTTGAGCCGTTCGAGCCAGGTGGAAGGACGTGGCTCCAGCCCCACCGAGTAGCTGCGCTCGAACACGTCTTTCGGCGACCAGGAGATGTAGCCGGGAAACCCGGTCACGTTCGGCCCGCCGCCGTCGGTGTACTCGACGAGATATCCGGCGTCATCGCCGCTCTCCCCTGCCGGCAGATCCCAGCCGCGCAGTGCGTTGTAGTCGCCTCGCGTCATCGGCACGCCGTGGACGACCTTGGTGCCGACGTAGGTTCGCAGCCCGTCGTACTCGGTGATCTTCCCCTCGGCCGCGCCGACCGAGTCGATCTTGGCCAGGCGCCAGGCGAGCACGGTGCCCAGCACGCCCCACACTTTGTCCTCGGCCTGCGCGAACGCATGGTTCTCGCCGTAGAGCTTGCTGAAGTTTTCCTTCGAGACGCAGGCCGAGTCGCCCTCGACCGAGAAGCGGCCGCCGAACAATTCGATCTGGCAGATCGTCGTGCGGCCATTCGGCAGAACAGTGAAGGTCACCTTGCTCTCCCGGATGGCGCGCTCGACATCAGCCTTGCTGATCCGAGGTGCCTTGGCCGCCTTGGCCATCATCTCTTCCGTGATCCCCGATTCCATTTCCTTGGTTCCTTGGTTCGTTTACGGTATAGTCCGCTCATGGACTAAACAAAGTCTAAAGTCTATTCAAAGATATGTCTAATTTTTCCGACTCTATTCCTTATGGAATGGGAGGGGGATCCCTATGTCTGCTCCCGCAGAGGGGGAAGTTGGCTTGTCATTATGGTAATAATGTCTAATGCTCTGACACATTTCGTTAAATATCGGTCGTAAGACGTTGTATTTCTTACCCTTGAATGTTAACGTTCTTCCATGCCGTGGGTTCTACCCTTCTTTCCTGCGGCAATACGCCGGAACTGCTGGTTAGCTTTGTTCTGATACCCGAGCGGGAGTGGGGACCAATAACCACCGCAATCGTCGCCGACGAACTCCTCTTCAGCGTTGGTCATGCGCTGTTGCCAGTCGGTGAGACGACACGAAGCCTGAATCGGTTAACAGTCAGGAGATAAAGGACAGCACAGGTTGCTGTCCTTTGTCTTTGGTCGTCCGTATTCCCCGTATTCCCATATACTTCAAAGATGGCAAGCGTGGAGTTACGGTATGGCAGATAAGCCCCAATCCCAATGTATTTATTGTGGTTCGTGGAAGGACAAGCTTTCCAGAGAGCATGTCATTGCTGACGGCTTGAAGGGAACGATTGTTCTTCCAAATGCAAGCTGTGAGGTGTGCCGAGATGTAACGAGCGCCATCGAACTTCATTGTCTTAGAAAGATGTTCGTGGTATTTCGGAACACAACTGGCTTGTATTCAAAGAAACACAAAAAGCGACGTGGATCTTCGTCGGATTTCACCATCACCATCGAAGAGAACGGCGTCGAAACAGTCACCGAAGTACCTATAAACGAAGCACCCGCTGCATTCCTGGAGCTTCATCTACCGGTGCCCGGTCTTATCAATGGTGCGGCCCCCACTACCGAGACGCAAGTAGGATTCGGCGTGCGTGCGCTACATACCGATTACCAAGAACGAGTTATGAAGCTCGGTGATGCGGGGTTGGCTTTTACTCACTTTGAGCTGCGCCCTCGGGCGTTTCTTTCAATGCTGGGCAAAATTGCTTATAGCTTTGCGATAAAGCAACTTGGCCGTGATTCGTTTACGCCTCTAGTCCAGCCCTTATGTCTCAACACCGAGACGAGGCCTAATACGTATGTCGGGGGAGATTGGAAACCGCCAATAGAAACGCCGGATCGTCCACATGATTTACGGTTCTATGAACACGATGAGTATGTCGTTGTGCGGGTCCAGCTTTTTTCCGAGTACACATCTCACGCTTACGTAGTCGTCGTCGGGACAAAGCTAGAAGCAAGTAATGCGGTGTAGCACACGCCCGCCGAGCCGAATGATTGTTGTCTTTCGCCTTTTCAGCTACCGTACACCCACTTCATATCCCCTGCCGAACAGGCAGTTGAAGGCTCGCCACTCCTCGCCGGGTGTGCGGGCCTTTCTTTTTCCGGGATAGCTACACGGCGCTAAACGCCTCACCCAGTCCAGGAAAGAACACATCACAGCGCTGATATCCGTTGGCATCGCGCATCGGACAGTTAGTCAGCTCATTTTTCAGATCGGTCATGGCGAACTCGGGCCCATATTGCTGGACGAGCCTGGCCGTCGAGTATCTGCCCTTCCGGTCGCATCGTGAACACGCCACGTTCAACTGGGCCAGTCTGTCGGCTACTTGCTGCAATGAAACGGATCCGTTTCTTACCATGGTCGGTACGCGGGCAGATTGTTAGTTGCTCTTCTGGCTCAGGGTCGAACTCGCCTGCACGCGAGCTGCCCTCGGGGCAGCGAGCGGGATGCCAACTTATCAGACCTAGTGGTTTTTTCGTTCAGATTCCCGATTCAACCGGGGGTGCGTCGAGCTTCCAGCGCTCAAGCTCTTCCCGTCGGGAAAACACCGGATGCTTGAGCCAGGAGGAAAACTGTTCCGCCCATTCTTCCCACATGAAGTCGTTAAGGCTGAATCCCTCGTCCAGGCACCTCCCCTCGTCGTCCAGAAAGACAAATTTCACCTGGCCTTGATCCCAGTAAGCGACGGCGAAATCGCTCAGATCAGCCGTGGTGAACCGTGGTTGGTCTCGTAAAAGCATGGCTAGATTGGCCACAAAGTCGGCTTCTGTCATGGTTCTCTCCCTGTTTGTTCAGGCTCTACAGCAATAAACCCGCCCATATAGGGAAATTTCTGGCCAATTTTTTGGACTTCCCGATAGCCGCGGCTGCCTATTTTTTAGACAGAGGGTTCCAGAAATCCTCATAGCTAGGTGTCATTGCAGGGTATAGGGGGCGCCAGCCCCCGACACCTAACACTCCCCCCCGGTACTAATTAAGGTGGCAGCAATGCTACCCACCCTTGTTAACACCAACACATCATGCGCTCCGCGCATGTGAGGACAATGTCGTCCTTCTACTCTACTGGAGATGTGTCATGGCTAACCTTCGTGTAACGGTCGGTGCAGTGTTCGGTGCAGTTGTCAGCTCGGCTGACGCTATCACTGGTGCACTGGGTGCAGTCAACGCTGGCGTTGGCATGCTCAATCGTAGCGTCAATGACGCTGCGGACAATCAAGCTGTGCGTTCTAACTACGACAAGAAGGTGTTCGCTGCTACTGTCCGTCAGGAAAAGGCACGTGAACTCACGACAAGTCGTGTGGAAATCAAGAAGTTCATGGCTCAGTCGCAAGATCATAGTGATCTGTTTGCACTGGCCTTCGATGAACTGGGTGATGAAGGTGATGTCACCTTCGCTCAAACCCAGCAGAAGCTCAAGGCTGTCGCCTAAACGTAGTCTAGAGGTCAACCACTTCGGTGGTTGGCCTGCATCAGTTGGCTGTATCTCCAAGTTCCTTCTACTTGGACATGCAGCTAGTTCAACTTGCCCGCTACTCAGCGGGCTTTTTTACATCCGTCATTAGACATATCTTTGAGGTCAATCATGCTCCGTCTCGTACTCACCATCATCGCTGTGCTGTGCATCGTCGTTGGTCTGCTCATGACGCTGGGCGTCATTGGCTGCACTGGCTGGACCGATGCTGCGCTCGTGCTCATGGGCTTTAACGCTGGTGTCATGGCTTGGGCGCTCGGTAACGAACGCTACAACCTGAGCATCGCTACCCGTTACTAATCAAGGTCTTAGGCTCGCAAGAGCCTAAGCCACACCTGTGGGATAGCAATGGTATTCATCGCCCTACATGACGCTCACGTTGACGCGTATTACCGCGATCTGGATGAGCAGGCAGCTCGGCTGTACGTGCTCCAAGCCGACATGGACATGCAGCTTTGGCTGCTTTATGCGCCCTCGCCTTCCCGCTACATGCACTGACACGCTCCGCGTGTGATGGGTGATCAACCGATCACTCTAAATCTCACTCTCTCAGGTGATCCCATGCCCAAGAAAACCTTCGGCGTGCAGTTGCTGTTGCTGGTCGCAGTTGCAGGTGGTGCATTGACGTGGAAATCGGCTGGCTACTTCCATTCGGAAATAGCGGCCGCTGACCACGGCGCCAAGGCAGTCAACGCCGGCCGAGCATTCGCTCGCAAGGTACTGACCGCCTAATCGCAGTTCAACCGGGCGCTCCGCGCCTGTTGGGTCGGGGTGCATAGGGCATCCCGATTTTCAACCACTCTCTCAAGGAGAAGCATCACCATGGCAACCGATTTCGAAATGCGCTTTGGCTCGAAGAGCAACGTCCGTCCGTCGAACGGCAAGAACCAGCCCGAAGAAAAGGCTGAGTTCTGGATCAACATCGGCTACCTCGCACGCGGTGCGGGTCCGGAAGGTCAGGACATCTTCGTCGCACTGCCCATGGGCCTGCCCTTGGACACGATGAAGGCGCTCAAGACGAACTCCTCGAACGAGGAATTCGCGCAGTTGAACGCAGCACGCAACGACGTGTGGGAGCAGCTTCTGAAGGAAGCGCACTCCCGCTTGCAGCCGGGCGAGACGTGGGTCGTCGATCCGGATGCACCGCTGACGCTGGAAATCCGCCGTGTCCGTGAGGAAACGGCTGTGTCAGTGGACGAAGGCAAGAACAAGTTCGTGCGCAAGCTGGCATTCGCCGCGTAAGTCGGGACATCCTGGCCACTCTTCATGGGTGGCCAGGTGGCTCAGACCAGGGATGGACACGGTGCTGGACACGCCATTTGTAAACGATACAATGCTGTCCTTCCTCAAACTTATATCTAATAATAGATGGACAAGAGTTCAACTCCGATCCGACTCACCTAAAGAGCAAAGTCGGATTTCTCCCCTAAATGGGATAGATAGTCCCTAAAAGCTATCTGGACCGGCTCGCACGAGCTTTTCGCTGCCGCGAAAACCTCGTTCTCGCGCGATTGTGGGCGTTGGTAACCAAGGAAAGAAGGATTCTATGAACCAAGGAAAGAAGGTTGCGTTCATCCTCGCACCCAAACTTATCCCGATAGAAGACGAGTTCCCGTTGAGTCAGCACAAGGGTTCGTTCGTCTTCAAGGCGCAGTGCGTGGTGCACCCGACGAACCGTGCTTTCACCCGTGAGGGAGACATGACCAGCTCTCGGATCATCCGGATAGACATCGGCAAAGGCGAGATCGAGACGCTCAACACGCTCTACAAGGTCCTGCCCAAGCACCTCGAAAGCGTCTACCGGATGACTGATCCGAGCTATTCTGCGGCGCTCCGCGCCTGTGGCGTGGGTGGGCTTTGCCCTGCCCTCGCCTTCGCTCAATGCCCTGAACCAGGAGGAAAGATGAATCAAAAGGAATTCGAGGAGCTGTTCCTCGGCAAGTTTGAACCGAAACCTCAGAGCGAGCTGCTCACCGCGTTTTACCAGGCCTACCTCTGGTGGCTGACGCTGGGCGCCAATGAAGACATGGGCTTCAGTCGCTACCACGGGCTGTGCGGTGCGCTGCGTCAGTGGGCCAATCGCAATGCCCAGATCGAGTATCGCCAGCTCTCCGATGAGATGCGCATGCAGTTCTCATGGGAGCGGCTCGACTTCCTACATCCGTTTCATCCCACTACCCAGGACTACAACCGGGAAGTGGACCGTGGTGAGGCCCACCTCAACCCGAAGCGCATTCAATGGGTGAAAGACCATGTCAAATGAAATCCAGGTGGTCAATCGCCACCACATCGAAACCGGCCCACAACCACGTGATGTGTACATCGGGCGCCCTTCTGCTCTCGGCAACATCTTCACGCTCGAAGGCCGTCAGACCCGTGAGTCAGTGATCGCCAACTTCGAAAAGTGGCTGAACTGGAAGATCGCCGAGGACGACGAGCTGGTGTGCAACGCACTGGAGCGTATCGGCGCGTTGGCCATGGACAACACTGGCCAGCCGGTTCGTTTGGTCTGTTTCTGTCACCCCAAACCATGCCACGGCGACATCATCAAGAAGGTCATCGAGGCAGCGATCAGCCAACATCAGGAGCACTCGCAATGAACCAGCAAAACTGGGAGGTGTTCTTCCCGCATGAGAAGCGCACTTGGGCCGAGTTCAAGGCTCAGTACGACCTCGATGGACTCGCCATTCCCTATGTTCCAGAGGAACCAAGGAAGAAAGGAAGGAAGCAAGGAAGCAAGGTTCTGCTGATCACCACGCTGCTCACGGTGGCCCTGCTTTGCATCTTCGGCATGGTGGCACGGATATGAACAAGCCATTCGTCGTCATCACCTACGCCATGCTTCGAACGGCCCAGGATCTCTCCGGAGATCCGGAGCAGGAAGGCTTTCTGTTGCAGGCCAAGATGGTGGTCGATGAGCACGGCAAGTTCTGCTACGAACCCACCACCTTCTTCAACACCAAGACTTTGGTGAGCATCGATCTGAAGAGCGGCCGCTGCGAAACGGCGGACTACATCTATCAGATCATTTCTCACGCCGAGATACAGGTCTACCAGATGACGAGTATCGAGCGCTCCAAGGCAGCCCACTCAAAGAGCCTCGCCATTCGCATGGATCCGGAAGCCGGCGACAACAACACACAGCTCACACGCTGGTAAGCAAGGAACCAAGGAAACAAGATGATCTTCGTATTCGGCAGCAATGAAGCAGGCGTCCACGGTGCCGGCGCAGCCCAGACTGCACGCATTGTCCACGGCGCCATGATGGGTTGCGGCTACGGGCATGTGTCGAACTCGTTCGCCATTCCCACCAAGGACCGCACCATCCAGCACACACTGTCGCTGGATACCATCGAGAAATACGTCCAGGGCTTTATCGCCTACGCAACCGGGCGACCGAATCTCACGTTTCAGGTGACTCGGATTGGCTGTGGCTTGGCCGGACTGAAAGATGTGGATGTGGCGCCGCTCTTCTTCGGCGTGCCGGAAAACTGCTTCTTCGACGAGAAGTGGCGGCAATACCTGGGGGACCACCACACCTACTGGGGCACGTTCTAACCTATTTGCCAAGGAACCAAGGAAACCATGAACCAAGCAAAAAAGGAACACCAGCTTGAACTGGAAAGGCTCTTCAGCAAGAATCAGTTGATGAGCCGCATGCGCCATGAGTTCTCCGTGGATCCGATCTTCATCGACCATGCGAAGAAGCACGGCGTGCCTGAGAAGTTTGCGGTCGATCTGCTCGTACAAATGGCCCTGCACAAGCGTGCTGATCTGCCCACCCTGGTGGGCTGCATGCGGCACCATTGCAACAAGGCGCAGGAGGTGGCCGATCTGCTGCTCAAGTGCGCGCAGATTGACCTGGTGGACTGGTCGCCGAAATGGCGCCAATTCATCGTCAAGTTCGAGCTGAGCGAGACCGCGCAGGCGGAGATCGACCAGTTCCAGTATCCGTTGCCGATGATCGTCGAACCAAGGGAGCTGAAGCACAATGCCCAGGGCGCGTATCTCGACACGGACTCCAGCGTCATTCTGAAAGACAACCATCACGAGGATGATGTCTGCCTCGACCATTTAAACCGGATGAACAAGGTCAAATTCACGTTGAACTTCAACACGGCCAAGCTCATCAAGAACCAGTGGAAAAGACTGGACAAGCCGAAGGAGGGAGAAACCCGTGAAGAGTTCGACAAGCGCAAGCGAGCCTTCCAGAAGTACGACAAGACCGCGCACCAAGTCATCGACGTACTCGTCAAAGAGGGAAACGAGTTCCGCTTCACCCACCGCTACTGCAAGCGTGGTCGCACGTACTGCCAGGGTCATCATGTTAATTACCAAGGCACACCTTGGAATAAGGCCGTGATCGAGTTCGCGGACAAAGAGTTGACCTGTTAACCAAGCAATACAGGAACCAAGGAACCATGGCTGAACACATCATCCCGTTCTCTGCCCGTTTCGTCATTCGTGATGAGAAAGGCCGTTTCTTCAAGAGTAACGATCCGGAAACGGACCTTGAGCAAGGCCACTGGTCACGTACTGAGGCATCGCTCTACAACCCAGACCAAGCTGAGATCGTGCTGGATGACAATCCTCAAGCCGAGAAGGTTCGTGTCAGCTAACCAAGGAAGCAAGGAAGGCAGGAAGCAAGGCGAGGCATCCTTCGATGCCTCGCTTTTTCTTATCGCATGTCTGCGCGACGGGGGATCACCCAGTCTTCCAACATGCGCTTGCGGCCCGAGAGGCGAGCACGGATGTAGCGCCGCATCGGCTCTTCATAGAACTGGAACACCACGACGCTGAAGGCCACGGCGAAGACAATCGCAATCCAGCCATTGCTGCGGTCGAAGCCGGCGAGAATGGCAAGCAGCAGAATCGGCAGATGGACCAGGTAGAGCGAATAGCTCGCTTCACCCAGGCGCACGAGCCAGCGTGCATTGAGAATGCCGAGCACCGGGCGCTCCAGAAGTGCGAGGCCCAGAATCAGGATCGCGAAGAACGGCGCTTGCATGTAGTAGGCTGGGAAATACGGTGGGAAAATCGGCGGCTGCCACAGGCCGAACACGGCGAGGCCGGCAAGGGCAGTTACGACCATTGCCAGCGCATGGCTTTGACGCTGCATGCCGCTCTCGCGCACGGACAGGAACACCAGGGCCGCACCAATGCCCAGAATGAATTCGGGTATGCGCAGCAGGGGCAGCATGATCACGATAAAGGCGCTGCGTGAGATGGGCACGTGCGTCATGATCAGATCAGCGACGACACCTTGCGTGAGCCAGATCGCCGCACAGATGAGCACAGCGCGCACGATACTGACGCCACCGAGCTTGCGCAGCAGCCACGGGAACACGGCGTAGAAGAAGGCTTCACACGATACGCTGTCCGATGGGCCATTCCACGGCTGATTGATGGCCGCAAACGGGAACCAGCCATTGAGCAGCAGTAGCTGCGCGATGAAACTGAGCGTGAGCGACAGCGGCACTCGATCCTTCAATGCGAAGAAGTCGAGCATCCGCTCGCTGTCGTGGGTGTAAAGCAGAATGCCCACCACGGGCACGCACAGCGCCAAGCCCAGCAGAATCACCGGGTAAATCCGCGCGAATCGAGCGACGTAGAACGGCCGTGGACCGGTCGAGGCGAGCTGCGAACGATACGTGTAGGCGAGGATAAAGCCCGACAGCACGAAGAACATTGAAACGGCAGAGCGGCCGCCGTCAACAAGGTCGAAGATTGGTTTGGGTAGGTCGAACAGGCCACGCTCGCTGAAGTGCGACAACACAACGGTGAGCGCTGCGACAAAGCGAATACTCGTCAGCGCAGGCAATGCGCCTCCGCTTAATTTCTTTTTGTTCATTCTGGTCTCGCAAGCGTTGTTGTGATTGCTCTCAGTAAGCAGATACATAGCCCCAGCGAGAACGAAAAATATCAATTCTGTAAGCAAACAAAAGTTGTGTAAGCCACATAGCCACTTAAATAAACGTTCAGCGCAGTCTGCCGTTAACCACCGTATCTTTGAGGTGAATGACTATGAGACTGGCGTGGTTGATTGTGGCACTAGGAGCGCTTATCCAGGTTTCACTGGGCCAAGCGTTCGAACGGACTTGGTCTGATGACAATTGCAATGCGGGTGACGCAGCGGTATGTTTGGAGTCGCTGTATTTCGTATTGGCCAAGTAATATAGGAACCAAGGAAGGTATGAAGACAGTTACCGGAGAAAGTCTTTATCAGCTTTACGAACGTGAAAGCTGGGCATTGCTCAGTGTTGGCGTCGAGCCGTGGCATTCTCTGACTGAAGCACAGCAAGAGGTTTGGAGCATGATGGCTGCGGAATTGACGGAACGATTCAATCCACATTAGGTTTGTCCGCCAAGGAACCAAGGAAACTATCTCCTTGGTTCCTTTTTTCATTGGTTAACGGTATTGTTCGCGGTGAACCAACCTATATGGAGTTCACATGCATACAATCGTCTTCTCCTGCCTCAAAGGCGGAGTGGGCAAAAGCCTGCACGCAGCTCATCTGAGTGTGGCGCTAGAACAGATGGGATTCGGCTCAGTGGTCACCATGGACCTCGATCCGCAAGGCACCCATGCCGACTGGTGGAATAGCCGTGAGGCCGAGACACCGCATTTCGCTGTCGTCGAGAATCACACCCAGCTCAAGACAAAGCATGCTGCACTCAAGCGTGCCGGCTACGATTGGCTGGTGATCGACACGCCGCCGCAAGTTGCTGAGATCAACCGCGCAGCCATCAAGCTCGCTGATCTGGTCATCATCCCCTGCAAGCATTCAGTGGGCGACATCAAGGCCACGCTGCCGACGGTCGAGCTATGCGAGCAGGAAGGCAAGAAGTTCTATTACCTTCTCAATGAGACCAATGGCAAGGGCGTGGCGCAGGCGGCGAAGAACAAGCTCGCTGAGATCGGCCCGGTGATTCCGCACACGATCCCCAAACTCAATGGCTATTGGGAATCGCTGATCCCTGGCAAAACGATCACCGAGGTCAGCAGCGGCACGGGCGCCATTCTCATCGAGAACGTGGCGACCTTCATCGTGCACAAGTTCAAAGGCGCAGTGAGAAAGGAAAAGGCACATGTCTAAGCATTCGCTCAATTCGATGACCGTGGTGCGCAAAGGCCAGGCTGTGCCGGCCCAATCGACCAACGATCCTTCGCTACAAGAAACCAAGGAACAAAGCAAGGAACCTCGGAGCCAAGGAAGGAAGAAACCTTGGGACGATCGCAACGAAGAGGTCGGCGTGAACTACGACATCCCGCAGCGTGTGCTCATGAAGATGAATCATTTGAAGGGCATGGGCGTGTTCCGCTATCACAAGCACTTTGTGGCGGCTGCACTTGAAGCGGCCTGTGATCGAGAACTGGCTAAGCTAGAACGTGACGGTTTTTAGTTGAACAATATCTCTCAGCCTTTCGCAGATTTAATAAAGATTTAAACCTTGTTTACAGGGTTAACTTTCGGTCGTGCAACTGATTGATTCGTAAACAGTAAACCCGGTCTATTGGGGCAAATGATCGGGTTGCATTGGGGCAGTTGATCGGGTCATTGGGGCAAATAGGCAGGCTATTAGGGCAACTGCCCCGGTTATTGGGGCAAATAGTCGGGTTGTTATCCACATTTGTGCATAAGTCGGCCAGCGTTACCGTTTGCATTGGGGCATCCTCAGTGATAGCGTAAACCATGCCCCAATAACCCGACCGGTTGCCCCAATAGAATGGCTGACATTGTTCTTCCTCCGCAGGTCACTGCAACCCTCGGCGACAAGTGGGTGACGTTCGCTAATGCACTGACTCGTGCCATCCATAATCTGACGTTGGGCGAGAAGCGGTTGATCGCCGCGTGCATTGCGCAGGTCAAATCCGACGCCCCAGTGCCTCGTGCCGACGAGCCGGAGAAGAAGACCTACACTGTCACTGCCGACCAATATGCCGAGCTGTATGGGGTCAAGAAAGAGACCGCCTACAGCCAGATGAAGGAAAACCAGGCGACGCTTTGGAAGAAGGAAATCCAGGTCATCGAGAAGACGGGCAAGAAAGGTCGCAAGGTGCGGTGGGTGCAGGAAATCCAGTACAACGACGGTGAAGCCAGCGTCACCCTGATGTGGACGGACATGATGTGCACGGTGCTCTTTAACCTACGTAAGGAGTTCACCACTTATCGGCTCAGACACGGCGCGCAGTTCACGAACAAGTACACGTGGGACCTGTTTGACATGCTGGCCATGTGGCGCCGCGCCGGCAAGTTCACGATCAACGTGGATGAGCTGCGCGACAAGCTGAACGTAGCCGAGAGCCAGAGGAAGAATTACAAGGAGTTGCGCACGCGTGTATTGGAGCCGGCCGTTGCCGAGATACATGAGAAGAACGGACTTGTTGTCACAATCGAGGAGCGCAAGAAAGGCCGGAAGGTGGTTGAACTGGCGTTCTCATGGGAAGCTGATCCACAGACTGAACTGAATTTTTAATCATGGACAATTACACCTATTACGATGTGCGCCACACGGTAGGCCTGGTCATCCGCGATTCTTTGCAAGCCGTGGAGCTGTCCAATGACGCGCATGAGCGGGCGGGCATGGTGATGCGTGCAAGGGGCGCACTGGATGTTCTGGAAAAGCTCATCAACAAAGAGCAGCCGGTAGACGCCACGAAGCAAACCGATCTCGACAATCTGCGCGGGCAATGCGACACCGCAGGAGATCCACGATGATCGACACACTGAAACTCTCGACGCGTCTACAAGACAGTGGCATGCCGCCTGAGCAGGCGAGGGCACTGACCGAAGAGCTAAGCCAGGGACTGAAAGAACAGGCCGTCTCTAAGACCGACCTCGAACTTGCCTTGGCCAAACTCGAAACGGGGATCATCACCAAGATCAGCCTGATGATGGTGGTCCAGCTCTTCGCCGTCTACGGCGTGATTAAATACATTCACGGATGAACAATGAGCCAGGAAGGCGAATTCATTCCCAACCTGCCTCGGTTCGAGTCCGAAGAGCAGGAGCTGCGTTGGATCCTCAACGAGCTGCACAAGGACTACCAGAAGAAGATCCAGCCCATCGTCAAGCGACTGCAAAAGATCGATGCGGCTCGGCCGCTCCCACCGGTGAACACCGGCAGTGTTGATCAGATGAATATGCAGCAGATCCGCGAGTTGCTTGCTCGATATCGCAAATAAATTGAAAGTGTAATGAAGTGTTAACTAGGTAACAAAACGTTTGCGCGGTCTCTCGTAATCTCTGCGCTGCCACGAAGACGGGGCCAGCGTAGAGAGACCAACCAAAACAAGATGTTTGTAAAGCCGCCATGGAGCAATCCTGGCGGCTTTTTCTTTTGGTCTTTCAAACTTGGAGTCAACCATGCAGAAATTCTCTGGCGCACAGTACCTGGCTATCGACATCGCTTCGAACTATGGCCTGGACAAGAAGACGTGGAACGAACGCCTCTCCTGGTTCGAGGCCCACAAGGACAAGCTGCACGAAATGCTGGCCACGAGCGAGACGCCGGCGCTGTACTTCGCGGGCGTGTCCGCTTACGAAGCAATGAAGGCAGGCGAAGCGAGCGGTTACCCGATCTCGCTTGATGCCACCAGCTCGGGCTTGCAGATCCTCTCGGCCATCACCGGCGACCGCAAGGCTGCCGAGCTGTGCAACGTCATCCCTTCCTGGCTCAACGGAGTGCTCAAGCGGGCTGACGCGTACACCGGTGTCTACGACATCATGTGCCAGCGGCTCATGCACGGCGGCCCTGAAGTCAAGACGCTCGCCGATGTCACCGGCGACAAGCAGGCACCGCAGGTGAAGATCAGCCGATCCGACTGCAAGGATGCCATCATGACGGCGCTCTACGGCAGCGAAGCGGTGCCCAAGAAGGTGTTTGGCGAAGGCCATCAGCTGCACGTGTTCCACGAAGTCATGGAAGAGGTGGCGCCGGCCGCGTGGGAACTGAACAAGGCATTCCTCGACATGTGGAATCCGGATGCCCTGGTGAACTCCTGGGTGCTGCCGGACAACTTCCACGTGCACGTGAAGGTTATGGCCAAGGAAGTAGAGACCGTTCAATTCATGAACGTGCCCTATGACTGCGAGCGCAAGGTCAACATGTGCAAGGAAAGCGGGCGCAGCCTCGGCGCCAATACCATCCACTCCATCGACGGCATGATCGTGCGGGAGATGACACGCCGCTGCAACTACGACCCCGTGGTCGTGCAGCGTGTCTGGGATGCACTGGAAGGCAAGGGTGTTATCGGTAACGACGCCGACGACAACTTGGTGCTCGAACTCTGGCACCTGTATGAGGAATCGGGTTATCTGTCGGCCCGCATCCTCGATCACCTGCGCGTGGACAACGTCGACTTGATCGACGAGGCGGTGCTGCGTGAGTTGTTGCTCTCGTTGCCCACCAAGCCGTTTGCGATCATGGCCATCCACGACTGCTTCCGCTGCCTGCCCAACTACGGCAACGATCTGCGCTGGCAATACAACAACCAACTCATGTTGCTGGCCCGCTCGAAGATGCTTCAGTTCCTTTTGCGTCAGATCTTAGAACGTAAAGATCTGAAAGTTTCGCCTTTGGATGCCGATATGTGGAGGGAAATCCCAGAGACCGAGTACGCCTTATCCTGATTGTTGAGCCAGTGGAAATTCAAAATTCCACTGGCGACAATTCTCTTGAAAGCGTCAGACGAGATCGGGACATCGAATGTCTCGCCATACAGATAAGTTACAAATCCGCTTGTATGGGAATTCTTAATTTCATCTGAACAATGTCGCCAGACCCCTCGCTTACACTGCAAATATAGTTCTAAACAACCACCGGTTGTTATCCGTCCGGCCGGACAGATTACTCTCACGCGGCTCCCGCGATCCTGCCAAAACCCAATATAGGCTAGCCTATATCGATATGCGCCTTCTGACTCCTGCATTTAGCCGCTATTTTTTGGAAATCGTTACCTACCCCAAACACACTTCTAAAATATTTTGTATCACCAGTTTACGTTTTAGGCTGAACTTGGCAGAATCACATCCCTCAGAAGTAAGCAGGGCGTAACAACAATGACAAACAGAGAGAAATAATGACCACTCCCTTCGATGCCGCCGAATCCCACCTGTGGACGGGCCATCACCCGATCAAGGGTCAAGAGATCTACACCTGCCACGCGATCATGGCGGCAGAGAAGCAGGGCAGCATCACGCAAGAAGAGAGTGCAATCGCACGCACGATGATTCGCAACCGCCTCGAAGGTCACAAGACCCTCGAAGGCTGGCTGTGCAATGAAGGTGGCGTGCGCTTGGGCGAAATCACGGATGAGCTGATCCAAGCGCATCGCTTTTTTTGGCTCCGCCACCTGGCGGATGAATGGAACCAAGGAGAGCGGAAGTGATATCACCGATGAACGTCGTCGAACTGGAAATGCTACTCCAGGCGTATTACCTGGGCGATGGGCCGGACGCTGAGCAAAACCCGGCAACGCGCGAAGCTGCGCATCGCCTGACCAAGCTCGACCTTTGCCGTTATGTGCAAGACGGTGGTGACGGTACGCGCTTGCGCATCGAGCCGAAGGGCAAGTTCTACGTCGAGCACCTGCTCACGATTCCGTACCCGGAAGAAGTCATGTCGTTCCAGATTCCGACCGCCGATTAGTCACTTTTTCTTTATCACATATAGGAGTCCTAATGTCTTCCACGGTCAAACAGTACGGTTTCATCGCAGTGTTGGTCGCCACTGTCACGAGCGAAGAACGTGAAGAGTTGCTGGAGCAGCTCTGGGCGGAAAAGACGGGCCTGGGTTTCACGTATGACGGCCGCATGGTGTACGTCGATTTCATGTCGAACAAGCCCTACCGCGAGCGCGAAAACTTCTACGGTCTCACGCTCGGTGGCGACGATACGTATGCCGAGGGCGAAACCATCGACGACTTCCGCGAACTGCTGAAGGCCCACAACCTGGAGATCCACGAGCACACGATTCGTGCGTACTCGTGCATCTATTACAACGGCGGCGACAGCTACCTCGACGACATCACGCATGAGGAATTCATGTCGAAGATCACGCCGGCAGGGGAAACCAATACGGCGCTGCAACTGCATGACAAATCCTACGACGGCGAAACCATCGTGGACATGTTCCGTGATGTGTCCGAAGCCATCGACGGCAGCTACAACCCGGCCGCACTTGCCATCCCGCAGGACGAACACGGCTTCGCCAAGGGCACCTTCAAAGTGACCATTCTCTGGGAGCCAGAGGAAGCATGACCACCGAGCAGATCATCATCCTGGCGCTTGGCAGCGTCGTCTTTGTCCGGCATGTCCGGGAGATGCTGCACGGCGTCAAGGAACTCAGGGAGGAAGAGAAGTGAGCACGCTGGCCCCACAAACCGAGCGCCGGATTTCCATCATCGAACGGATCATGGAACGGGTGCTGGTGGTGGACATGGGCTTCGAGATGGATGGGATGCCTAGTCCCTGCCACATCTGGCAAGGGCCGACGAGTGGGGAAGGGAAGGGCGGTGGTTACGGCCGAATGAGTCTCAACGGTCAGACCGTGGCTGTTCACCTGGTGGTCTTCACCCACTACTTCGGCTATATCCCCGGCAAGAAACAGATCGATCACTTGTGTTTCAACCGACTCTGTTGCAACCCAGTTCACCTTGAGCTGGTGAGTCATATCAAGAACCAACGTCGAAGGGCAGCAAGAAGCAAGGTGTAAATGTGTGTTAACACACATGAGGCCCGAAGTTTGCTATGGCACCATTTGCCATCGCCTACTGAGGAGTCCTCACATGAACCGCTGCCACTACGACATCTCGCACCAGATGATCACGGATTATCTCTTGCAGTTTTGCGTCTCTCGGATTCATGGGATGACCAACGCCGCATCGGATAAACCCCGCACGTTCGGCACACACACTGGCTTCGTCTCGATGGACATTGCCGGTGGTCAGGACGTGTTGAAGAAGGGAGACCTGCTGTTGATCTCGGGACACCGACGCTTGGAGTTCCGGATGGGCTGGTTGAAGCAGGTGAGAGTTTCGAACCGCGGCACCGAATACCTCGTTCAGTCCACGATGGGTGAAGGTCAGATCGACTGGTTGCACAACGTTGATGTGTCTTTCTTCCACAGACCCACTCTTGAGCAGCACCCGGAGTGGCGTTGGACCAATGAGCAGCACCAGTTGGCTGATCACTGGATGGAGACAGTCACGCAATGTCGTGACACACGTCTCATTGCTCCGGTGATCCCGTGTTTTTTGGGTGACTCAGTTCGACTGAAAGCCCGTGGAAGGTTTGGAATCGCTGATTTCATGCCTGAAAAACTAATCAATGACTTCCGTGACTTGACTCAGGAGCATCTCCTGAGCGCCTATGACGAACTCTGCCAGGTGATTCACACCGGCAAGGTTCTCAAACTTGCACACACGGAGGTCGCACACTAAGGAAACCTGGAAGGCATGGACGCTTATCGTTGCTCACCCCGTCAACTCCGCAGCTTTATCGCTGATGCACTGCAAGCTGGACTGGTCCCGTTCGTGACATCGTCGCCGGGCGTGGGCAAGTCCAGCATCATGAAGCTGGTGGCCAAGGACTTCGACCTGCAAGTCATCGACCACCGACTGTCCACCTCGGCTCCCGAGGATCTCTCCGGTCTTCCGCGCTTCACCGAGTCCGGTGCGGAGTTCGTTCCGTTCGCAGATCTGTTCCCGCTGGAACACACGCCGGTCCCCAAGGACAAGGCTGGCTGGATGCTGTTTCTCGACGAATTCAACTCGGCAGCTAAGTCGGTGCAGGCTGCGGCCTACAAGCTCGTCTTGGACAAAGCCGTCGGCCAGCACAAGCTGCATCCGAACTGCGTCATCACGGCGGCCGGCAACATGGCCACCGACCGGGCCATCGTCAACCAGATCAGCACCGCCATGCAAAGCCGGGTGGTGCACCTGGAGCTGGAAGTGAACTTCCAGGAATGGCTCTACGACGTGGCTTTTGCCAACGGCTACGACCAGCGGATCATCGGCTTCCTGTCGCAGTTCGAAAGCAAGCTGATGGACTTCAACCCGAACCATTCGGAAAAGACCTTCGCCTGCCCGCGCACCTGGGAGTTCACCAACGCCCTGTGCCAATTGCCGCACTGGCAGGGTGACCTGACGGACAAGGCGCCACTGCTCACCGGCACGCTCACAAGCGGGATCGCCACCGAGTTCATCACGTTCGCCAACGTGTGGAAGGATCTGATCACCATCGACCAGGTGGTGAAAGATCCGAAGAATCTGAAGATCCCGGAGTCGGCGTCGGCCAAGTGGGCGACCATCGCTCACCTGATGGAAAACATTAACGTCGTGAACTTCGACGACGTGTGCACCTATGTCAACCGGCAGGAGTTCGGCATCTCCATGCGAATCCTGTTCTTCCGCTCGACGATGGTGCGTCACCCGAACCTGCGTCAGCACCCGAGCTTCGTCAGCGCGATGAGCGCGCTGGCCAAGTACCTGATCATCTAAACCCTGAGCCAAGGAGAAGGATATGCAAGCTGCCGACCCGGCCAGCATGGATTTGCGCGTCTTGAACAAACTGCTCGATGTCTGCAAGAGCAGTGTGTTCCTCTCGCGGGATATGGCCGCCTTCCTCGGCTCGATCATGTCGAACCTGGATTTCATCTGGAGCCGCGAGCTGCCGACGGCAGCCGTCGATGGCATCCACTTCTGGTGGAATCCGGAGTTCTTCATGAGTCTGGATCCGGACAGTCGCAACACAGTCCTCCGTCATGAGTTGTGGCACGTCGCTCGTCTGCACATGGTCCGTCAGGGCGGCCGAGATCCGGGTGACTGGAACAAGGCCTGTGATCACGTCATTAACAACGACCTGAAAAAGGAAGGCGCCTATATGGGTGGCTTCCCATACCTCATGGATCCGCAGTACGACAACATGGCTGAAGAGGATATCTACGATCACCTCCAGTCGCTGCCCACGGTGCCGTTCAATGCGTTCGGCCCAGGCTCGGGCCTGGATATGTTCCCGATCTCGCAGGCTGATAAAAACAAGATCGTTCAGACGGTTGTCACCGCGATCCAGCAGGCCAAGATGAGTGGTGCCGGCCACGTGCCGGGTGACATCACGGAGATGGTCGAGCAGTTCCTCAAGCCGGTCATCCCATGGCAAACGGTGCTGCAACGCTGGTTCTCCGAGATGCTGGAGGAGGACTACACCTGGGCGAAACCCAACCGGCGTTTCGACGATGTCTACCTGCCCGGCCGCAAGCTGGAGATGGGGCGCCTGGAGAATCTTCGCTGGTACATCGACGTGTCCGGATCGATCACGATGAGCCACGCTACACGGTTCAAATCCGAACTTAAATTTGTGAAAGACACGTTCCGTCCGGAAAAGTTGACGGTGGTGCAGTTTGACACCAAGATTCAGCGCAAAGACACGTGGGAGGAAGATGACGAGTTCGAACGGCTAGAAATTACCGGCCGGGGAGGCACGTCTTTGGACTGTGTCCATAGAGATATGTTGGAGGAAAAACCAACCGCTGCTATCATCTTCTCCGACATGGAATGCTCACCGATGGACGCCCGTGGCGTGGAGGACATTCCGGTTCTGTGGGTGCGACTCGGCAGGCGAGGCCACACCCCCAGTTTCGGTGACGTGGTCGAAATCGATGAGAATCCATGCGCGACATCTCGAAATTCTGCGCTGCCACAGCGGCCCTTTTTTGGATCGTGTTTCTCCTGACGGGGAACCCGGTCTCGCTTCTAGTCCTCTGCATCAAGTTCTACGCGCTGGTGATGGGATCACTCCTCAGCGTGTTCTTTGTATGCAGCCTGATCCCGGTTCAGTGGATCTTCCGCAGTATTGGCAAGGAGCCACAAGATGGTGATCAACGGCGTGAGTCTGGTGCTGAAGCAGCCCATTAAGGACATGATTGGCCACAAGGTCCACGAGCACGGTGTGAGCCGTGGTCTGGGCGAGGCAGGTTATGACATCCGCATCAAGCAGGAGATCTGCTTCAGGCAGAAGTCGTGGACAGATCGGTACGTGACGGCCACCGAGCGGAACCAGGAAGGCAAGGCCACGCATTACCGCAAGGTGCCGGGGCAGTTCATCATCGCCTCGGCCATCGAAGAGTTCAACATGCCCACCGACTTGATCGGGATCGTCCACGACAAGAGCACGTGGGCACGGCAAGGACTGTCGGTGTTCAACACGGTGATCGAGTGCGGATGGAAAGGTTTCCTCACGCTCGAACTCGTCTACCACGGTCATGGCGATCTCATCATCCCGCAGGGAGCGGCCATCGCTCAGGTCATCTTCCATCAAACCAAGGAGCATCAAAGGTATGAAGGAAAGTACCAAAACCAGCGAGACGAGCCAGTCTCAGCTATTGCCTCGGTGTAGTTGCTGCGGCGCGGACAATGCCTGGGTGCTTCTCGATACCAAGGAGTACCAGTGGTGGTGCAGTCCGTGTCGAGATGACATGGACAAGCAGTTCAAAGTCTCGTTCGCCAAGTATCGAGAGCTAGCCAACGCAGAGGCTGATTAAGCGGTTTTGCTTGGGGTTTTCCACACAGTAGGCTCCTTGACGGGGGCTTTTTATTGATCGTATATTAGATATAACTTTGAGGTAGGGCGAGCACTCCGGTACTCGCCCTTCTTATTCCCACACATAAGGACAATCTATGAACGACGCAGCTTTGCTCGACGAGGTCGAGGAGTATCTGGAAAAAGGCACGGTGCAAGGCGTGCCGTTCAGTGAACACGGACTGCTCGAACGCCTCCGTGATATTCGCCCGAAGAAGGAAAAGACGCTCAAGGTCCACATGAACGGCGTGGCTGTCATCCCCGTCATGACCGACTCGCTGGGTAAGCGCTGGCGCCAACCCAGCCGCGAACAGATCACTTTCGTCGGCCGCGGCGGCCAGCGTGAAGCCCGCATGCCCGAGGCAGCGGCCAATGCACTGTCAAGCTACGACAGCTCGTACCCGTCCGGCGTGTACGAAGGGAAAATGTGGAAGCGCTGTAATGGCGGCGATTCCTATTTGTGCTGGTATGACAAATCGGACAAGCCGAACTCGTGTTCGATCCAGTACGCCAAGCTCGTCATTACCCCCGGAGACTGACATGCCGCTAAGCCGCGAAGAAGTGGCGAAGCTGCTTCAGGCTTCGCTCGAACAACTCATCCAGGATGCGGCGGAGAACAACATCGTGCTCACCATCGAGCTGGTGTCGGATCTGCCGCTCGCCATGGGCAACTACCACATGGTCGGCCACGCTCGACCGGCAAGGGAACTCGCATGAAAGATTTCGACACGTTTATGACGGCCATGCTTGAGCAACCCGAGCAGCACGGTCGGGCCAAGGTTAGCTCCGAGGAGTTCGGAAAGATGTTCAACCCGTTCATTCTCGCGGACTCGACCGATCCGTATGTCATCGGCAGCTTTCTGGCTGACATGGATTACTCCAAGATCGAAGAGCGCATTCTCGGCTGCATGGTCGCTGGCAAAGTGCCGGCAGTCATCGTTGGTCTTGACACGAAAGGCGGGCGCTCGAACACAGCCCTCATGACCGTGGGTGTGGAAAAGGATCACGTCCTACAAATCATCTTCTGCGAAGACGTTCGTCGCTCGGAGAACGTGGAACTGCCGACGTTCCTGTACCAGGAAAGCCCCGAGGGGTTCAACCGTGAGATCGGCCCCATCGTGGGCATGCGTGCTGACCGCTACATCATCGAAGAGCTGATCGCCATGGAGCGGGATCTTCCTCCTTTGGCTCAGGACGCTGAAGAACCGGTGGCCAAGAACGGCATGAAGGCCAGCAAGAAGACCAGCGACGCCAAGGCGAAGCTGCCGTTCTATCACAAGAATCGGAGGTTCTGATGCCTGAAGCAACCACGACGGTGATCGGCTACGAGATCGGCATGAAGCTCACGAATTTCGAAGCCCAAACCCTCAAGGCCATGGTCCAGAACCCGATGGTCATCGGCCGCTACGAAACACCGACCGAAGCGAATCTTCGCAAGGTCATCTTCGAAGCACTCGCCAAGGCGGGCGTCTCCTGATTTCGTTTGTTTGGGGGCTTCGCCCCTAAACCTCTAAATCCATTCTGGACATACCCATGAAAAAGGCATTTTTATCAGTACTCCTGCTGATATCGGCAGGTCTTGCGTTCGCAACGGAGGGTCACGATGGCGGCAATCAAGGTGGTTGGAACGATCATGGTTCTCATAGCAGCCATGGCGATCATGGCGGCTGGAACCAAGGAGGGAATCACCACGGTTCCGGCCCGGTCGTCGGTCCCGTTGGACCTGAAGGTCCGCAAGGCCCACAGGGTGATCAAGGTGCGCCTGGTCCGCAAGGAGCGAAGGGCGACAAGGGCGATACCGGCGCGCAAGGTGTTCAAGGTGTGCAAGGGGCCAAAGGTGACACCGGACTGCAAGGTGCGACAGGTGCTGTGGGCGCCAACGGAGCAGATGGTCTGAACGGCGCCAATGGCAACGACGGAGCCAAGGGAGAGACGGGTGCGCAAGGCGCCCAAGGCAAGCAGGGCGAGCAGGGCATCCAAGGCGTGCAAGGTCTTGCAGGCCGTGATGCTGACACCTCAAAGCTCGTGACCAAGGACCAGTTCCGTGCCTTCAAGAAGGACACCTACGGCGGCCTTGCCAGTGTTCTCGCTGTCGCCGGTCTGCCGCAACCCACGGCAGCGGGCAAAACCATGGTGTCGGCGGGTGTCGCCAACTACCACGGTCAGCAGGGCTTCGCCATCGGCGTGTCCCGCGTTACTACCGACGAACGCTTCGTGTTGAAGGGCGGTGTTTCGACCTCCACACGTGGCGACTTCGGCGCAGTCGTATCGGGCGGCTATCAGTTCTGATGGCTCGCACCGGTCACACCTCCGCTCCACGTGGTGCTCGCATCCGCATCGTCTTTCGGGACGGCGCGGTGCGTGAAGCGCGCTTCGTCGAGCGGACGGGGCAATACATCGTTGTTCTGTTGGACGGGGAGAAGAAGCGGCTGCGAGGCCGCGAGATCTCCTCACTCACGATCTGTCGTTAGGAGGCACCCATGGCAAAACCCCGCATTTTCAAGTCACGTAAGAAGCCCGTGAAGGATTCAATCCTGCTCCGCATACGCAAGGACCAGGAACTAGATCTCCAACTCGTCCCCCACGGACACCTGCATGCGATGGCTGAAGGTCGGGGTGATGTCTCGGCATTCGACACGATTGTGTTTCGCACTTTAGTAGGGGCGTCACTTGCTCGATTGGCTGACGATGTTGGCATGAGGACTATGGAAGCAGAAGTCTTCATGCCAGCGTTGGGCAGCCTTATATCGGTGGGTGAACGGTATCAGAGGCTTGGCAAGTTCGGACTTAACGGGGATGAACTGAAGAGCCTGAAGCAAGCGCTCAATCTCACCGACGATCTTCAGGCCGTCAGTACGAGGCGGCAGCAGTTGGAGATGTACCAGAAGGTGCAGAACTACGTTGGTGGGCTTGAATTCACCCTCCAAAAACTCCGCCATTTGGTTGGCAAGGAAGGACAGTAAATGACGACCACAGTCAAAATCATCGCCGATTCGGTAAGCCCATCAGGCCACCGGCTTACTACGTTCCTTTTGCGTTATCAGCGCTTTATCCACGCTGAGTTCATGACGCACAAAAAGATCAGTCGCAATGCCTCATCGTCTCGCGCCATTCCGAGCGCCAAGATCATCGAGGACATCCTGGTGGATCCCGCTATGCCGTCGTTTTGGGGCAAGAATCAGCCCGGCATGCAAGCGAGAGAGGAACTCGATCCGGAAAACAAACTGTATGCCGCAGCGCATTGGCTCGACGCACGGGACGCCGTGATCGCCAACGTAAAAGGCTTGTTGGAGCTGGGCGTGCATAAGCAGACGGCCAACCGCATGCTCGAACCGTGGATGCACATCAACGTGCTGGCCACGGCTACGGACTGGGCGAATTTTTACGAGCTGCGTTGTCATCCGGATGCGCAGCCCGAGTTCCAGGAACTGGCCGGTCTCATGCGTGAAGCGCAGCTGTACGTGCAGCCGAATATCTTGCAACCGGGGGAATGGCATCTCCCATTCGCAGACGACGGCGAGACGCGTCAACAAGCGGTCCGCTTCCTCATGCACAACCGCATTACGCGTGATATGCCGCGTGAGGAAGAAATCATCAACCTGCTGCGCAAGGTGAGCACGGCTCGCTGCGCACGTACCTCGTACCTGTTGCATGACGGCAAACCCTCAACTGTTGCGGAAGACCTCGCACTGCACGATAAGTTGGTGGTCGCAACACCCCTGCATGCTTCGCCGGCAGAGCATCAAGCCACGCCCGATGTGCTGGTCAAGGACGACTATTCCGATAGGCGTTGGGCTGAACCGGCGCTTCATGGCAACTTAACCGGATGGCAACAGCATCGAAAGATGTTGCCGGGCGAATTCATCCCCGGTTAGAATTAAGTTTGTGGGAGGTTGAATTGTTTTTTCGGGGGTGCAATGCCCCTACATGCCAACCTTTTTTGGGGGCACCGTCAAACGTGCCCCTTCTTTTTTCCCACTAATTAGAGATTTCTTTGAGGTAGCAATGAAATCCGAACAGGAGTATCGCGCAACGATAGAGAAGGTCTTTGTTGGAACCGGCCCCGGCTGGAATGACGGTGGTGCGGAGTGGAACAACCAGATGGTCTTGGCCCTGGCGCTGCATGGACTTGTCCTGCTGCCCTTTCCACATCCGGAAGCACAGCCTCCGTTCAAGCACTACATCGAAATGCAGCATCCGGCCATCGAGACCTATCGCACGAAGGAAGGTCTGGTGAAAACCGGACAGGCAGCCTGGGTCCGCAGTTGGGTCGCAGACGCCGATTGGGAAGAGCACTACAAACCGCCTCTCAAGTTTTCATTCACACCTCTCACAAGGACATAGCAAAATGGAAGTCGCAGACGCCCAAGGGCAAGCCACCGCAGCCACGCTCGGTGCGCAAGAGACAGTAGCGGTCGGCATGGTCGAGGACGCAGGCTTCCTCATGATGCTGTCCTCCAACCTGTATTCCAACCAGCAGCTCGCCATGATTCGTGAAGTCCTGTGCAACGCATGGGACGCCAACATCGAGGCGGGCAACATTGACACCCCGCTTCGCATCACCATCACCGAGTCGTTCGAGCTGATCATTCAGGACGCCGGCTTCGGCATCCCGAAAGAGAAGTTCGCTTCAGTCTATGGCGTGTACGGTGGATCGACAAAGAAGACCAACAAGGCCGTCACCGGTGGCTTTGGCCTCGGTGCCAAGTCGCCGTGGGCCTATGTCGAATCGTTCCGGGTGATCAACCAGAACCAGGGAACGAAGACGGTCTACAACCTGACGAAAGCCAGCGTTGAGACGGGTGGCCTGCCGGCCATTCAGACGGTCATGTCGGTGCCGACCGAGGAAAGTGGCCTCACGGTCAAGATCCAGTTGCAGGAAGAGCACGTCGAGCAGATCTGCCTGTACATCCGCTACATCGTCATGCACGGCGACATGAACGCTACGTTCATGCGGGAAGGTCATACCGAAGAGCCGCAGGTGCTGGCCAAGCTCGATCTGGATCCGACACCCGGTTCCTACGACGTGAACAGCGAACGCTGGTACGAGCGTTACATGGGCCAGCATCGGCTTTTCGTGCGCTACGGCGCCGTGATCTACCCGATGCTCATGACGCCGGGCACGACGGACGCTGCACGCCTGCTACTGGAATTCATGGAGATCGTCGGCTTCCAGAAGATGGTCATCCAGGCCGCACCCGGCACGCTGGCACTCACGCCTTCGCGTGAATCGCTGTCGAGTTCAAAGATGACGGAAAACGGCATCACCGATCTGGTGGTGAGTCTCGTGGCCCGCATCGAGCAGGACATCATCGACAAGATTCCGGGCGCCGTGGCTCGCGCCATCGAGAAGCTCCAGTCGGGTATCTCGCGGTATCACACGCTCGAAGATCGGGCTTCGCTTACGGGCTTCATCGAACCGCATGCGGTCAATCGCTATCTGACCAACCGTATCGGTGCGGCGAAGTTCGCCAAGTACCAACGGGCGCTGAGCGAAGCAGAGCAGGCAGGTTTCAAACGTCACAACGTCTTCAACAACAAGGCGGCGACGACGGCCTATCACAAGCTGCGCACGCGTATTCGCGGCACGAGCTGGCAGAGCGTTTTGCAACTGAAGATGGCCTTTGCCCGTCACTTCATCCTGCGGCCTCTGTCACGCGTGTTCCTGGCCAACCAGGCGCTGCTAAACCCGCAGCAGATGTACCACGCCAAGCGGTTCTTCTGGGCCGGTGCTGTCACCAAGTGGCAGCCGCTCATGAACACCGTGGAAGTCGAGGAGTTCGACCGGATCAAGACGCTCATCGACCGGCCGACCGTGTTCGTCACGAGTCGCACCCGCAAGCTGCAAAAGAGCATCGAGTGCTACCCGGAGATGTCCATGGTCGAGCGCCCGAACACGTGGGTCTACAAGATCGAGCCGCGTGACAAGAAGAAAGACGCCATCGTCAAGGCATTCACCGATGCCGGAATGACGGTTGTCGATCTCACGCTCAACCACGACTGGGACGACGGTGCAGCAGAAGTGCAGGAAGAGAACGAGCGGCGCAATGCCAATCGTGTGAAGCCTGTACTCGCCGCTGCCCCCACGGTCACCTCGAAGCCCGGTAATGCGCTGATGTCGCTCACGAACGTCTATGACGACGAGGGCAATCGCAAGATGGACATCTACCGCATCAAGCAGATGAAGGCCAACCTGAAGACGACGGACACGCCGCTGTTCTATATCGAGGCGGACTATGTCTCCTCCTCTGGCTCACTGGGTTCGTTTGGCAACTATACGGACCTGAGCCAGGAAGAGAAGGACCACGGCGTCGTCGTGCGCAATGGCGTCGAGAAGAACATGGCCATCAAGCGGGGCGCAGTCATCGTGGACAAGTACCTCGGCCGCAAGCTCTTCGATGCGGTGCAGACGCCGGCGCTGGCCACGTATCTGACAAAGCATCGTCTGGGTGGGGTGGAGGAGCAATTCAACGTTCAGCCCAAGCACATCGAGCTGCTCCAGTACCTGGGCATCAAGCTGCCCGGTTACGACAAGCTGCACGTCGATGCGGAGCTGGAGCGGCTGTACCTGCGCTTCATGAACGTGAAGGTGAGCACCTTCGGCCACTACCTGAGCCTCTCCGTCGATGACCTGGCGCCGCTGTTCAAGCTGGCTGATTTGAAGCTCGAAGAGCCGGCATTCGTCAAGACTGTCCAGAAGCTGCGCCGAGACGAAATGATCGGCCGGATGTTGTTCGCCTTCAGCGATCCGCTGGACATGATCAAGAAGTATCCCGACCGCAAGGCCGCAATCAAATCGCTCGTCATGAGCGCCATGAAAGGAACCCAAGATGAACAATAACCTCGTCACCATCGTGGCGCTGTCGGTCGATACGCGCCAGGCTGTGCTGTATTTTCAGGACGGCAGCACGCTCAACATGAACCAGGGTGATGCACGCCTGCCCGGCATCGTGAAGGACTCGAAAGAGTTGCTCGCAAAAGGCCTGCCGGCAGTGGTGGACATCACGCCGGTGCATATCGTGCGCAGCGAGTTCGGCGCAGCGGAGAAGGGCACCGGTGGTGTCATCAAGTTCTTCCGTGTGGCGAAGAGCTTCCTCAAGAAGCTGATCAACACGGAGTCGCCGGAGGCAGTACCGGAGGAAGTGGCGCATGTGTCGCCACTGTCCATCGGCGTGTTTCCCGGCCAGGAGAAGCTCGAAGATGAAGTTCAGGACGAGTCTCAGGAGAAGGCTCTGGATGATGCGGATCCGGATGCGTTGCCGGCAGACCTGGAGGCGCTAAGGCGCAACCAGGAACGCGCGGACGACGCCCGTCGGATGCACGAGCTGGAGAAGGCAGCGGCAAACGCAACTAACCCTCTGCCCGTGGCTGAACCAACCAACCAGCAAAAGCTGGCAGCCGCCAAGGAACGTCTCCAAGCAATCGTCGGCCACGGCCACAGCACGGACAAGCCGGAGTTCCATACGCCGCTGGACGAGGCGAAGGAAACCATCGTCGCCGTGCATACGGAGACCGGTGCCATCGTCCCCGATGCACAGAAGCTGGCTCGCCATCTTCGTCAGTCGGAGAAGCTCCAGAACTATGCGGGCTTCACAAAGTTCATCGAGCGCCTATCGGCCATCATCGACCAGCGGGGTCACTCGGTCGAGGATCTGATGAAGTTCATCGAGCACGGGGATCTGCCCATTGCGGATGACGGCTGCATCGTCATCTACAAGAAGTTGAACCGTGCAGAGAAGGGTGTCTTCGTCGATGTCCACACGGGCCGGATTCGCCAGAAAGTCGGCAGCTACGTCTATCTCTTGCCCAACCTGGTCGATCCGAATCGCCGCAACTCGTGCTCCAACGGCCTGCATGTGGGGGTCATGAGCTACGTGCGCAGCTTCAGCGGCAACGTGACGATCATGGCCAAGCTCCGCCCGGAAGATGTCTTCGCCGTGCCGCAGTACGAGCATACGAAAATGCGGGTGGCGGGCTACCACATCGTGGCCGAACTCCCGGACCGCCTGCGTCAACTGGTGGACTCGGGCACCTCGATCTCCGCCGATCCGGACGGTGCGGTGCTGCTCAACAACGTGCTGCGTGGCAACCACATCGGCATTAGCCAGACAGTGCGGGTCGGTGGCCACCAAGGCACGGACGTGACCTACACGGATGTGGCGGCCGCGCTCAAGGCCATCGAAAACACGCCGACTCCGTTCGGTACGGCCGAGGCGCTGAACATGGACGAAAAGCTAGAGGCCAAGTTGCCGACGGCGCCGGAGGTCAAGGCTGAAGACTTAGTGAGCCCTAAGTCTGACGTGGATACGCTGATCGACCAAGCGAACTCCGACGACGACGAAGACGGTGAGCTGGCCGACCGCTGCTTGGAGTGCGGTGCAGACAGTTCGGATGGCGAAGGCTTTGACGGTCTCTGTGGGGAGTGTGCTGACCGCGCAACCGCTCCTCAACAACCCATTGACGAAAAATCGTTAACTTCTATTATGTCAAATTACCCCAAAGAAACCTCGGGGGAAGACGTAGAAGTTACTTCTAAAACTGAGGGTAAGTTGAGCCAGAAGGAAAAGGCAGCCCAGCTCTACGAGCGCATGACCTCGGCAATGGACAAGGATGCCTGTGCAGCAGCGGCCCTTGAATTGTCGGAGTTCCGAAAGTCCACTCGTAAGGGTTGGACAGCTCTCGGACTCTCAGCCAATACCGCTGCTGAAGTATTGGACGCTCTTGGCTCAGAACCCAAGCCAGTAAACGCTCCCAAACCTGTGAAGGCCCAGAGCAAGCGCCCTGCCAAGGTGCAGAAAACTGAGACTCAGGGTAGCTCTGATTCCCAGACTCAAGCGTTAACCTTGCTCGGTCAAGGACTTAGCAACATCGAAGTAGCTCGGCAAACAGGTCTCTCAAAGGACCAGGTTTATCGCCTCAAGAAAAAGTTGTCTCAGTAGTTTGTGCGGAAAGCCACGGTAAACAGGGTTGACTTCCAAGATAGTTCTAGCCATGTCAAACTAGAGGTTATTTTGAGGAGAGTAATTCCTATGTCAGGCGTTTACCGAGCCAACCGAAAGGCGACGGATGACGACATCATCCGACTGAACAGCGTCGGACTGTCGTTATCCACCATTTCCAAGATGTTGGAGTGTCACCCAACAACCATCACCCTCCGATTGAAAGCCCTAGGGATCACACCTTCTGATACCCGAAGGACTTTCATGGAGGATGTCTTTAAGTCTTTAACTCCCAAACAACAGGATTGGCTGGCCAAACAGCTAGGGCCACACATCTCAATTAAAGATTTTGTGCGCAACCTGTTGGTAAAGGAGTACCTAGCCAACGGTGATACCAGTGTCAAACCAAAACCCAAAGCAGCAAAGTCTGTCGGCTAATTCCCTGAGCGCAACTCTTGCATGGTTTGAGAAGGCTCGCCCGACACCTACCAACAAGCAGTTCCATACTCAGCTTGGTGTCCACTATGAGGAAGTCGAGGAATCCCTCGAAGCGCTCACTCCTCTGGACGGCAAGGCAATGTATCTGGTGCATGAAGCGAGAGTTGCCCTCAGAGCATTGGCTGACCATCTCAAGAAGTCGCAGCACACAGTTACCGTTGATCCAGAAAACCGAAGTCTTTTTCTCGATTCAATATGTGATCAGCTTGTCACCGGCACCGGTGTCGCAGCTCACTGTCTTTTTCCGGTGGTCGAAGCCCTCAACGAAGTGAACAGCTCCAACTGGTCCAAATTCGACGAGCACGGCAATCCCATCGTAGACGCGAACGGCAAGATCATGAAAGGTCCGGGCTACTTTAAGCCGAACCTCGAACAGTTCATTCCGAAGCGCATCCCCGTTTTCGACGGCGAGTAATTCCTCGATCTGCTTTTCTCCCCTGGCTCCGGTCAGGGGCATTCCCCTATTAGGACTCCTACATGGAACACTTGAAAACCGTCCCGCTGAATCAGGGACAACAAACAGCG
>NZ_CP084633.1 GCF_022878925.1 Caballeronia sp. TF1N1
TGCGTGACCGGTGCGACGTTGATTTGCGGGCTCGCGAAAGACACGCCGCCTGCCTGATAGTTCGAGTTGACGCCGGTGTTCGAGAAGATCGAGAAGCCGCCCGCGATGGAGCCCATTGCAGCGCGATCGAGTTCTTTCTCAGCAGCAAGGTTCTTGATGGTCAACATGATAAATCCCCTAAGAAATGTGTTTGGATGGTGTGAATTAAAGTGCCAAGCCGCCGAGCAGGCTGCCCACAGCGGTGATCGACTTGTTGACGGTCTTGAGATCGACGTTGGCGGTGGTCGATGCATCGACTTGCGAAACAGGTGCAATGTTCGCTTGCGGCGAAGCGAACGACACGCCGCCAGCTTGCACGTTGCTGTTGATACCGGCGTTCGAGAAGAGCGAATTACCGCCCGTGATAGCGCCCATTTCAGCGCGGTCGAGTTCCTTGGAAGCAACGAGGTTCTTGATGGTCAGCATGATGAATCTCCTAAACAATGTGATTGGATGGTGTGAATTAAAGCGCCATGCCGCCGAGCAGGCTGCCCACGGCGGTAATCGACTTGTTGACGGTCTTGAGATCGACGTTGGTGGTGGTCGATGCATCGACTTGCGTGACAGGTGCGATGTTCGCTTGGGGCGAAGCGAAGGACAGACCGCCTGCTTGAACGTTGCTGTTGATACCGGCGTTCGAGAAGAACGAGCTACCGCCCGTGATGGCGCCCATCTCAGCACGGCCGAGTTCTTTGGAAGCGGCGAGGTCTTTGATCGTCAGCATGGTGAATCTCCTAAGTGGTTGGTTGGTCGAGCGTTGATTTGTTGCGCTCGCAGCTACATATGCGAGAGGCATGCCAACGACGCAAATAAATTTGGTTTGGCTGTCTAAATGATTGATTTAAAATAATAAAAGTTGAATTGGTCGCACGCTTCGATCAGGTTGAGAAAGATCAGTAGAAACATTTGTGTTTTGATGGAGCCGACATAAATTTCGAAAATGACTGTCCTGAACAGACACAGTGGAAGGTCCTCTTGGTCCGCAAGACAGAGACGTAAAAAAAATCTAGTCCCAGCCAAGTCTCACGAGTCCTTGGCTACCGCCGTCCACACTTCGAATATCGAAACAACTCAACTTTGCTAACGCGCAGAGTGCTATTTGGAGTCATCCCGGCCCTGATCGAGTCGTCCCGCCGTCGAACGCTTAACCACCCATCGTCCCTGCAAGCTTCTCGAATCCATGGAAAAATGTGCATATGCACTAACCATGGAGAGAATGTCATGTTCAAAGACGAAATCGTTCTATGCGCGCCGGTGCGCACGCCAATCGGAGCCTTTGGCGGCAGCTTGAAAGAAGTGGCGGCAACGGAGCTGGGCGCCACCGCTATCCGCGAGAGCGTGCGTCGCACGGGTCTGGCGCCGCGAAAGGTCGATGCAGTCATCATGGGCAACGTCATCCAGGCAGGCAGCGGCATGAATCCCGCGCGCCAGGCGTCGATCAACGGCGGCATTCCGGTGGCATCGCCTGCTGTCACGGTGAATCGGGTATGCGGGTCGGGCGCGCAGGCAATTGCATCGGCGGCTCAGGAAATAGCACTCGATATCTCGAACGTGGTTATCGCCGGTGGCATGGAGAACATGGATCGCGCGCCGTATCTGCTGCCTGCGGCGCGATGGGGTCAACGCATGGGCGCGGCACAGGTCATCGACAGCATGTTGCGCGATGGACTCGACGACGCGTTCTCGGGCCAGCATTCCGGCTGGCACACGGAAGACCTCGTCAGCAAGTACGGCATCGGCCGCGAGGCGCAGGACCGCTGGGCAGAACGTTCGCAACGGCGCTTCAGCGGTGCGCGAGATGCAGGTCACTTCGCAAACGAGCTCGTGACCGTCGACGTTCCTGGCAAAAAAGGCGTGTCTCCGTTCGATACAGACGAGCAACCGCGTCCCGATACCAACCTCGAAACGCTTGCTCGGCTCAAGCCCGCATTTCGCAAGGACGGCACCATCACCGCAGGCAATGCGCCGGGCCTGAATAGCGGCGCATCGGCGATGATCGTCACGCGTCGTGCCACGGCTGAATCGTTAGATGTAGTCGCTTCGGCGCGGCTCGTCGCTTTCGCGGTATCGGCGGTCGAGCCGGGGCTGTTTGGCATCGCACCGGCCCCGGCCGTGACAAAGGTATTGGAGCGCGCGGGCTGGAAGCTGGGCGACGTGGAGCGCTTCGAGATCAACGAGGCCTTCGCTGCAGTGCCGCTCGCCGTCATAGCTGAACTCGGGATTCCCGAGGACATCGTGAACGTGGATGGTGGCGCTATCGCGCATGGTCATGCCATCGGCGCCACGGGCGCGGTGCTCACCACGCGTCTCATCCACTCGATGCGTCGCGATGGCGTGCGGCGAGGCATCGTGACGCTTTGCATCGGCGGAGGGCAGGGCATCGCGCTCGCGCTCGAAAGTCTTTAAAGCATGGCGCAAAAAGTCCGGCAGGAATGCCGGGCCGAAATCCGTCGAGCAGCATGGCAATTTTGACGAGACGCGCGGGCCGTGCGTTACAGCACGCGATTCACGCCGCCATACGCGTGACGAAGGCATCGCGTTCGGGCAATATCGTCGGCGCATGCGCACAGGCCTGCCCCGTCGAAAGGCACCGCACCGGATCAATCGAAAACGCATAAAACCTCACGTTTCAAGGGAGAAAGCTAAAGATCGCGCGCGCCGTGTCGTTACCTCAGGAGCGATCACACGAGGCGGACAGAGGTACGGATGTTTTCCATCATATGCAAGGAATGCGGCGCGGAAGCACGCACGGAAGTAGCGAACTGCCCTAGATGCGGATTCGTGATGGAGAAACCGGCACCCGAGATCGTCGAGGCCAGCAAGCCTGCTTTGCGGATGCCAAGGCGTCTGCGCGATCACTTGAGCACCGTAGCCGCATGGACGACGGTCTGCCTCGTTGCACTGGCAGGCATTACGCTCTGGTCCACTCGCACGTCGGGTGATTCGGAGAGTGGCGCTGTCGCCGTCGGCAAGATCGAAACGGGTGAGAATCGCATGACAGCCGATACTTCGGCGCTCGCTGCAAGCACAAGTCGGCCTTAGTCCCTAACGCATGCACCTAAAGACTCACCCCATCACGAACTCCGCCGCAGTCTCCTTCAATTGAAGGACGAATTGATTGACGATGACCGACCGCGGTCTGCCAGGCGCAAAGAGAAAGCGCGGTTCGACCGGTACGGCCGGCGAGAATCGTCGTGCAATCAAGTCCGGAAACGAACGGCTCATCAGCGAGAAAGGGTCCACCAGCGCCACCGCATTGGCTTCCCGCACGAGCGCGCACAGCACCGGCGTGCTGTTGGACACGAACGCGCTCGTAAAGACCCGTCCCTGCGCGCGGAAGGCTTCGCGCAGGCGCCATCCCGTTAACGTGTCTTCCCCGAAGGTCGCGAGCGTCTCGTGATCCAGAAGGCGAGGCGTGACCGTCTTGCGCGCAGCAAGCGGATGCTCCGCACGCATCACGCAGCATAGTTCGGCGCGACAGAACTCCTCCACCTCGAGCGTGCCTGAAGGCGCGGCTACATCCAGAATGCCAAAATCCGCCTGATTGTTGTTCACGTATTCGACGACGTGACGCGTAGGCAACGCCCTGATATCGAACTCGACTTGCGGATGCGTCTCGCGGAACTTGCCGACCGCGCGCGCGACGATAGTGGTTGCGAGCATGGAGACTGTCGATACGCGAATCGACCCACGCTGGCCCTCCTGAATCTCGCGTGCGGTCTGCGCAATCGATTGCACGCTGCCAAACAACCGCTCTATCTCCGGCAGGATTGCCTCCGCCTCGGGCGTGCATACGAGCCGCCCCTTCACACGCAGAAAAAGCGTAAGCCCGATGTCTTCTTCCAGCATGCGCAGAGTCTTGGTCACGGCAGGCTGGGACACGTAGAGCAGACGTGCCGCAGCGGACACGCTGCCCGCCTTGACCACCGCGCGGAAGATTTCCAGATGACGCACTTTGAGCATGGCGGACCCGTCGAAGGTATAACTTTCTGGCAGGAACAAGGTTATCAGAATGTATTGGTTTTCATACTTTTGAAACCCTACACTTGATTTCAACGCTGGATGTTGAAAGGCACGCAGGCAATCGACCCAACTCAAGGAGCTTTGCAGTGAGCATTCCCGACGCATCGGTGTGGCGCGCCCGCGCGCAAGAAATCCGGCCCGAGGGCCGCGCGTTCATCGACGGGCGCTATGTGAACGCGCTCTCCGGCAAGCTCTTTGCGAGCATCGACCCGGCCACGGGCCGCACCATCGCCGCAGTCGCCGAATGCGGAACGGAAGACGTGGACGTCGCGGTCAGAAGCGCGCGACGCGCCTTCGAATCCGGCGTCTGGTCGCGCGCCGCACCTGCCGAACGCAAAGCCGTCATGCTCAAATTCGCGGGCTTGATCATGGCGCATCGCGAAGAGCTGGCGCTGCTCGAATCGCTCGATGTCGGCAAGCCGATCACCAATGCCTACAACGGCGACATCGTGAGTTCGGCCACCTGCATCCAGTGGTATGGCGAGGCCATCGACAAGCTCTATGGCGAAACCGCGCCCGCCGCACCCGACGTGACCACCATGATCGTGCGCGAGCCGCTCGGCGTGGTCGCGGCCGTGGTGCCGTGGAACTATCCGCTCTCGATGGCAAGCTGGAAGCTTGGCCCCGCACTCGCCGCAGGCAACTCGGTGATCCTCAAGCCCGCGGAGCAATCGCCGCTAAGCGCGATTCGTATCGCCGCGCTCGCGGCCGAAGCGGGTTTGCCGCCTGGCGTGCTCAACGTCGTGCCGGGCTACGGTGAAACGGCGGGGCGCGCGCTCGGTCTGCACATGGATGTCGATGCCGTCGGCTTCACCGGGTCGACCGCTGTCGGCAAGTTGTTCATGCAGTACTCGGGTCAGTCGAATATCAAGCGCATCGGGCTCGAATGCGGCGGCAAGAGCCCGCATATCGTGCTCGACGATTGCCCCGATCTCGACGCCGCCGCGCGCGCCGTGGCGGCCGGTATCTTCGCCAATAGCGGACAAGTGTGCAACGCGGGTTCGCGGCTGATCGTACACGCGGCGGTACGCGACGAACTGCTGGAGAAAGTCGCGGCCATCGCGCGGGATCTCGTGCCCGGCGACCCGCTCGATCCCGCCACGAAGATGGGTGCGATCGTGAGCCAGGCGCAGCACGAGTCGGTCATGTCGTATATCGATGCGGGTCGTGCCGATGGCGCGCGCGTCATCGCTGGCGGGCGTACCGCGCGGCCGGAATCGGGCGGCTACTTCATCGAGCCGACCGTGTTCGATCGCGTGAGCAACGACATGCGTATCGCGCGCGAGGAGATATTCGGGCCGGTGCTGTCAGCGATCACGGTCGAGTCGCCGGAGGAAGCGGTGCGCGTCGCCAACGACACGATCTACGGCCTCGCCGCCGCGGTGTGGACCTCGAACATCGCGCGGGCGCAGCAGGTCTCGCGTCAATTGAAGGCGGGCGTGGTGTGGGTCAATTGCTTCGATCGCGGCACCATGTCCTCGCCCTTCGGCGGCTTCAAGCAATCGGGATTCGGCCGCGACAAGTCGATGCACGCCTTCGACAAATACATGGACTGGAAGGCGATCTGGATCGCCGGATGAAGCAGTGCCCCGACCTCGCATGGAGACCGACATGAACGCGCCACTATCCCAAGCCGATACCGTATCGACCAGTCCGTCGTCTTCACGACGCACCTTCCTGCTGCAAGCCGGCGCGCTCGCCGGCACCGCGCTGCTCGGCGCACCGGCCATTGTGCGTGCGCAGGCAAAGAGCATCAGCGTGACCTGCTGGGGCGGCGCCTATGAGGCGGCGGTGCGTGCCTCGTTCGCCGAACCCTTTGCGAAAGAGACGGGCATCGCGGTGAATCTCGTCAACAGCGCGGATCTCGCGCGCATGAAGGTGCAGGTCGAATCGAAGAATGTGTCGTGGGATGTGTTCGACAGCATTGGACCGCAGATCGTCGCGGGTTCGCGTCAGGGCATGTGGGAGAAACTGGACCCGGCTATCGTCAAGACCGATGGCCTCATCACGAAGACGGGCGCGGACTTCGTCGGCACGTATTCGTATGCGGGCGGGATCGGCTTCGACCCGAAGCGCGGCAGCAAGCATCCGACGACCTACGCGGAGTTCTGGGATGTAAAAGCGTTTCCGGGTCGTCGGGGTTTGCGCCCACGGGTGAGCGAGAACCTGGAGATGGCGTTGCTCGCGGATGGCGTCGCGCCCGACAAGCTCTATCCGCTCGATGTCGAGCGCGCCTTCGCGGCGATGGACCGCATCAAGCCGGGTGTGCGCAAGTGGATCGAGACGACGCCGGAGACGGTGACGCTCATCGCGAGTAACGAACTCGATTTCACGTACACGTATCTGAGTCGCGTTTTGCCCGCGCAAAGAGCGGGTACGTCGGTGCAGATGTCGATGAAGCAGACGCTCAACAGCCTCGAATATCTCGCGGTGCCGAAGTACGGCAAGAACACGCAAGCTGCCATGCAATACGTGGCGTTCTGTCTGCGCCCCGACCGCCAGGCCGCATTCTGCGAGATGGTCGAGTTCGCGCCGAACGCGGTGCAGGCCATGCCGCTCGTATCCGCCGCCGCCAAGGCGCGCATGCCGGACATGCACGATCCGAACAGCGTGATCATCAACGACACGTGGTGGGGCGATCACTACGACGCGTTGCAGAACCGCTTTACGACCTGGATGCTGACATAAAGTAGCGTAAAACAAGGGGCGCGCGATGAGTTACACGCTGAACCTGAAGGCTGTCGTCGTGATGCTGCTGCCGCTCTACGGCCTGCTCGCGGTGTTCTTCTTGTGGCCGCTCGGCGTAGTCGGCTGGTCGAGCATCTACGAACACGCGTTCACGCTGCGCGGCTACGAACAGGTGCTGACGAGCGCGCTCATACATCGCGTGCTCGGCAACACGATGATCATCAGCGCGCTCGCCACGGCGACGAGTCTCGTGCTTGGGTATATCGTCGCGCTGCATCTCGCCCGCATGCCCATGTCGAAGCGCGCGCCGTATCTCGTGATGGTGATGTTGCCGTTCTGGACCAGCGTGCTCGTGAAGAGTTATGCCTTCACCGTCGTGCTGGGCAGCGCGGGGATCGTCGCGAAGCTCGCGGGATGGCTGAGTGGCGATACATGGCATCCCGACCTCATGTTCAACCGCACTGGCGTCGTGATAGGAATGACCAACTATCTTCTGCCGTTCATGGTGCTGCCCATTCTCACGAGCCTCACCACGCAGAACCGCAACCTCAAGTTCGCCGCCGAACTCATGGGCGCAGGTCCCGCGATGATCTTCGCGCGCATCACGTTGCCTTTGTCGATGCCCGGCGTGTTCGCAGGCGTTCTCATGTGCCTCACGCTCTCCATGGGTATGTACATCACGCCCGCGTTGCTCGGCGGGCCGCGCGACATGATGCTCGCCAACCTCATCGACTTCTACACGCGGCAGACGCTCGACTGGACGCTGGCCGCTTCCATCGCGGTGATGCTGCTCGTGCTGTCCGGGGCGCTGATCGCGGTGCTCGGACGCGTTCAGCGTGGCACGGAGGCGCTCGCATGATGGATACCGCAACGCGTGTCAGCAACGAATTCGTCAAGCCCGAACCGAAGCGCCGCGACTCGCGTGTATTCATGCGCGTGCTCGGTTCCATCGGCGGATGGTGCGGCTATTTGTTCCTGCTGCTGCCAAGCCTCGTGATCGTGCCGATTTCGTTCGGCGGCGGCAGCGAACTGACGTTTCCGCCGAAGACCCTCTCGCTTGCGCTATTCCGGCAGTTCTTCGCCGATCCGGCATGGTGGGGCGCGTGTGTGACGAGCGTGATGGTCGCGCTGCTGGCATCGGTAATCTCGATAGCGGCCGGTGTGCCCGGCGCTTATGCGCTTGCACGCGGCCGGTTTCCGGGCAAGCGCGTACTCGAAACCTTCGCCATCACGCCCATGCTCGTGCCCGTCGTCGTGCTCGGTCTTGGCGTGTATAAGCAGTTCTCGATGTTCTCGCTCGTCAACACGGTATGGGGACTTGCGCTCGCGCATGCCGTGCTCGTCGTTCCGTTCGTGATCATTGCGGTGGGCTCGGGCTTGCGTCACGCGGATGCATCGCTCGAAGCCGTCGCGCTTCTGATGGGCGCAAGCCGCGTGCGCATCTTCTTTCAAGTGGTGTTGCCGCAGATACGCGCGTCGGTGGCCGTGAGCGTGCTGTTCGCGTTCCTTCTGTCATTCGACGAAGTGGTGGTCGCGTACTTCATTTCGGGACCGCAGACCACGACCTTGCCGGTCAAGATGTACAGCGCGATCCGCTGGGAAGTATCGCCGGTGCTCGCCGCCGTCTCGACGCTGCTCACGCTGATATCGCTTCTGGTGTGCATCGGCATCATGGCTTTGCAACGGCGCGACGCGTCCGCCGACTAATCTTGAACAAGAGACCAACATGGCGAACAGGTACGACGCGGTGATCATCGGCGCGGGACACAACGGCCTCGTGTGCGGTGCTTATCTCGCGCGCAAAGGCTTCAAGGTATGTCTGCTTGAACGGCGCGAACTCGCAGGCGGCGCGGCCGTCAGCGAAGCGGTGTGGCCGGGGTATCGCGTATCGACCGCGTCCTACACGATGGCGTTGTTGCAGCCGCGTATCATCCGCGAACTCGAGCTTGCGAAGTACGGCTACGAGATCGTCGTGCCGCCGCCCATGCTGCATCTCTATGGCGATGGCAAGAGCCTTGTGTTTCGCGGGGAAGGCGAACGGCTTCATGCGGATATCGCGCGCTTTAGCCGCGCCGATGCCGATGCATACGGTAAGTATCGCGCGCATATGGCTCGGCTCGGCAAGGTCGTCGCCGAGATGCTCTGGGAGATTCCGCCCGATCCCGCCGATGCCGCGCTCGGCGCGCGCGGGCGTTTGCTTGGATTCGCCTGGCGTTTCCGCGATATGGGCGAGCAGTTCTACGACTTGTACGACGTACTCACGTTGAGCGCGCGCGATTACCTGTCGCGCTGGTTCGAGTCCGATCAGATGATCGCGGCGCTGGGCTTCTACGCCTCGTGCGGCGGAGCGGCCACGAGCATCTGCTCGCCCGGCTCGGCGTATGTGTTGCTGCGCGGCTTCATTCGCGATCACACCACGAGCGAGGGGCCGGCGGGCTTCGTGCGTGGCGGCATGGGTTCCATCTCCGAAGCCATCGCGGCATCGGGGCGGGCGCATGGCATGGAGGTGCGTTGCAATGCGCCGGTGGCGTCGGTGGAGATAAGCGGCGGACGAGCGACGGGCGTGCGGCTCGCATCGGGCGAATCGATCGAAGCGGGCTGCGTCATATCGAACGTGGCGACCAAAATCCTGTTTCAGCAACTCGTCGATGCGGATCACGTGCCGCCTGAATTTCTCGCGCGTGTCGCGCAGATACGCGACCGTTCCACCGCGTTCAAAGTGAATCTCGCGTTGCGACGCCTGCCCACTTTCACGGATTTCGATTCCAATGCAGCAGGTTTTGCTTATCCCGCGCAAGTTCGTATCGGACCTTCGGTGGAGTATCTCGAACGCGCGTGGGATGCATCCAAGTACGGCGAGATATCGCCGCGACCGCCGCTCGTCGTGTTGACGCCAAGCGTGATGGACCCGAGCGTCGCGCCTGCGGGCAAGCATCTGATGAGCATCTTCGGCCAGCATGCGCCTTATACGTTACGCGAAGGAACATGGGACACGCAGCGCGAACGTCTCTTTCATATCGTGCTCGATACGCTTGCGTTGCATGCGCCCGATATTCGCGACTGCATCGACGATGCGCAAGTGCTTTCGCCCGCCGATCTGGAGCGCATCTTCGCGCTGCCGGGCGGTCATGTGCATCACGGTGAACTGAGCGCGGATCAGATCTTCTTCAGGCGGCCGGTGCAGGGCGCCGCGGACTATCGCACACCGGTGAAGGGACTCTATCAATGCGGGGCATCCGTGCATCCGGGCGGCGGCGTGACGGGTGTGCCCGGCCACAACGCGGCGCAGGTCGTGATGCGCAGCGAGCGTCACTGAGCGGCATCACTCACGGAATCCGACGATGAACATGATCGAACTGAAGCAGGTCTCGCGGCGCTACGGCGAAGTGCAGGCGCTCGCGCCGCTCGACTTCAGCGTGAAGCAAGGCGAGTTCGTCACGCTGCTCGGCCCTAGCGGCTCCGGCAAGACTACGCTGCTCAACGTAATAGCGGGCATGGTCACGCCATCGTCCGGGCAGATTTTCGTGCGCGGCGTCGACATCACGAATGCGCCGCCGAGTGCCCGCGGACTCGGCATGGTGTTTCAGAACTATGCGCTGATGCCGCACATGACCGTGTTCGACAACATTGCGTTCCCGCTGCGCGTGCGCAAGATGCCGAAGGACGAGATTCGCCGCAAGGTAAGGGACGTGCTCGACATGGTGCGCTTGCCCGACATCGCGATGCGCAAGCCGAAGGAACTGTCGGGTGGCCAGCAGCAACGTGTGTCGCTTGCGCGTTGCATCGTCTATAACCCGGCGTTGATCTTGCTCGATGAACCGCTCGGCGCACTCGACAAGAAGCTGCGCGAACAGATGCAACTCGAGATTCGCCGGCTGCATGCGGAACTCGGCATCACGATGCTCAACGTCACGCACGATCAGGACGAGGCGCTTTCGATGTCGGACCGCATCGTGCTCATGAATCAGGGGCGCGTCGAACAGATCGCGACGCCCGACGAGCTGTATCGTTCGCCGCGCACGGCGTTCGCGGCGAGCTTTATCGGCACGGCCAATCTGATCTCGGGCACCGTGCAGGACGACATCGGGACGCATGTGGTCGTGTCGACTCCGCTTGGCATGCTGCGCGCCGCGACGGCATCGCAGACGATGTCGCGCGGTGCGGCCGTGAAGCTACTGGTGCGACCGGAAAGCGTGCGAATGACGTCCGCGCATCGGCCGCCTGACGATCATGCTGTCGATGGCATTTGTCATTCCGGCACCCTCGAAGACTCGATCACGCTCGGCAGCGTCGTGCGTCATCACGTGCGTCTTGCCGACGATACGCAGATCGTCGTGCAGCAACAGGGCACACGGCGGCGCGCCGAACATGAGCGCGGCGCACCGGTGCTCGTCGACTGGGCGCCGGAGGATTGCCAGATCATTCTTCAAGACTAAATACGCGCGACAAGCGCGCCTCGCCGTGCGAGGTTTCGAATTTCGTGGAGAGCATGTATGAAGACACAGTCGCCGACCGTGGCGGACGAACTCGTCCGTCGAAAGCGTCAGGAGCAACTCGCATTGCCTGAATCGCTCGGAGATTTCGTGCGCGAACAGGCCGCGCTATATGGCGACAAGACCGCTGCGGTGTGGTTCGATCGCAGTATCGAGATGACGTATGCGCAAATCGATCGCGCGGCTTCACAGCTTGCCGATTCATTCGTCAGGCGCGGTATTCGCAAGGGCTGTCACGTTGGACTGATGTTGAAGAACATGCCCGAGTTTCCCATCTCGTGGATCGCGCTGGGTCGTATCGGCGCGGTCATGGTGCCCGTGAACACCGCCTACACGCAGGACGAAATGATGTTCGTCCTTACCGATGCCGACGTGCAGTATCTTGTGATCGACGCCGAATTCCTGCCGCGTCTCGCCGATGCGCCCACGCTGCCCGCACTGCTTGCATGGGAACGTGTGATCGTGTGCGGCGAGAGCGAGCATCCGCTGCAATGGCAGGCTTTGCTCGATGCGGGCAGCGCCATGTTCAATGCGCCCGGAACGATGTCGCGCAACGACCTGTTGAATCTGCAATACACCTCAGGCACGACGGGCTTTCCGAAGGGCTGCATGCTGACTCACGATTACTGGATGATTCATTGCCACGGTGCGGCGCGTAACAGGCGCGGGCCGGAAGCGGGCATCGAGAACGTGTTGATCTGGGCGCCGTTCTTCTACATGGACCCGATGTGGCAGTTCCTGATGACGCTTAAGCTCGGCGGCACCGCGTACATTGCCGAGCGCATGAGCCTCACGCGCTTCATGTCGTGGCTCATCGATTATCGGATTCACTACTGCATCTTTCCCGAGCCTGCCTTGAGCGCGCATCCACAGAGCGAACGCGACGCCGATGTATGCCTGAAGTATGTGAGCATCTACGGATGGACCAGAAGCGCGCGCGAAGAAGTGCAGGCGCGCTTCAACGTGATTGCCCGCGAAGGCTTCGGCATGACCGAAGTAGGAACGGGCGCACTCGTGCCCGCGTGGGCCCATGAAGAGGCGCTCGAACGCACTTGCGGTCTGCCTGCCCCGTTTCGTGAACTGCAGGTTCGTCGCGATGACGGCAGTATCGCCGATATAGATGAAGTCGGTGAACTCTGGATTCGCGGGCGCGGCATTTTATGGGGCTACTACAAGCGTCCAGAGGCCAACGCCGAGAGTTTCGATGGCGACTGGTTTCGCACGGGCGATCTGTTTCGACGCGATGCAAAGGGCTTTTATTTCATCGTGGGACGCATCAAGGAGATGATCAAGCGCTCGGGCGAGAATGTCTCGGCAACCGAAGTCGAGACCGTTCTACGCAGCATGGATGCGATCGATGAAGCCGCAGTCGTGCCGGTGCCCGATCCGCTGCGTCGCGAGGAAGTGAAGGCGTACCTCAAGTTGCGCGAAGGACTCACGCATAGCGACGTTCCGCCCGCGGCGGTGTTCGAGCATTGCGCGCTGCATCTCGCGTCGTTCAAGGTGCCGCGTTATCTGCAATATATCGTCGGCGATTTTCCGCGTACGCCTTCGCGCAAGATCGCGAAAAAACGCCTGATTGCCGAGACAACCGATCCGTTCGTCGATACCTTCGATCGTCAGGAGTCGCGTTGGCGGTAACGCCAGACGCTTGCCGGAGCTGCCCATGTTCGTGGACTTTTCGAGCCGTCCTCCGTCGTTGCAGTTCGACGGTCCTGTCACTCATCTGGCGAATTATCGGCGCGTGTACGAGGGTACGGAGCGTCAAGTCGCGAGTGCGAATGGTGTCGATCCACTCGACGACTATCTCGCGACTTACGAGCGACTGAAAGCGCGACATGTCGTGTTGAAGGCGCGCGATCTCACCAGCACGTTCGGCGTGAAGATAGCGAACGACCACGTGGCTGCGTTTTGTCACACGCATGGCGAGCGCTACATCGGCTTTGCAGGCGTCGATCCGCATAAAGGCGATGCGGCGGTCGCGGAGTTCGAGACGGCGGTGCGCGAACTCGGTCTGCGTGGGTTGAATGTGCAGGGCTTCGAGCATAAGTTGGCTATCGACGATCCCTTGCTGTTTCCGCTTTATCGCAAATGTGTCGAATTGGACGTGCCGGTGAATATTCATTGCGGCACGAACTTCTCGACGCATACCTCGATGATGCATGGCCATCCTGCCGCGCTCGACCGCGTGATGATGTCGTTGCCCGCGTTGCGGGTATGCGCTTCGCCGCCGGGATGGCCGTGGGTGCATGAACTGCTTGCGGTGGCGTGGCGGCATCCGAATGTATGGATAGGCACCGTGGCTGTGCGGCCGAAGCTACTTGCCACCGCGCACTCGGGTTACGAGCCGCTTTTGCAATACGGCAAGACAGTGCTTAAGAAGCGCATGATCTTCGGGTCCGCGTTTCCGATGATGCCGGTCGATAAGGCTTTGCAGGAGTTCGATGCGCTTGGAATGGCGGATCAGGTTCGCGAGGATTGGCTCTGCAACAATGCGGTGCAGTTCCTTGGAGGCTAAAGCGCCCGCGTCGTGAATGAATGAAAGGCGGTACGCGTGTTGCTGACAGTGAACGTCGTCTGACCTTCAAACCAGCGCTCAGCCCACAAGGAACACGATGGAACCGATGAAGCCCATGAAACCCATGACGCCGATGCAACCGATGGAGCCCATGAAGCCGATGGAACATTGGTGGCCGGACAATCTCGGCGAGCCGCAAACGAGTGGTGCACAGAACGGTCTGCGCTACGCCTTCTTTGCGGATGCGAAGCGACTTTTAATCGAAGACAACGGCACGTTAAAGACTTATGACAGCGCGGACCATTGCATTAGCGGGGTGTCGCAAGGAAGTAGCACAGGGCATGGCCCTGCGTTTACCAGTCAGAATGGCGTGGTAGACCTTACAACATTGAAGGAGATTAAGTAGCTGGCTTGTCAGGGATGTCTTCCAACAAGGACCGGAAATTTTTTTTCGATGCGTGTCAACACACAGCGTGGCGAGGCGTTAAGCAAGTACTCGCGGTACTTAAGCCGCGACACTGTTAAACAACCACGAAGGGCCTGACCGCCATGAAAAAGCAACTTGTTGCCGCATCGATCGCCGCTTTGTTTTCCGTTGGTGTATTCGCACAAGCTTCGGCGCCTGCCGTAGCCCCTGCAGCTCCGGCTGCCACGACGGCCGACGCCGCGCAGCTCGCAAGTGGAACCAAGACTAAAAAGCATCACCGCAAGCATCACAAGAACACGACGAAGGCTGCCCCGATCCCGTCGTCGGCACCGAAGCCCTAAGCTTTAGGGTGTCGGATTCGCTTCGTTCGGCAGTGGTTCAGGGTTGAAACGATCGAACGAGGTGACGGAGTATTCAAAGTGCGGCTTAAAGGCGCGATACCTGCGCCTTTAGGCCGTTTTCGTTTGCGCTTCCTGGTTGAGTTCTTAAAGCATCGTTGGTGCGGTTTCGTCGACCACGCGCGAACATTGCCTCAGGCTGCTACTAGCGCTATTCTTGAACCGCTTGCAGTAATCGAATGCTGGTCAATCCGGGGACAACAACTTCGTGAAGCGAACTCTGGCTTTCTGCTGCATTTTTACCTTGAGCGCAATCCTCTGCGCATGCAACAAAGACGGATCGCGAAGCGCGACTCCAGATGCGGGCGCATCAGCGAGTCAGGCGCCAGCCCAGCCAGGACAGGTCGCGAGCGGTACGCAAGCCGCATCGGCCACGCAGGAACACAGCGCGCCAGCCGCCGTCACCGCTATCACCAAAGCGCAATTGCCAGGCGAGGCGACTGAGACACTGCGTCTGATCAAGGCCGGTGGTCCGTTCCCCTTCGCCGAAGACGGTGTCATGTTCCGCAATAGCGCCGCAATGCTGCCGCAACATCCGCGTGGCTACTACCGCGCCTATACCGTGCGCACGCCGGGCGCGACGGATCGCGGGCAACGACGCATCGTGTGCGGTGGACAGCGCAAACAGACTAACGACTGCTATTACACTGAAGATTACTACGTCAGTTTCAAGCGTATTGCAGATTGATTTGGAATAAGCGGGAATGCCTTGGGGCGCCTTCTTAAGGACCTCGATTGCTTCTTAGCAATTCTTAAGCGCGCTGCTCGACGTTGGTAATGGCGGTGGGGAATGCTATCGTCATACGTTTAGGTCGATCGAAGTTTTAGATAGCATCCCCGTCCGTATCGACGAGCGTGAATGATTCTTGAGGCAAGTCGCAGGCAATAACTTCGTATGACCCGCCAACATAATCGAAGAGCGTGAGTCGACGATCAGTCCTGTGTGCCCGCAAGCCCTAGCAAATAGGCGCGATCTGCCTCCGGCAGCCCGTCAAGCCACTGTTGTTCAGTTCCAGGCTGAGGCAAGACTTGTCCGTATTCGATCATGTTCGCAGGCGGCAACTCGGAGAGATAAACCCATAAAAAACGCTTTTCCAACTTCGAGATTCGATGAAGGGATTCCACGATATCGGCAAGCAACCTGGCCTTTTGCTCAGGCGTTCTTCCTGCGCGAATGTGTCCATGCACGAAGATCTGATTCGTATCGATCCGCTTACCGCCCATGAAATGAGCGCCTCGTGAAATCGCGCTGAACATGACCTGCGCGAAGAAAGTTTGCGCACCCGTGGCTTGACTATGCGCTCGGGTGATTTCGCGCGCGATGTTTGCTTTCGCGTCATCGGAAAGCAGTCCGTCCGTGACAGATACGAGGTAAGTCGGCATAGGGCGTCTCCCTGGTTAGCGTTTATCCGCTAGCGTTGCATGTCCTTTTCGAAGCGCTCCGCAAATTCATCCGATAAGAGCTTGTCCAGCACGCCGCGCAGTGCTTCGGCTTCGGCGCGGCCCAATGATGAATCGAAGATAGCTTGCGCCTTGCGCCACAGAACGTCGGATTCAGCGAGCTTCTCGCGTCCTTCGGGCGTGAGACCAATCGATTTATGCCGCCTGTCGTCAGGGTTCACCTCGAGTGAGATGAAGCCGTCACGCTCAAGCGGCTTAAGCGTATGCGCGAGCGCGCCCGAATCCATTACCAGCGCTGCAGCGAGCTTGCCGACGTTGGTCGGCTCCGATCGCCCGATCTGAGCGAGCACCGCGCGCTGCGTGATTTTCAGGCCGCTTGGCGATATTGCCGCGTCATAGAGTTGTGAAATACGTCGCGTGGCCTTGCGCAGTGCGGTGCAACTGCAACCGGGTCGCCCGCGATTCACATTCTTTGCCGCCATTTTCGTTGCCATCACTCATTCCTCTGCGAAGTTTCCTGCAGAGTCATTATTCCATTATCAGCATATGCAGGCAATTGACAGATTGCAAGCATATGCTGATAATTTGCCGCACCGGTCCTCATCAAATGGAGCTCCATCATGCCGTTTGTTCGTATCGACTTGAAGAAGGGAAAGGATGCCGACTATCGCCAGAAGATCGGCCTCGTCGTTTATGAAGCGATGCTCAGTGTCGGTGTGCCACAGAACGACCGCTTCCAGGTCATCAACGAGCATGAAGACGCCAACTTCATGTTCGATCCGACGTATCTTGGCATTGCGCGCGACGACGACCTCGTCATCATCCAGATCACGTGGAACGAAGGACGTAGCACCGATCAAAAGAAAGCGCTCTACCGCGCAATTGCCGAGGGACTTTCGACAGCGCCGGGCATACGACCTGAGAACGTCTTCATCAATCTGGTCGAAGTGAAGAAAGAGAACTGGTCGTTCGGCAACGGCGTAGCGCAATACGCGGTTTGAGGAGCGCGCCGCATGGATCGCTCACTCGCAAGCAGACCGGACGCCGCGACGAAGCGGCATGAGTGGCTCGTGCTCATCTGCACCTCGGCGCCGTCCTTCATGCTGCAACTCGATGCGAACATCGTGTCGGTGTCGCTGCCCTCCATTGCGCGCTCGCTGCATGCGGATTTCGCGGGCATCGAGTGGGTGATCACGGCGTACATGTTGAGCTTCGCGTCGCTGTTGATGCCAGCAGGCGCGCTCGCCGACCGCTTCGGACGCAAGCGCTTGCTCGTTACAGGGCTGATGTTGTTCACCTTCGCATCGCTGCTATGCGGGTCCGCGTGGAACTTGCCGATGTTGATAGCCGCGCGCGCGTTGCAAGGCGCCGGTGCGGCCATGCAATTGAGCGCCGCACTCGCCACCTTGTCGCACGCATTCCACGGCGAAGCACGGGCGCGAGCGTTCGCGTTTTGGGGCACCGTAGTGGGCATCGGGATCGCGAGCGGTCCGGTGGTCGGTGGACTGATCACGCAGGCGTTCGGCTGGCAATGGGCGTTCTATGTCAACGTGCCGATAGGCGTCGTATTGCTTGCATTGATCTTGCGTGTGATCGAATCGTCGCGCGATCCGCACTCGATGCGACTCGACCTGCCAGGCGTCGCATGCTTCGGAACGGCGCTCTTTCTAACGACGCTTGCGCTTATCGAAGGCAATCGGCGCGGCTGGCATGATCGCTGGATCATTGCTGAATTCTTGGGCGCTGGCGTGCTGTTCGTGTTGTTCGTCATTGTCGAGCGACGTCAGACGCGGCCGATGCTCGATCTATCGTACTTCCGCAATCGGACGTTTCTCGGTGCGACGCTCGCGCAGTTTGCGTTTTCCATCGGCATGCTCACGATGCTGACGTTCGTGCCGATCTTTCTGCAAAGCGGTCTCGGCGCGACATCGGCGAGCGCGGGTCTCATGATGCTGCCGATGGTCGGGCCACTCTTTATCGTGCCGCGTCTCGTGTCGCGTCATCTCGCGCATCGCCTGACAGGGCGCGCGTTGCTTACGCTCGGGTTGCTTACGGTGTGCATCGGGCTCGTCTGTTTCGCGGCGGTCGTGACCATGCTTGCTTATGCGCCTCTCATCGTAGGCATGGTCGTGACGGGCATCGGCGCGGGCATGCTCAACGGCGAGACGACCAAGGTTTCGATGACCGTGATCCCAAAGGAGCGATCCGGCATGGCGTCGGGTGTGTCGGGCACGACCCGTTTTACCGGACTCGTCATCGGAATCGCAATGCTCGGCGCGGTGATGTTTGCGCGTGTCCAAAATGTCATTACGAATTCGATGCCTTCCGTCGATTCGCAGCAGCGCCTTCATCTCGTAGTGGATATCACTGCAGGGCATCTTCAGAGCGCAACCTTGCCAGGCTGGAGCGATGCCGCGTTGCATGCACTCGGTGCGATTAGCTTCGCCAAAGGGTATCAAGCGCTGTTCGTCGTGGCTGCATTGTTCATGTTGTTGTCGGCAGCGTTGACTTGGCGCCTCGTGAATCCGGCTGAGACACCGCCGACTTTAGCACGCTGAATCAAGGCTTGAAATCAGCCAGTATCACGCCGTTGCGAATATTTTCAAGCGCATGGGCTAAGTAGTCGACGGTCGGCTCAGGCGGATGGTCCAGCGGCGCCCAAACAAACGCAGAACACTTGTGCGGCTCCATGTTCGCAAGGACGCCTTCCCAAGAACGACATGTCAGAAAGAAGCTTATTCGGTTCTGTTCCGAATCGCGTCGCATCACCAACGTGAAGTCGAATGAACCTGGCGCGATGCTCACGCCGGCTTCTTCCTTCGACTCGCGGATCGCGCATTCCTCGATGGATTCCCCAGGTTCGAGATGACCGGCGACCAGCGAATACTGACCGTCTCTATGGCCAGTACTTGCGCGCTGGATGAAGAGATATTCGTTATTGTCGTTCTTGAACAGGACATGTACGTCGACAACGCTTTGCATTCGGCTCATCTTTGTGCACCGTGGAAGAAGCTGATGTTCGGTTCGCGATCCTACGTCGCGAAGCGGCGAGCGCAAGTTTAAACCGCGAGGCGGCTTATTAATATTGGCGGCGATGAATCAGGCTGATTGCGTCGAGCCTCGACGGCGACTTCGGTTGAATCCTGATCCGGCGTGCACTATGTTGGAACTCATCCTCTCAGCAGTTCCCGAAGCGAGCGCACAAAGCAGCCGTGCCAATGAAGCGGAATTGAATAGTTGGGAATCCGAATCAGAGCATTATCAATCGTCGCGCCGGATTTGTGACTCGACGCGATCGAATGCGCGTCGGCGTTAAGCTCCTTGCGGGAGACGACGGCATTAAATCACGGCCGACGCTTTGTTCATCACGCCGTGTGCCGCTAATCGTTGGCATGTTGTTCGATAGCGGCACCTCGTGGGGTCCGGTCATGGCCGCAGGCTTTGGTGAGCCGTATCTGCGGTGGCAGTGAATTCGGGCTTTGATGAGCGTGGCGGAGTTCTCGCATCCTCACCGATTCGTGATCGGGTCGCAGGAAGGCGGCGCCCCAACGATTCAGGCGCACCCGGCCGGGAGAGAACTCCGGCATCGCGTTTGCATGACGAGATATCACGTTTGCAGCGATGTTCACCGGTTTCCCGAGGATTGCGCTCCCTGCATGTCGAGCCTCGAACGGCCCTTTAAGGCGGGTTATCCATTCAGCATGCATAGCGCATGCGATTCCACTTTGCCTTTTGCCATCACGACGCTTCGCGATGGTATCGAGAGGTCGCTAAGAAGTATCGCTTAGTCAACTTTGTTACCCAGCTTTCGAGCATCGGGATGACAGGGGGCATTGCGCTTTGCTTCTAGAGTAACGCTCTAGCCGTTGCGGGCGGTTGAGAGCCTGAGATTACCGGCTTTCGCAAATGGCCCGGCCGAATTTCTTCCCCTAAGAAGTGCGATAGGGGTCGCTGTCTTTAGCGATCCTCTAAGCAGCTTGCGCTAGCAAACTCGTCGGCCTGTCGCGTCGATTCCATCACACATGGCAACGTCTCGCGACTCGACGCTAGCGCCTACGCCCTGTGCGCTCGCTACCGTTCTAACGGGCTACGCGTCGATCCAACGATTGCGCAATGTCGCACAACGCCTTTAAGACCAACTGTGTCCAATTTTTGTACCCCTGAAACCGCCGCCATCCTTTCGAAATAGAAACTTCATATCAATCGGTATATGTTTCACTGTCAGGAAAACTTAACGCATTTTTTTCTTAATTTCACATTTACAGTCATCTCATAAGACGATAACCTTGCTTCCGTTCTCACCGATTCGGCACATCTTGCTCTAAGCAAGAATTCGCACAGCCGAATACGGTAATAGTTGCTACATCTAACGCGGTTTCTTGTGTCTTACGTTCGGAAGCTTCGATCGGCAGTTCCTGCAGTCGAAAGCAATCGTTTGCTTACGTGCTGAGTACAAAGCAAGCCGCGGAAAGCCGTGACTCGTCGCGAAGTCGACGTGGTGCTACGGCGAACCTCGCAACTAGCGAACTGTGTGCTAGCTGTCGGCGGAAAGTGCCGGCAACCTTTTAAACATGTGCGGGCGCTAGCCCGGCAATTAGTTATGCAAACTAACATGAATGAAAATCAGTCTTCCCATTTCCTGAAAGTTCTGTCGAAAACTAAAGCCGCAGCGCTTGCCACTGCTCTGGTCGCTTCCACGTTGCTAGCAGCTTGCGGTGGCGGCGGCGAAAGCGCAGTCGATGCCGCAGTCGACAAGTCCGCCGCCACGCCGCAATCGACCGAAAAGGCCGCAACCACCAGTTCCATCTTCTACGGCGCAAACGGCCACATCACGAACGGCGGCGCGTATGACACCACGTCGTACGCAACGCAGCTTTCGCAACTCCAAAATCTCGGTGTGAAGATTTACCGTAACGACGTGTACAGCCAGGCATCGGCGAAGGTTCTCGCCACGGTCGCAAAGCAGTTTGCGGCAGGCGGCGTACAGGTTTATCCGGTGATGCTGCTGGGCCTGAACTACAACAGCGAGCAGGCCGCCTATAACGCGGGCTACACGATGGGCCAGCAGACGGCGCAGACGTACAACTACACGTACTACGAAGTCGGCAATGAGCTCGAAGCAAACACGCTCTCTGGCAACTACGACGGCAACGTCTGGAACCATTACAGCAATCAGCCGTTCACAGTCGCGCGCGGGTTGATTCGCGGCATGATCGCGGGCGTGAAGTCGGTCAATAGCTCGGCGAAGATCATCGTCGACGGCACGTGGAAGCACACCGCGTTCTTTCAGATGCTTGCGGACGGCTCGCAGCCGGACGGCACGCATGGTCACCCGACTGTCAGCTGGGACATCACGGCATGGCACTGGTACTCGGACCAGGGCGACATGACCCACGCTTGCGGCAACACAGGTTGCCATGACATCCTCGGCGTGCTGAACTCGTTTGGCAAACCGGTCTGGATCAACGAGTACGGTGTGCGTCCGACCTACGGTACGTACTCGGCAATCGCGTCGTACTTCACCGGCAGCTTGATGATGCAGCAGTTTTACAACAACGCGGCAAAGTACAACATCCAGTCGATTCAGGCTTTCGAAATGTACGACGACAGCGAAGGCGCATACGGTCTCATGACGAGCGATGGCAAGACGCAAAAGCCTGCCTTCACCGCAGTCAAGAGTTTCATTGCAAGTCACCCGAAGTAAAGCGAGTCAGAAAGGGCCTTCGGGCTCTTTCTTTTCTTGTTCGGTAAGCGTTGAGACCCGTTCCCATTCAACCGATGGTCAACGTTCACCAGGTCGCACGTCACGTCACGATGCTCGCTAGCCGCATCAATTCCGACTGACGCGAGCAGGACGTTTTCTTGAGCGTTGCGGCAAGGTGCTTACGTACGGTCGCAATCGACACGTCAAGAATCGCTGCGCATTCATTGACGCTGTGACCGCAGATCAACTCGCGCAGCATCCGCGCTTCAGCCTGCGATAAGCCCAACACACTTTGGAGTGTCGCTACCTCCGGCCGGCGAAAAATATGACGGCGCTCAATGCGCAATACCGCTCGCGGCCGTGAGGAAAGCACAAGATCGTCCGCGCGCGTGATCACCATATGCCACGCATGTCCCCAAGCTCCAGTCACGACGATCGTGCTGCACTGACCGCAAGCCAGCGTCTTCGCCACGCTCGACTTGAGTCCTTCGTAGGCCTTCGCGTTCAGATGCATGAGCTGTCCATCGCGGATAGCAAGACCACCCTGGTCGCCAAGTAGGGCCAACGCGTTCGACATCTTGCACATGACGTTCAGATCGGCATCGACGGCGACGACCGTGGTCTCTTCGTTGAACAGATAATCGACCAGCGTTGCGGCATCGCTGCTTTCGAGCGCGACGGCCTTGACCGTCCGAGCGTCCGACATCGCTTCCTGCGCGTTGATCGAAACCGCGACGTTCATCTCCGATGCCACAATACATTCCAGCATTTCATCCCCTTCGGTGTTTTTTTAGGCCGGCTTTGGAGCCATCACGTTGGCACTTTTGCATCGACCAGGCAGAGGCAATTTGTATGCCAAATTCTGCGAAGCCTTGTTGGACAAGAGGTCTCCAACAAGCCGCTCACTGCTAGTTGAAATCCGCCAGAATTTGAACCAGGCGGACCAAAACTGTTTCAATCACGAACGTCTCGCCTTTGGCCGCTAACGTTTGCGCAGCGGCTTCTAAGGGCAATCGCCGCAAACGAACGAGCGTCTCAAACGCCCGCCGCACGTGCGTTCTCGTAACACCGTAACGTGTTCCCCGCGACACGAGTCGCGGAAGTTTCATGGCAGCGAGAGGTGTTCATTTGACCCATCGACATCCGCCATCGCCATCCGCCAGAATGCGTTCCATACCACTGCATCGCTTCGGCCAAACGAAGTCTGCAGGAATGACGACGAGAGGCTTGTATGCGACACGATGGCGATGCAAACAGGATCTCGACAAAGGACGCGTGGCGCATGCCGCAGTTCTGGGTCGCGTCGATGACGTTCGTGACCACGGCCGCGCTACTCGGCAACATGGTCGATAACGCGGCGTATGCTCACGGCGCGCAGGACGCCGATTCGCCGTCGAGCGCTCATGGCTCCGCTTCGGGTAATGAAGCACGTGCGCTCGTCACGCTGCCGAACCCGCCGACGCCGAGTCCGCTTACGAGGGTCCGGCCGCAAACGGCGTCGCCTGCACTCACCGACAGTGCGACGGTCAGCCGCCAGTCGACGATCACGGGCAGCAACACATTGCCCGCCAAGCCGGATGCCAGATCTCCACTCGTGGATACGCTTGGCGGGATCGTTACCAACGACGCGGTGACGCTGGTAGGCGAAGACTTCTATAACTTTTTTGCTCAGGCATGGACGCAGATGCCGATGAGCGAACGCTATAACGTGTCGGTCCATGAGCGTCCCTCTGCAAGATACGGCAGTCTGGTCTGGGTCGAATACGATCAGCGTCGTGTGTTTCAGGCGTTCTTGCCTATTGCCCGGGCGAACGTGCGGCCTATTGCCGAAAGCGCGGCGGCGAGCGCGTTGCAGACAGTGCTGCAGGCGGATATATCGCGCCTGCTGTTTCATGAAGCCGATCTCGCATCGGATGAAATGTAAGTCGCGGCATACGGTAGCAGAAAGACAAAGACAGCATTCAAACGATAAAAGAGAGTTCGAGGAAATCGGGATGACTAACCAAAAGACCTTCACGCGGATACTGCTTACCGCTATAGCCAACGCGGGACTGATTGGCGGAGCGTATGCATCGCCGCTGGTGTACGAGCCCATCAATCCGACCTTCGGCGGGAATCCCGCGAACGGTCCTGTTCTCATGGATCAGGCGACCGCACAGAACAAGCATCAGGACCCGAGTCTGGCGAGCCTGACCAGTTCGCAGTCCACGCTCGATCAATTCAACAGTCAGTTGCAGCAGGCCATTCTGTCACGCGTGGCGAGTTCGGTGACGAGTTCGATCGTGGGCACGGATGGATCGCTCAAGCCAGGCACCATCAACACGGGCAACTTCTCGATCAACATCGCGCAGATAGCGAACGGCAATCTGCAAGTGACGACGACCGACAAGACCTCGGGTGCTTCAACGACTTTCGTGGTGAGCGGCGGCCAGTAACGCAGCCTACGCCAAATGCTGGAGCGAGGGCTGCGACCAGCCGTCATCCAGATCGACACCAACAAGAAACAGTAAGACACGGGGAATATCATGAACCGATTCGCACTCCGGGCAACGCTCGCGCTCGTCAGCGCCGCCGTGCTCACGCTCTCAGGCTGCGCGGTATCGCCGCAGAATGTGGCGGGCAACGCGACGCTCACGCCGCCCACGCGCGTGACCCGCGACCTCGTGCATCTGCCGCCGCCCAAGGGCCGCGTGCTCGCTGCCGTCTATGGCTTTCGTGATCTGACCGGTCAGTACAAGCCGTCGCCCGACAGTTCGTTTTCATCGCAGGTTACGCAAGGTGGAGCGTCGTTCCTCGTTGCCGCCATGCGCGATTCCGGCTGGTTCACGCCGGTCGAGCGCGAAAATCTTCAGGACCTGCTGACCGAACGCAAGATCATGCGCGCGCTCGAAACACCGGACGACAAGAACCGCGTCATTCCGCAGATCGGCGCGTTGGCGCCGGCCAGCATCATCCTCGAAGGCGGGATCGTGGCGTACGACTCGAATGTGAAGACCGGCGGCGCGGGCGTGGCGTATCTCGGGATCAGCGGCTCGCAGCAATATCGCGTGGATCAGGTGACCGTGAACTTACGCACCGTCGATATACGCAACGGGCAAATCCTGAATAGCGTCTCGACGACCAAAACCATCTACTCGTATCAAGTGGATGTCGGCGTCTACAAGTTCGTTGGCTTCAAGGATCTGCTCCAGGCTGAAGCAGGCTTGACGCGCAATGAGCCGGCGCAGTTATGCGTCAAGGAAGCGATCGAATCCGCAGTGGTTCATCTGATCGTGCAGGGACTGAAGAACCAGACTTGGGCGCTCAAGGACGACAAGGACTGGTACGACCAGACAGTTCAGCGTTATCTGCAGGAAAACCAGAACTACGTCGCGGATATGGACAAGGTCAACACCTCGTATGACCCGACGAAGGTCGAACCGGAAAAGGCATCGTCGGGCGGTTGATTCCGGCGCACGCGATTATTACCTCGCATCAGGAGCCGTAAATGAAGAACCGAATAATCAAGAAGTCGATCGCTAATAAAATATACGGAATGCTTATGATTGTTGCGTCGACCGCGAGTGCCGCTGACCTGTCCTTCATCTCGGATTTCGGTGCAGGGGAGCCGGCTTTCACGGTGAGCCGCCAAAGCGCGACGGTGAATCAGACGGGTTCAGCGAACACGGTGCAGGCCCGGCAAACCGGCGTCAACGCGATCACCATCAATCAGATTGGCGTGGCGAACGTGGCGGCGTCGCAGCAAACCGGGACGCAGAACTGGCAGTCGCTGGTGCAGTCAGGTAACGGCAATCAGTATGTCGGCGTGCAATCGGGGTCATACAACACGGCCAGCGTGACGCAACGAGGCAATAGCGATTACGCGTCGGTTACGCAATACGGGTCTCGCAACGACGCATCGGTAGCGCAACGCGGCAACGGTAATCAGGCAACCATCATTCAAGGAGGCGCCGGCAGCGGCATTCAGGTCCAGCAAACGGGTAACGGAGCAAAGGCGTTGGTGATCGCCCGATAAGCATACAACAACGAGCAAGGAATCAAGGAGCAGCCATTCGATGAAATGACGAGTGAAGTAGCGGCAGCAGCAGGGGAAAGGCGGCAAGTGCACACCATGAAAATGCCAAGCAGGCCGGACCACTGAAATGAAAGCAAAAGCACAAACACGAAACCATCGTTCACTGGTTCATATAAGGGGTTGACCAATCATGAAGATCAAAGCATCCGTCGTTGCAATGGGGTTTCTGGCACTGGCCTCGTCGAGCGTGTTCGCCGAAGCCATCAACAACACCGTCACCGTGACCACGACCGGTACATACAACAATGCATTGGTTGACCAGAAGGACACGAACGGCGATAACGTCGCAATATCGCAGCAGGGCGGCCTTATCGCGGCCGGCAACCGCGCGAGTGTCACCGAATCGAGCTCACGCGACAACAAAGTTGTGATCAACCAGTCGAGTGTGCTGAACAACGCATCGGTCAATACGAGCGGCGGTGCGGGCAATGCGACGAACATCGATCAGAGCGGTGTGCTGACCGCAGCCAAGGCGTCAGTCGTGCAGACGGGCGAAGTGCAGAACAAGATCAACATCACGCAGACCGGCTTCGTGAGTGGTTCGACCGCCAACGTGAACTCGAACAATGGCACCGGCAACACGACTTCGATTTATCAGACCGGTGTGAATTCGGCGAGCGTTGCGCAGAATGTCGGTTCGGATAACACGACGATCATCAGCCAGACCGGTGCGCTCGGCGTGGCATCGGTGGGCCAGGCTTCGTCGTCGGGTAACAACACGAATGTGCAGCAAGATGGTGCCAGCGGCAACGCAACGGTCTCTCAGACGCTCGGCTACGACAACGCCACGAACATCGCGCAGCATGGCTCGCTGGAGACGGCAACGGTCTCGCAACTCGGCGCGCTCGGCAACACGACGCAGATTCTGCAAACCGGTCCGAGCAACACGGCAAACGTCGCACAGACTTTGTCGGCGGCCAACCTGACTTCCATCTCGCAGACCGGCTCGAATAACGACGCGGCCGTCTCGACGATGCTTGCGCTAGGCGGCAACGTCACGGTGTCGCAGATGGGCGCAAAGAGTCACGCCTCGGTTTCGCAAGTGAGCGAAGCAGGTTCGAGCGCGACCGTGTCGCAAAGTGGCTCAGGCGTGAACAATGTCAGCACGTTGCAGCAAAACGGCAGCGGCAACGAGATCACGTCGACGCAGGTTTCGACTGGCACGGCCGTCAACACGGCGGGCCTTTCGCAAGTCGGCGCATTCGGCTCGAAGCTCGATCTGCTCCAGCATGGCAGCGGCAACAATGCGGTGGCGTATCAGGCGGGGATGGAAGAAACGCTGCTGGCATCGCAAGATGGCGTGAGCAACGAGTTGTACTCGTCGCAATCGGGCAGCGGCAACCGCATTGCATCGACGCAAGTTGGCGGAAGCAATTACGCATCGGTCACGCAAGCCGGTTCAGGCAACATCGCCACCGTGACGCAAACAGGCATCCACAACTCGACGACGATCGCTCAGCACTAAGGGGCGTAGTAAAGATTGTTGTGTGTGTTCGACTCGAACGGCCGAGCCCCCGGCCGTTTGATCGATGCTCTCCTTCACCCCGCGTGGTGCCGGTCGATATTCATAGCCACCACGCCGGGTGCTTTTCCATTCAGACGCGCTTTGCCTTGAAGGAGCCGATCATGATCGCGTTCTCCGATGTCGCCGTGTCCTTCGATGTCACTTCCGCCAACGGTTCGATCCGCGTCGTCCCGTACGTTGTCAGCGTGTACGACACCGGCCTCGACTACGACTTGCACGTGCTCAAGTCGGGAGCGTCAGGCACGTCGAACGTGTCGCAGTCGGGCAGTTTGCATTTGCGCGGCGGCGAGAGCCGAGCGGTCTCGACGCTTGCCGTGTCATCGGCGAAAGGGGAGGCTTGCAACGTCAGCATCACGTTGATGCAGGCCGGGCGTGTGATCCGTACGGTCAGCACGGATTGCGGAACTGGCAGCGCTTACCAGGCGACTCGTTGACAGCCCGAGCGGCCGTTTGAACCATCAACTTTGCCACTGAGTCTTCAATCGTTCGATGAACCATTTGCCTGCCGGTCCGGGCGGCTGCGAAGGCTGCTGAAAGATGGACATCGTCAAAAGCCAGCCGCTGGGCGGCATCTCGTCCGTATCGAGAACAACCAGCGTCCCTGCGGCGATGTCTTTTTCGACCATATGCAAAGGCATGCCTCCCCAGCCCACGCAGTCCTTTAAAAACGCGTATTTGGTGGACAAGTCTGCCAAGCGCCAGGTCGAAGCGGAGGCCACGCCGAAGTCGCGACCTGCCGTGAGATCGGATCTGTCGGTCAGCACCAGTTGAACGTGGCGGCCAAGCTCACGCCGTGTTATTCGGCGACCGATGGCTGCAAGCGGATGCTGCGCCGAAGCCACCGCGACCACGGGCACGTCGCCGAGCCGCTCGCTCGTCAGCGATGAAAATGCCTGCGGCAGCGGCGGTAGTATGCCGAGACTGCATCGGCCGTCGAGAACGGGTAGATAAGCCGCTCCCAGTCCTTCGACGAAGAGACGTAGCGGCGTCAGTGGAAACTGCTCGGCGAAGGCCTTTGCGACTGCACTGATCACGTCAGTCGGGAAGAAAACGTCGACCACTACCGAGAGTTCGGCTTCCACGCCCGATGTCATGAGCCTCGCACGCGCCTTCAACGCATCCACCCCGGCGACGATATTGCGAGCGTCCGCGAGCAACAACGCGCCCTCTGGCGTGAGCTTCGGGAATCGTCCAGAGCGCTCGAAAAGAATGACGCCCGTTTGATCTTCCAATCCTCCGACCCAGCCACTCACCGCCGACTGAACGCGATTGAGTTTTCGCGCCGCCGCCGAAAAGCTGCCCTCATCCACGGCGGCGATAAAGGTTCTGAGTTGGTCCAGCGATATTCCATCGAGCATGGCGGCTATCCATCTCCGAGCGTGATGGATTGTATCTCGATATGCCGTATTCCCAGATCGTTCACGCACTGCCACGATCCACACAAGCACGACGTACTCATGACCAACCAAAAAGGATTTCTCATGACTTATTCGATCATCGGGACCGGTAGCGTAGGCGCCGCTATTGCCCGTCAATTCGCTCGCAGCGGCATCACGGCAGGCATCGCGAACACGCGCGGGCCGGAATCCATCGCACCTATCGCGCAAGAGCTAGGCGACAAGATCGTACCTATGACGTTGCAGGACGCGCTCAAGGCCGACGTGATCATTCTCGCGGTTCCGTTCTGGGCGCATCGCGATGTCGCCAAGGCTATGGCTAGCTGGCAAGGCAAAGTCGTCATCGACGCCACCAATGCCTATGGCGTGCCGCTAAACGAACTGGACGATCTGCCTTCCTCGGCGGTCGTGGCGAAGGCGCTGCCAGGCGCGCGTTTGGTCAAGGCGTTCAACCATCTGCCCGCGCGCGTGCTCGTGCAGGAACCCGCGACTTCAGCGGGACGCCGAGTGCTCTTTTTATCGAGCGATGATGAGGGCGCCAATGCAACCGTCGCGGCGCTCGTCGAACGGCTCGGTTATGCGCCGGTCAGTCTCGGCAAGCTCGCCGAAGGCGGTCAACTCGTACAGGCCCGTGACAAGCATTGGGCGGCGTTGATCTTTCAGGACCTGTTCAAGAAGGAGCAATGAGCCAATGTACGATCTTGTCATCGGACCCAAGCCGTATGACCGGGGAAGGTCGGCTATCCGTGCGCTCAATGACATATAAAGGCGCCGCTTGAAGTCGTGTGGAAGTTGCTCGTCGATGCAAAGCAGGGGTCGAGCGACTACTGCGTGCCTCTATAAAAACGCATTCAGCGCACCCGCCGCGACGAATACAGCGATAGTCCGCTTGACGTGCGAGCGGATCTCATTGCGAAGATCATCGAGGTTTTCATCCATCAATGCTCTCATGAGCATGGGCGGAACGATTGCATCGAGCATCTGAGTAGCGATGATCAACGCATTGCGCTTGATGGCAGCGCGCGTACTGGCGTCGCGCGCAATTTGCGAATGTTCCGCCATCAAGCTCGCGACCGCATCGATGCCGCGCAGGCGCCCCGCCTCGCGTGTCATTTTCGCCAGCGACGGAAATCGCGGCGCGTCCGCTACCACCACTCTGATCAACCCGATCACCTCGTCGTCGAGCAAGCGTGTGACGAGTGCGCGCGTCACCCCTTCGAGTTGCTCGACGAGAGCAGAGGATTGCGGCGCCTCGAACACGGGACGCAAGCACCGCTCGCAATTTCGTTTGACCACTTCGGCGAAGAGCGCTTCCTTGCTCGGATACCGACTGTACAACGTTGCCTTGCCTGCGCCAGCCGCCTCGGCGATGCGCTCCAGCGACGCTCCAGCGAAACCCTGCTGCAGAAAGACGGTACTCGCCGCGTCCAGAATGCGCTCTTCCACATCGCCTGCCATCGCGTTGGACGGACGGCCTTTCTTGCGCGAGAACATGGCTCCTATGGGGCATAGGGAAGCATGTCCGTTGCCATCTTTCATCGTGCGTTTCACGGCTGATCCTTGCATAAATCTCCAGCGCAAGATTAACACAGACGCCGCTTCTTAAAAAAAGAACGATACCGTTCCGTTCTATTGTAGAATGCATCTCAATATTGGTTGGGAGAGTGCAATGGCCGGAAGTGAAAGCGAAGATAGCAAGCCCTCCGGCGATGCCGGAGAAGGCGACCGCGAGCAAGCCGACAAGAAGCCGGGCGAGGAAACGTCCAAGCCGATGAGCCCGAAGCGCAAGCGCATGAATGCCATCATCGGCGGAACGGTATTACTGATTTGTGTGGCTGGAGGCGTTGCGTACTGGCTCCATAGCCGGCACTACGAGAGTACCGACGACGCGTTCATCGACAGCAATCAAAGCCAGATTGCATCGCAGGTGAACGGTCGCGTGATCGAATTGCTGGTGGCGGACAACCAGCACGTCGAAAAGAATCAGCCGCTCTTGCGCATCGATCCACGCGACTTCGAAGTGAAGCTCGAACAAGCCGAGGCACAGGAAGCCAATGCCGTTGCGCAAGTTGCGCAGGCGCATGCCGACCTGCTGTATCAGCAAGCCAATCTCGCGCAGCAGACCGCGCAGGTGCGCGTCGCGCAGGCCGATCTACTGCAGGCGCAACAGGATCTCGCGCGCTATACGGGCACGGACCCGGCCGCCATCACGCGTCAGCAACTCGAACAGAGTCAGGCGACCACCAAGAGCGCGCTCGCGAGGCTCGATAGCGCGAAGCAGGCCGTTCAGGCGGGCGAAGCGCAGGTCGCGTCGCAACGTACCAAGATCGACGCCGCTCAGGCATCGGTGCGTCAGACGCATGCGGATGTCGATAACGCGAAGCTGCAATTGAGCTACACGGAAGTCGTCGCACCGCAGGCAGGGAAGGTGACGCGCCGCACCGTGAACCTTGGCAACTACGTGACGCCCGGACAGGCGCTCGTTGCAGTGGTGCCCGACGAGATGTGGGTCACCGCGAACTTCAAGGAAACGCAGCTCGTTCACATGAACGTGGGACAACCCGTGGATGTCACCGTGGATGCTTATCCGGACAAGGTTCTCCATGCGCATGTCGAGAGTCTGCAACGCGGTACGGGCTCAGTGTTCAGCAGCCTGCCTGCGGAAAACGCCACGGGCAATTACGTGAAAGTGGTGCAGCGTCTGCCCGTGAAGATCGTCTTCGATGGCGACGACTGGCGCAACATGCCGCTCGCGCCGGGTCTCTCCGTCAGTCCGCGCGTGACGGTACGTTGACATGGCCGCTACGCACGCAGCATTGCCGAGGTCGGCGGCGGGGCCCTTCAATCCGTGGCTCATCGCGGTCATCGTGTCGATTGCCACCTTCATGGAAGTGCTCGACACGACCATCGCGAACGTGGCGCTCAGGCATATCGCGGGCGGACTCGGTGCGAGTCTCGACCAGAGCACGTACATCACGACGAGCTACCTGGTGAGCAACGCAATCGTCTTGCCTATCAGCGGATGGCTTGCGAACGTGATCGGGCGCAAGCGCTTCTACATGATCTGCGTGTTCCTGTTCACGGTCAGTTCGGTGGCGTGCGGCTTCGCCACCTCGCTGCCGATGATGATCGTCTTTCGCGTGCTGCAAGGACTGGGCGGCGGCGGTCTCGCGCCGGTCGAGCAGAGCATTTTCGCGGACACGTTCACACCGGACAAGCGCGCAATGGCGTTTGCGCTGTATGGCTTTACGGTCGTCACGGCACCCGCCATCGGACCGATGCTTGGCGGCTGGATCACCGAGAACTATTCGTGGCACTGGGTGTTCCTCATCAACCTGCCGGTGGGGATGGTGTCGCTCGTCCTGACGTGGATGTTCGTAAGCGACAGCAAGCCCGTTCAGCAAGAGCGTCGCGCGCTGCTCGACCGAGGCTTGCGCATCGACTATCTCGGCTTCTTTCTGGTGGCGGTCGGCTTCGGCTGCCTGCAGATCGTGCTGGATAAATTCGAGCGCGAGGACGGGTTCTCGTCGAACTTCATCTGCTCGTTCGCGGCGGTTGCATGCGTCGCATTGGTGGCGCTGGTCATTCGTGAACTGACGACCGCGCAACCAATCGTGAACTTGCGGCTTTTCAAGTCGCGCGCATTCGCCATCAGTTGCGGCGTCATGTTCGCGTTCGGGTTCATCATCAACAGCACGACGCAGATTCTGCCGCAATTTACGCAGGAATTACTTGGCTACGATGCCACCAACGCCGGCCTCACACTTGGCTTGGGTGGTCTCGTCACGTTGTTCTTCATGCCCGTGGCGGGCATCGTGACCGGGCGCGTGTTCCAGCCCAAATGGCTCGTGATGATGTCGCTTGCGGGCACGGGCGTCGCGTTACTGCATTCGGCGGGTCTCGATCTGAACATCGGCTTCTGGGACGTCTCGTTGTCGCGGCTTTATCAGGTCATCTGGCTGCCGTTCCTCTTTATTCCGCTTTCGACCGTGCAGTTCATCGGTATTCCGCCGGAAGAGAACAACAACGCATCCGCGCTCATCAACATGATGCGCAATCTCGGCGGCAGCTTCGGCGTGTCGCTCGTGACGACGCAACTGGCGTGGCGCGATCAGTTTCATCATGCACGGCTCGCCGAGCACATCACGCCGTATAACGGCTTCGTGAATGCGCTCGGCTCCATCGCCGGACGGGTCGAGCAACAGGCGTCCGTCATGAGTTATCTCGACGTGTTCATCATGCTCGGCGTCATATCACTCGTGCTGTGTCCCGTCTGTATCTTGTTGCCGAAGCTGCCGAAGGGGGCACAAGTCAATGCGCATTGATTATCGATGGATTCCGTTTGTCGCTTTCCTGTCGGCCTGCACGGTCGGCCCGAATTTTCAGCGTCCTGCATTGCAGACACCGGCGCCGTGGCCCGAAACGCAGTCCACGAGCGAGGCTAACCGGTCGGTCGCGGTGCCCGAACCTGTCGATCCGCAATGGTGGAACAGCTTCGGCGATCCCGTGCTGACCGAGCTCGTCACGCGCGCGATGGACAGCAATCTCGACATCAAGGTCGCGGCGGCGCGGCTCCTGGAGTCGCGTGCGCAGCTTGGCCAGACGAAGGCCGACGAGCTTCCGACGCTGAACGGCAACGCTTCCTACACGCGCGAGCTGCAGAGCGCCGATGGCGTCATCGGCTTGCTGGGCGGCGGCGGGTCATCGGCCACGGATACGAACGGGCTCGGCGGACGGCAAGGCGGTGTCCCGACGTCGAGCGCGGCGCAAAACGCACTGCCGCCGTTCAATTTGTATCAGTATGGTTTCGATGCATCGTGGGAACTCGACCTCTGGGGCCGCGTGCGACGCACGACGGAAAGCGCGAGCGCCACGGTCGAAGCGCAGAACGAGGCGCGGCACGATGCGATCGTCTCGACCGCCGCCGAAGTCGCGCGCGATTATCTGAATCTGCGTGGGACGCAGGAAAAGCTGCGTATTACGCGAGAGAATCTGGCGTTTGCAGAGCGTACCGTGCAACTCACGGAGGAGCGCGCGAAGCATGGACTCGCTACCGATCTCGATGTCGCCAATGCGCAGAGCCAGGCCGAATCGAATGCCGCGGATATTCCGCAGGAAGAGCAGCAGGAAGCGAAGCTGATCAATGCCATCGGCGTGCTGCTTGGCGAGTATCCGCAAGCGCTTGCGGCGAAGCTGTCGCCGCCATCCGCCGTGCCGATGGCGCCGCCGCGCGTGCCGGTCGGGCTTTCATCGGAACTGGCGCATCGGCGGCCGGATATCCGCGAGGCGGAGGCGCAGCTTCATGCGGCAACGGCGAGCATCGGCGCGGCGAAGGCGGACTTTTTCCCCAAGATCACGCTGTCGGGAAGCGTCGCCATTCAGGCCACGCAATTCACGAATCTCGGTAGTTGGGGCGCGCGCAGCTACAGTGCGGGGCCGAGTCTTTCGCTTCCCATCTTCGAGGGTGGCCGCTTGCGTGCGACGCTCGCGTTGCGGGAAGCTCAGCAACAGGAAGCGGCGATCACGTACCGCAAGACCGTGCTGTCGGCATTCCAGGAAGTGGATGACGCGCTGACGGGATTCGCCGCCGAGCAGCGCCGCCGCGATCGCCTGGAGGCAAGCGTGCAGGCTTCCAAACGCGCGCTCGACATTGCAAACAAGCGCTACATTCGTGGCCTGTCGAACTACCTCGACGTGTTGACGGCACAAAAGGCGTTGCTCACCGCCGAGCAGCAATGGGTCGACAGCACCGCGACGGTATCGACGAATCTCGTCGCGTTGTACAAGGCGCTCGGCGGCGGCTGGGATACGCAAGACGGCGCGTATGCGGCGCTTTCCGCCAAGCAGGAATAAGGCGCACAAGCGCGCGTTCGCGATGCCTCGATGACGGCTTGCGCGAGAACGAGGCTACACTCAGGCTTTTCCAAGCCGGAACGCGCTGTGCCCAAAGTGTCCACGATTCGCGAAGTGGCGGAACATGCCAAGGTCTCGAAGGCGACCGTATCGCGCTACCTGAACGGCAGCCTCGCGTTGCCGCCGGACACAGCCGAACGCATCGACGCCGCCATCGCGGCGTTGAAGTACCGGCAAAACAGCCTTGCTCGGCGCCTGAGCCTCGGCAGCAGCGAGACTATCGGCTTGGCCATGCCGGACGTGGCGAATCCTTTCTTCGCGGAGATCGCCGACGAAGTCGAGCTGGCCGCTTCCGAACATGGCTACGGTCTGTCCTTGTGCATCACGCGCAACCAGTTCGCTCGCGAATCGCTGTATGTCGGCTGGCTCGACATCCAGCATCTCGACGGCCTGATCCTCGTCTCCAACCGTCCCGACGACGGCACGCTGCGCACGCTCATCGGCACGCGCGGCAATATCGTCGTGATCGATGAAGACGTGCCCGGCGCGGACGTGCCCAAAGTGCTCGTCGATAACGTGCAGGGCGGCTATCTCGCCACGCAGCATCTGATCGAGGCGGGGCATCGGCGTATTGCTCATATCAGCGGCCCGCTCGGTCTTTTCACCGTGCAGGAGCGTTGCGAAGGGTATCGACGGGCGTTGGCGCAGGCGAAGATCGAATTCGATGAAACGCTCGTTTGTTTCGGCTCGTACGAGCGCGAGTTCGGCGCGACGGCGCTCGGCCGTCTGCTTGCGCTGCCGTCGCCGCCCACGGCGATTTTCGCGGCGAGCGATTACCTCGCGGTCGGCCTGCTCGAAGCGCTGCGCGATCGACGTATCGACGTGCCGCGCGATATGTCGATCGTCGGCTTTGACGACATGGAGTTTGCGAGCCTGCTGATGCCGCCCATCACGACGCTTCGGCAGTCCGCGCGCGATCTCGGCCGCACGGGCGTCGAGTTGCTGCTTGCGCGTCTCTCGGGCGGCGGACCGTCCACCGTGCGGCGGCTGCCCGTGAGTCTGATCGAACGCGCGTCCGTCGCGCCGCCACGTTCGCGCTGAACTCAGCGTCAACGCCACTCCACGCAAATTCTAATTTTGACCGGTTGACATGAAAGGGGCGACGGCCGTAGCCTAAGTAAACCGGTTTACAAAGCGGCGCGTTTTCATCCGCGCCCTCTGAAGTTTCAACCATGCCAGGACCAGCCGACGAGTCGCTCGTTCTGCGCCTTTGCGATGGAGGAGCTGTGATGAACGCCATGCTGTCACGCCGGATCATGTCCGCGGTCGCCGTGATGTCCGCCGGATCGCTGATTGCACTATCGGGCGGCGCGCACGCCGCCGACAAGAAGAAAATCGCGCTGGTCCAGATCAATCAGGAAGCGCTCTTCTTCACCCAGATGGATGAGGGCGCGCAAAAGGCCGCGAAGGCCGCGGGTGCGGACCTCGCCATCTTCAATTCGAACAATGACCCGAACGCGCAGAACAACGCCATCGAGACATACATCCAGCAGAAGGTGGATGCGCTTCTCGTGGTCGCCATCGACGTGAACGGGATCAAGCCGGCGATTGCCGAAGCAAAGAAGGCCGGCATTCCGGTCGTCACCATCGACGCTATCGTGAACGGCGATAACGACGTGCAAGTCGGTGTCGACAATCTCAAGGTCGGCAAGGACATCGGCACTTACACGGCCGATTACGTCAAGAAGTCGCTTGGCGGCAAGGCAAGCGTGGGCGTGGTTGGCGCGCTGAATTCGTACATTCAGAACGTGCGTCTGGACGGCTTCAAGGCCGGACTCGCGGGCGCGCCCAATGCGAAGATCGTGTCCACGGTCGATGGCCAGAACGTGCAGGATCAGGCGCAGACGGCCGCCGAAAATCTCATCTCCGGCAACCCGAACATGCAGGTCGTTTATGCAACCGGCGAACCGGCCTTGATCGGTCTCGTGGCCGCCGTGTCGGCGCAAAGCGCGACGGATCGCGTCAAGATTTTCGGCTGGGATCTGAGCGCGCAGGCCATCAAGGGCATCGATCAGGGCTTTGTCGTGGCCGTGGTGCAGCAGGACCCGGAAGGCGAAGGCAAGGCGGCCGTCAACGCCGCGCTCAAGCTGATCGCGAAGCAACCGGTCGAGAAGAACATCTCCGTTCCGGTGACCATCGTCACCAAGGCGAACGTGGCGAAGTATCGCAGCGTGTTCAAGTAGGCCGCGTCCAAACCGGGAGAGCCTCATGTCGAGTGTGGACACAGGCGCGCCGCTGCGTGTGCGGATGCGCGGCATCACCAAGCAATACGGCGCGATACAGTCGCTGCGCGGCGTGAATCTCGATGTCGCGCCGGGCGAAGTGCTGGGCCTCGTCGGTGACAACGGCGCGGGTAAATCGACGCTGTCGAAAGTGCTGTCGGGTGCGGTCGTGCCCGACAGCGGATCGATCGAGATCGACGGCAAGACGGTCCATTTCGACAATCCGGGCGATGCCCGCACGCATCGCATCGAGATGGTCTATCAGGACCTGTCCTTGTGCGATACGGTCGATGTCGCGGGCAATCTGTTTCTCGGCCGCGAGCCCATGCGCCGCGTGCTCGGCATGCCGATTCTCGATCACGCGAAGATGCATCGCGATGCACGTTCCATGCTGGACGGGCTCGGCATCCGCATTCCGGACACGAAACTCGACGTGGAAAATCTGTCGGGCGGACAGCGTCAAGCCATCGCCATTTCGCGCGCGGTTTCGTTCGATCCGAAAGTGCTCATCATGGACGAGCCGACTGCCGCGCTCGCCGTCGCGGAGGTCGAAGCGGTGCTCGATGTCGTGCGAACCGTAAGCGCGCGCGGCGTGAGCGTGATTCTCATCAGTCATCGGCTGCAGGATCTGTTTCTGGTCTGCGACCGCATCACGGTGATGTACGAAGGCACCGCCATCGCGGACCGGCCTATCGGCGAGACGAATCTGCAGGAGATCGTCGATCTGATCGTCGGGCACAAATTCAACGCGCGCTCCGCGCGTCCACACGCCGAACATTGATCATGGGTACCACCGTGTCCTCCGAATCTTCCGCACGGCGCGCGCTTTCGCTGTCGCACCGGCTGGGCCATCGTGCGGGCGTCGCGAGCATCGCGGCCTTCTTCGCGATCTGCGTCGTGGCGTTCAGCATCGCCACCGACACTTTTCTCACCACCGGCAATCTCCTGAACGTGCTGCGTCAGAGTGCGCCGTTGCTGATCGTCGCCACGACGATGACGCTTGTCATCACCACCGCGGGCATCGACCTTTCGGTGGGCTCGACGCTCGCGTTCGTCGGCGCGCTCGCGGCCATCGCTTTGCACGCGGGCATGCCGGATACGCTCGTTCTGATCGGCGGCCTTGTGCTCGGCGGGGTCATCGGGCTCGCGAACGGCTACTTCATCGCGATCGCGGGCATGCCCGCGTTCATCGTCACGCTTGGCACGTTGTCGATCGTGCGCGGTGCGGCGCTTCTCATCACGCAAGGCTATTCCGTGCCCGTGGATGGCAACGGCTGGTTCGTCGCGCTCGGCCGCGAGTGGTTCCTGGGACTTCCGCTGCCCGCCGTGATCGCGGTGGCCGTGATGCTCGCCGGATGGGTCGTCCTGCGTCATACGCGCTTCGGGCGCTACATCATCGGGATCGGCACGAACGCGGAAGGCGTGCGGCGCGCGGGCGTCGATACACGCGGCGTCATCATCAAGGTGTATGTGCTGAGCGGGATCGCGGCGGGGCTCGCCGGGCTCATTACGACCGCGCGGCTCGGGAGCGGTTCGTCGAATCAGGGCGTCGGCTTCGAGCTCGCGGTGATCGCGGCGGTCGTGCTCGGCAGCACCAATCTGTTCGGCGGCCGCGGCACCATTCTGGGAACGCTCCTCGGCGCGCTGACCATTGCCGTGCTCGGTAACGGGCTGATTCTGGTTCACGTGTCGCCGTTCTATACGCAGATCATCCAGGGGGCCATCATGCTGTTCGCGATCTGGCTGAACACGCGCATCTTTTCCGCCCGGCGTGGAAAGAAGGGCTGAGCATGATGTCGACGAAACCCGTATTCGGTCATCCGGCGACGCTGCCCATAGGTGTCGGCAGCGGCCACGTGATGACGGTGCTCGGTCCGCTACCGGTCGAGCAAATGGGCATCACGCTGATGCACGAGCATATTCTGGTCGATGCCTCCGGCAAATGGGTCGCGCCCGCCTGTTGCGGCGAGCGGCATATCGGCGAGCAGAAGGTGCATGTCGGCATTTTGGGCGCGCTGCGCATGAATCCGCTCATGAACCGCGACAACTGCCAGCTATTCGATGCCGATGCCGCCACCGAGGAACTGATGAAGTTCCGCGAATTGGGTGGCCAGACGGTGGTCGATCCGACCAACCTCGGCATTGGCCGCGATCCGCTCGCGCTGCAGCGCATTTCGCGGCGCACGGGGCTCAACATCGTCATGTCGACGGGCTTTTATCTGGAGCCTTCGCATCCGGCGTACGTGCGCGAGCGTTCCATCGACGAACTCGCCAAGCAGATGATCTTCGACGTGGGCGGCGCCGAGCGCAAGCCAGATGTGATCGCGGGGCTCATCGGCGAAATCGGCGTGTCGGCGGCGTTCACGGCGGAAGAAGAGAAGTCGCTGCGCGCGGCGGCTCGCGCGAGCGCCGCCACGCGCGTGCCGCTTTCGGTGCATCTGCCGGGATGGGTGCGGCATGGACATCGCGTGCTCGATATCGTCGAGCGCGAGGGCGCCGATCTCGCGCATACGGTGCTTTGTCACATGAACCCGAGCCACGCGGATATCGAGTATCAGCATTCCATCGCGCGGCGCGGTGCGTGGCTCGAATACGACATGATCGGCATGGACTACTACTACGCCGACGAAGCCGCGCAATCGCCGTCCGATGAAGAGAACGCGCGCGCTATCCGCGCGCTCATCGATGCGGGGTTCATCGGCAATCTGCTGCTCTCGCAGGACGTGTTCCTCAAGATGATGCTCACGCGTTACGGCGGCTTCGGCTACGGCTATATCCTCGAACACTTCGTGCCGAGACTCAGACGCCACGGCGTGAGCGACGCGCAGATCGAAACCATGCTCGTGACCAATCCCGCTCGCGTGTTCTCGAAGGCGGCATCTGGCGTGACGAGCCGTCGCGTTCAAGGAGATTGAGAATGACGAAGAAAGTCCTGCTCGCCGGAGAGTCGTGGACCAGCACGGCAACCCATGTGAAGGGTTTCGATCTGTTCGCGTCGGTGACGTATCACACCGGCTCCGAGCAGTTTCTCGCGCTCTTCAAGGACAGCGCCGGGTACGCGGTCACGCACATGCCGAGTCACGACGCGCAGACGCGATTTCCCACGACGCTCGAAGGGCTCAAGGAGTATGACGCGATCATTCTTTCCGACATCGGCGCGAATACGCTCTTGCTGCATCCGGATACGTGGGTGCACAGCAAGCGCACGCCGAACCGCCTGAAGTTGTTGCGCGAGTATGTGGAGGCAGGCGGCGGTCTCATGATGATCGGTGGCTATCTGAGCTTTCAAGGCATCAACGGCAGTGCGCGCTTTCGCAATACGCCCGTCGAGGACGTGCTGCCCGTGAAGTGCCTCGCGTGGGACGACCGCGTGGAAGTGCCCGAGGGGTTCACGCCGAGTATCGTCGCGCGGCATCCGGTGATAGAGGGCCTCGGCATGCAATGGCCGCATCTGCTCGGCTACAACGAAGTCGAGTTGAAGCCAGGTGCGACGCTCATCGCAACCGTGCCGGACACGGGCCATCCGTTGCTCGTGGCGGGGCAGTATGGCGAGGGCCGCACGCTTGCCTGGACAAGCGACATGTCCGTGCACTGGCTGCCGCCCGAGTTCTCCGCGTGGGACGGTTATGGGCGGCTTTGGCGGCAGTGTCTCGACTGGCTGACCGAGGCGCGCGCGGCATGATGTATTTCAGTATCGCCGACCTCGACCTCGACCTCGACCTCGACCTCGACCTCGACCTCGACCTCGACCTCGACCTCGACCTCGCGCGCGCGGCATGCGCGGCTTGCCGCGACGCTCGCCCGCGTGAGGCGCTCGGCTCGTATCGAGCAATGTTCGGCTACCGGATGGCACCATCATGAGCAGCGCGCGCGTCTGCGTGATCGGCAACGCGGCGATGGACATGACGCTGCGCGTGGCTTCGTTGCCGAAGCCCGGCGAGACGTCGATTGCGCTTGGCAGCACGCTGGACTTCGGCGGCAAGGGCGCGAATCAGGCGGTGATCGCTGCACGCGCGGGCGCGCAGGTGACGTTGCTTGCGGCTGTCGGACGCGATGCCGACGGCGCGCGCATCGTCGCCATGCTCGGTGAGGAAGGCATGGATACGCGGCACGTTGAACATCTCGATTGCCCGACGGACCTTTCCATTGTCACCGTCGATGCTGCCGGTGAAAACACCATCGTCACGCGCAACGAAGCCGCCAGCGGCTACGCACCGGATGCCGCGTTGCTGGACGCCGTGAGCGCGCCGGGCGACTGGATCGTGCTGCAAGGCAATCTGGCGCGCACGGTGACGGCGACGTGGTTGCGCGCGGCGCGTCGCGGCGGGCGGCATACGCTTCTGAATCCGGGACCGGTGCAATTCGAGGTCAACGCGCTGCTGCCCGATGTCGATGTGCTCGTCGTCAACAGCGTCGAGGCCGAAATGCTGTCGGGCGACGCCGATGCACGCCGCGCGGCGCTCGCACTGCACGCGGCAGGCGCGACCGACGTGCTGGTCACGCTCGGCGCGGGCGGCGTCGTCTGGTGCGGCGCGCACGGCGGCATCGAGCAGATGCCCGCATCTGAAGTCATTGCCGTGGACACGGTCGGCGCAGGCGATGCACTCTGCGGCATGCTCGCGGCTGGGCTCGCGCACGGCCATCGTATGCGCAACATCCTGCCTCGCGCAATGGCCGTTGCCGCCTATGTGGTCGGCCGGCACGGCACGCAGGCGAGTTTTCCGGATCGTGCGCGCATGCTCGAACTCGCGCGCTTCATCTGACCGATACTTCGACAGGATTCTCATGGACACCGGACACGAGGTTGGACGCGGACGCACCGACAGCATCGCGCATATTTTCGGCCGCCCGCGCGGCGTGGTCATAGGCGTGATTCACTGCCCGGCGTTTCCCGGCGCGCCGCGCTACGACGGACGCGCGAGCGAGACGCTATACGAAACCGCTCTTGCCGATGCCCGCGCGTATGCAGCAGGCGGCGTCGATGGTCTCATCGTCGAAAATCATGGCGACGTGCCGTTCGCAAAACCAGATGACATCGGACCGGAAACATCGGCGTTCATGGCCGTGGGCGCGGACCGGATTGCGCGCGAGACGGGCCTGCCTATCGGCATCAACGTGCTTGCCAACGCTTCGGTGCCGGCGCTCGCCATCGCGGCCGCGAGCAATGCCGCGTTCGTGCGCGTCAATCAGTGGGCGAATGCTTATGTGGCCAATGAAGGCATCATCGAAGGCGAGGCGGCGCGGGCCTTGCGATATCGTGCGCGGTTGCGCGCGGAAGGCATCCGCGTGTTTGCGGACGCGCACGTGAAGCACGGCGCGCATGCAATCGTCGCGGATCGTGCGCTCGAGGAACTCGTGCGCGATGTCGAATTCTTCGATGCCGATGCGATCATCGCCACCGGCCAGCGCACGGGCGATGTCGCGAGCCTCGATTATCTTCGGCAGATTCGCGCCGCGACCAGGCTTCCGCTTTTGGTGGGCAGCGGCTGCACGGAACACAACGTCGCGGAGATTTTGTCGGTCGTGGATGCGGTGATCGTCGCGAGTTCGCTGAAGGTGGGCGGCGTGTGGTGGAATCCCGTCGATGAAGACAAGGTGCGGCGGTTCGTGCACGCGGCGCGAGGAGGTTAGGACGAGCGGTAGACTTCTCCTCGTGTGCAACCGTCTTCCGGGAGAGTGAATTTGAACCAAGACAAAGAGGTCGAGCCGCTCTCGAGGCGCTTCGGGTTTCTCATCGAACTGGACAAGCTGAAATCGGTTATGCGGCAGTCGCCGCTCATCGACCGCAGCCGCAGGGAGAATTCGGCGGAGCACTCGTGGCATCTGGCCATGTTCGCGCTGGTGCTTTCGGATTGCGCGAAGGAGGTCGACAGTTTTCATGTCATCAAACTGCTGCTCGTGCATGACATCGTCGAGATCGATGCCGGCGATCATCCGCTGCACGCGCCAGGCGCGGATTCCGCGTCGATCGAGCAATCGGAGCAACGGGCCGCGGAGCGAATCTTCGGGTTATTGCCCGACGATCAAGGGCGCGAACTGCGCAAACTATGGATGGAATTCGAGGCGGCTGAGACACCGGAGGCGATCTTCGCCAAATCGCTCGATCGGCTGCAGCCGTTGCTGATCAATACCTTGACTGGCGGAGGCACGTGGACGGAGAACGGCGTGAACGAGCAACAGGTCGTGGAGCGGTACGGGCCTGTGATTGCACGCGGATCGCCGCAGTTGTGGGAAGCGGCGCGTGAGCTTGTCGGCGCGCACTTTTCCGGTGACGTCGCTCGCGGGAAAGACGACTGATGCCGTGGCGAATGGCGTTGAATGACGGCGAGATGCATCCGCAGTGTCGTAGTTGGCGATGATTGCAATCTTGGTTGAGGCGACGCGTTTTGCTCCGGTCGCTCATCGCCATGTTCAACGGTGTGCCCGATACATGTCCCTGACGAGCCGAAGTTAACCGTGCCATCGGCGAGCGGATTTAACAAGCCCGCTCGGCGATTCGCATCCAGGAAAACCATCAATCGTTCAAGCCGCGTTCGTCGCCCGTCGATCCGCATCGCTCGTCTTGCGTGTTTCATGGCCGTGCCGCAACCGCACACTGCACATTGCCGCGACAATCAGCGCGACAGCAAGACACACCAGCCCGTTCATCGCCTTGCCGGTCGATTGCTCGATGATCCCCATGACCGTGGGCCCGACGAAGCCGCCGAGCAACCCGCACGTGTTGACGAGCCCGAGTCCGCCCGCAAGCGCGCTGCCTGAAAGCCGCGAAGACGGGAACGTGAAGATGATCGACTGAACCACGAAGAACATCGAAGCGGACACGCACACGCCGAGAAAGCCGATGACGGGCGTCGAATAGGCGGCGACCAGCATGCCCGCGGCCATGATCAGCAGGCCGCCCACGAGCATGCGGCGGCTGCGCGATGAATTGCTCGCGAAGCGCGGCAAAAGGGCGGCGCCGAGTGCGGCGGCGACCCACGGGGTGGACGTCAGCACGCCGACGACGAATGGCGAGAAGTGCCCCGAAGATCCGATAATGCCCGGCAAAAAGAAGATGACCGTATAGATGGTCAACTGATGGCAAAAGTAGACGAAGATCGAGAGCCAAATCTGTCTGTCCGCCAGCGCCGCGCGAAACGTATGACCGCCGTGACCCGTACCGATGGCTTCCTGTTCGGCGGCAAGACGACGCTCCAGCGCCAGCGCTTCCTCGCGCGGTAACCACGAAGCGCGCGTCGGCCGGTCGGGCAATATCTTCCACACGACGATCGCGAGCAGCACGGCAGGCGCGCCTTCGACCATGAACAGCCATTGCCAGCCGTGAAAACCGAGCACGCCATCCATTTCCAGCAGCGCACCGCCAAGCGGGCCGCCGACGATGTTGGCCACGCACACGCCGAGCAGGAAGTAGCCGGTGGCGCGCGCGCGATCCTCGCGTCCGAACCAGTAAGTCAGATACAGCATCACGCCGGGAAACAGTCCCGCTTCGGCCACGCCGAGCAGAAGACGCATCACATAGAACGAGGTCTCGCCGCGCACGAAGGCCATCGCCACCGAGAGCACGCCCCATGTCACCATGATGCGCGTGATCCAGAAGCGCGCGCCGACACGATGCATCACGAGATTGCTCGGGATCTCGAAAGCGGCATACGTGAGAAAGAACAGCCCCGCGCCTAGCCCATAGGCGGCGGATGACAGGCCAAGATCGATGCTCATCGTATGCTTGGCAAGCGCGATGTTGGTGCGATCCAGAAAGCTGATCACATACGAAATCACGAGCAGCGGCATGAGCTTGCGAAACAGCAGCGCGTTCAGCGACGCATGGGGTGACGCATGTGTTGAGTTACGCGAAGAACTGGGCGTGGACATGATGACTCCCGGCGTCAGGACGGATTGGAAGAGCAGGGCGCGCATGGACGACGAGGTGAAGCGTCGCGGCGAGATAGGTAGGCTTTCATGACTTGTCTCCGTGTATCTTTTCGTTGTCATGGCGCGGACGTCGCTTGGCGCGCGTCCGCTTGCTTCGGTGCGGTCTTCAGAAGTTCACGTTGTCGTGGCCCTTGAGCGCGAGCATCTGACGCGCTTCGGCGGGCGTCGCGATGTCGAGCGACAAGCCTTCGATCACCTGGCGAATCTGGCGCACTTGCTGCGCGCTCGATTCGGCAAGCTGGCCAGGACCGATCCACAGCGAATCCTCAAGGCCAACGCGCACGTTCGCTCCTTGCGCCGCGCCGATGGACGCGAGCGGAATCTGATTGCGCCCCGCGCCGAGAATGGACCACACATAGTCCGAACCGAAAAGGCGATCGGCGGTTCGCTTCATATGCGCCAGATCTTCCGGGTGCGCGCCTATGCCGCCCAGCAGTCCGAACACGGTCTGCACGAAGAACGGCCCTTTCACAAGCCCGCGATCGACGAAATGCGCGAGGTTGTAGAGATGCGAGGTGTCATAGCACTCGAACTCGAAGCGCGTGCCGTTCGCCGTGCACGAGCTCAGGATGTACTCGATATCCGCGAAGGTGTTCTTGAATACGAGATCGCGACTCTTCTCCAGATGCTGACGTTCCCAGTCGTGCTTCAGGTCCTTGAAACGGTCGAGCATCGGATACAGCCCGAAGTTCATCGATCCCATGTTCAGCGATGCCACTTCCGGCTGAAAATGATGCGCGGGCTTGAGGCGCTCGGCGACCGTCATATGCGGGCTGCCGCCTGTCGTGAGATTGATGACCGCGTTCGTTTCCGCCTTGATGCGCGGTAAAAAGCGTTCGAAAACCGCGGGGTCTTGCGTCGGCCGGCCGTCCTCGGGATCGCGCGCGTGCAAATGAAGAATCGATGCGCCTTCGCGTGCGGCGGCGAGCGCGGCATCGGCGATCTGATCCGGCGTGACCGGCAGATACGGCGACATGGAAGGCGTGTGGATGGCGCCCGTCGGCGCACAGGTGATGATGACTTTGCGTTTGCTTGCCATGGTGTTCGATCTCCTCTCGTACTTGTTTGAAGCGATATTCAGAGCGTTTCGACGTTGCCGCAGACGGACAGCGCCTGACCGGAAATCGCGCTGCCTGCTGGCGAGCTCAGAAACAGCACGCTGGCGGCGATCTCCTCTTGCGTCACCATGCGGCGCAGCGAAATTTTCTCCAGATAACGCGCTTCCATTTCCTGATAGCTGATGTTCAGTTGCTTCGCGCGCGCGGCGATCACGCCTTCCATGCGCGGCCCCTTGACGATGCCCGGCTGCACCGCATTCACGCGAATGTTGTCCGCGCCGAGTTCAATGGCGAGACTCTTCGCGAGGCCCACGATCGCCCATTTGGTCGCGGAATAGGGCGTGCGGAATCCATAGCCGAGACGTCCTGCGACCGACGACATGAAAACGATCACGCCGCCGCCATTTGCTTCGCGCAGCATCGGCACGGCCTGGCTCGAAAAGTAGTAATGGCTATTCAGATTGATGTCGATGGTGCGTTCCCAGTCGTCCGACTCGATCTCGTCGATGCCGCCCGTCGGTCCCGCGATGCCCGCATTGTTAATCAGCACATCGAGGCCGCCGAGTTCGCGCTTCGCGTCGTCGAACACGCGCGCGACGTCGGCTTTATTCGATACGTCGGCGCGAGTACCGGTGATCGACGGCGATACGGTCGCATGAGTCGATAGGGCATCGATGGCTCTGGCGTCGACATCGCATACATGCACGCGCGCGCCCGTGGACACGAACGCCTGCGCGATCGTCAAACCGATGCCCGACGCGCCGCCGGTAATCAGCACGCGCAATCCGGCGGGCGGGGCGAGCAGTTTGAGGTAATCCATGTGGTTGGCTCCTGTGGGACGATTGTTATTTGGTCAGCTTTTCGAAGCGTGGGCGATGGTGATAGGCGTTGCTGTTCTTGCTCGCACGGCCCATTTCGCGCTTTTTGCATCTTGCGCATGTTGATGCGTTGATCCGCGCCACGGGCATCGGCTAGAGAGTCGAAGTTATTCCGTGATCTGTGATCACAGTGTGTGTTTGTTGATGATCTGTGTCAATCCGCTTCGCCTAGGGGATAACCCTTCTGCGAAGTAATCACCTAAGCGAATTTATGAAATAGGCGTTTAATAAAGCAGCGAGCTCCGCTATTCTCACGTCATCGACAGTTGCGGCGCGCGCGAGACGAGCGGGTTGAATCGCTCGTTTCGAGGACGCGCCCTGCTGAAGAACCGCTTTTGCTTACAACAATCAACCCCGAACCGCAGTCATGACGCAGGGATCGCCGTCTCCCGCAGCACCCGTCCCGCATCCGCCGTTGCAGGGCGGCCAGCTCGTGATTGCCACCATCGTGGTGGCGCTTGCGACCTTCATGACCGTCCTCGATACGTCGATTGCGAACGTCGCCGTGCCGAATCTCTCGGGAAACCTCGGCGTATCGGTCGATGAGGGAACGTGGGTCATCACGATCTTCGCGGCCGCGAATGCCGTATCCATTCCATTGACGGGCTGGCTTACGCAGCAGATCGGCCAGATCCGCCTGTTCGTCGGCGCGATTCTGATGTTCGTGTTCGCTTCATGGCTTTGCGGCATCGCGCCTGACCTGCCTTTCCTGCTGGGCGCGCGGATCTTGCAGGGCCTCGTGGCCGGGCCGCTCATTCCCTTGTCCCAGGCCGTGCTGCTGAGTTCTTATCCGAAGGCGCGCGCCAACATGGCGCTGGCGCTCTGGGCGATGACCGCCACGGTCGGTCCGATCGCAGGACCGGTGCTAGGCGGCTGGATCACCGACAACTACAGCTGGTCGTGGATCTTCTACGTGAACATTCCGGTCGGCTTCATTGCGGCGGGCGCCACGTGGATCATCTATCGCAAGCGCGAGACGCCGACGAAGAAACTGCCCATCGATACGGTCGGCCTTGCGTTGCTCGTGGTGTGGGTGGGCTCGCTTCAGGTGATGCTCGACAAGGGCAGGGACCTCGACTGGTTCGCTTCGCCCTTCATCGTTGCGCTGGGGCTGATCGCCCTCGTCAGCTTCGCGTTCTTTCTCGTGTGGGAGTTGACGGAGGCGCATCCGGTCGTCGACTTGAGGCTCTTCGCATTGCGCAATTTCAGCAGCGGCACCATAGCCATTTCCGTTTCCTACGCGCTCTACTTCGGCAACCTCGTTCTGCTGCCGCAATGGATGCAGGAGTATCTCGGCTATCGCGCTTATGACGCCGGCCTCGTCACCGCGCCGGTGGGCATTTTCACGGTATTGCTTTCGCCTTTTATCGGGCGACTTTTACAGTTATTCGATGCCCGCGTTCTCGTGACGGTCGCGTTCATGGGACTGTCCGGTGTGTTCTTCATGCGCACGCAGTATCTGAGTACGGTCGATGCGTGGCATCTCGTCATACCGACCTTGCTGCAAGGTATTCCGACCGTGCTCTGGTTCGTGCCCCTCGTGTCGATCATTCTTTCCGGCTTGCCGCCCGAACGGATTCCCGCAGCGGCGGGGTTGTCGAATTTCGCGCGCATTTTCTGCGGGGCGGTGGGCACGTCGATCGCGGGCACCGTATGGAATCATCGGACGGTCGTGCATCACGTGCGACTGACCGAACAGGCGAGCGTCCATAATCCGGTTTTCAATCAGACCATCGCGGCATTGCAGTCGCAGCTTCATATCGATGTGGGTGCGGCTTACGCATCGTTCGAGTTGATGGTGGCGAATCAGGCTGCCGTCATGGGGCTCGACGATTTCTTCTATGCGTCCACGTTCATTTTCATTTTGATCATTCCGCTTGTCTGGATTACGCGGCCGGTGAAGGGTGGGGATTCGGCGGAGGCGGCTGGGGCGCATTGAGGCCAGGGAACAGGCATGCCTGCGGCGCGCGGTCGGGGTTCTAGTACGTCACGAACGCTTCCTGCAACGCGTGCGTGGTTCTCGTTCCCGTGAGCGCCACCATCATCAGGATTCGCGCCTTATGCGGGACCTGATCGTCCGCCGCGATCCATCCATAGCGATCGTCCGGCTGTGCGGCGTTGCGGATGACGATGCCGCTGCCCGTGCGCGACGCACGCACGATATGAATGTGTCTCGCGCGCGCTTTCACGAGCGAATCGATCAACTCGTGCGCCACGTTGCCGTTGCCCGTCCCGGCGTACACGATCGCATCCACGTCGGAGCACGCCATGTGTTCGACCACCGTTCGGTTGATGCCGCCATGCGCGTAGACGATAGCGACCTCGGGCAAGGTCTGGATGGTGTCGATGCTCCATTCGCTTTCCACCGTATGCCGCCGCGCCACCAGCCGATAAAAACGCGCGCGTCCCTCGACCACGTAGCCTAGCGGACCGAAGGTCGAACGAAACGCTTCCTGCTTGAAGGTGCTGGTCTTGACGACGTCGCGCGCCGAGTGAATCTCGTCGTTCGAAACGACGAGCGTACCCTTGCCGCGCGATGCCGCGCTCGACGCCACCACGATCGCGTTGTACAGGTTGAGCGGTCCGTCGGCACTGAGCGCAGACGCCGGGCGCATTGCGCCGACCACGACGACGGGCTTCGCGCTCGGCACCACCAGGTGCAGAAAGTATGCCGTCTCGTCGATGGTATCGGTGCCGTGCGTCACCACGACGCCGTCGATGTCGTCCCGCTTGAGAAGCGCGCGAACATGCCGCGCGAGCCCGAGCAGCTCCTCATTGCCGAAGTTTTCAGAGCCGGTCTGGAAAAGCTGGGCCGTTTGGATATCGGCGAGATCGCGCGCGCCGGGCAACGCGTCGAGCAAATCATCCACCGTTTCGACAGAGCAGTCGTAGGTCGCGGTATGCGCGGCCGACGCACCGCGCCCCGCGATGGTGCCGCCCGTGCCGACAATGACGACGCGCGCATTCATGATGCAGCACGCGGCGAGAAGGGGGTGTCGTCGAGCGAAGGTTGGCGCCCGGCCATCCGTTGCGCGAGCACGTGCGCCGACCCCATGGCGAGCGTGAAGCCAAGCGCGCCATGACCGACGTTGAGCCAGAGATTCCGGTATTTGGACCCTCCGATGATCGGCGTCCCGCGCGGCGTGGCCGGCCGCAAGCCCGCCCACGCGGATGCCGCGTCATAATCGCCCGCGTGCGGAAAGACGGCCTGCGCTTCGCGCCGCAGCGTCGCGAGCCGGGTCACATCGATCGCACTCGAATGCCCCACGATGTCCGCCATGCCCGCCACGCGCAGACGGTCGCCCAATCGGGCGTACACCACCTTGCGGTCGAAGTCCGTCACGCTCGTCGCGGGCGCAGCCTTTCCCGCGACTGCATCGAGCGTCAGACTGTAGCCCTTGAGCGGATAGACCGGCACCCGCACGCCAATTGTGCGCAGTAAGGCCGCGCTGTCGCAACCCGACGCCACGACGACATGTTCCGCGTCCAACCTGCGGCTTCCGGCAATTGCCCGGACCTCGCCTTTGTTCGACACGGACAGCGAACGCACGGCCGTACCCAGCTCGAACGCCACGCCTCGTTCGCGCAACAAGCTTTCGAGTCCCACGCAGAAGCGGTGACAGTCGCCTGCCTCTTCGCCCGGCGTATGGATGCCGCCGACGAATCGATCTGCCACCTGGGCCAGCGCGGGTTCGAGCGCGACGCAATCGCTCACGCCGAGCGCTTGCTGCTCGCTGCCGAGCGTACGCTGGTACGACAGCAAGGACGCGGCCCGCGACATCGCCATTGCGCTTCGATGCATGACGAGCTTGCCAGCGCGGACGTAGTCGAAGGCAAGCGTGGGATGGGCGGCGGTAAATTCGTGCATCAGCGAGCGGCTCAGAAAGGACAGCGCAAGGAGTTGCGCCGTGGTCGATTCGCTCATCGCCTGAGTACAGGCCCTTGCGAATTGCCAGCACCAGCGCCACTGATTCACGTCGATGGCGGGCGAGACGCGCACCGGGGCGTCGCGACGCATAAGCCAACCGGGAAGCTTCGCAAGCACGCCAGGACCGGCGAGCGGCGCCACGTAGCTGTAAGAAAGCTGCGCGCCGTTGGCGCGGCTCGCTTCCGCCGCGACCTCCGTGCGCCGGTCGATCACGCTCACTTCGTGGCCGTCCTCGCGCAAGCGGTATGCGGTCGTGAGACCGATCACGCCCGCACCGATCACCAGAATGTTCATGGCTTGCGTCGTCCTTGTGAATGTGCGGCCATTACATCTTGACGACGTCGAGCAACGTTTGATTTCCGCCCACGTAGTGATAGAGCGAGATCATTCCCTGCCTGAGGTCGCCGTGCGCATCGAATTGCGTCTCGCCGAGTACGCCCTTGAAGTCGGTGTTGGGCATCGCCGCGAGAATCTTGTCCGGCGAGGTGGAATTCGCGCGTTTCATCGCGTCGACGATGATGTACACCGCGTCATACGCGAACGGGGCGTTGAGCTGCACCTTCTGCCCGAAGCGCGCTTCGTAGCGTTGCTCGAACGCGGGGCCATCGGGCATTTTAGCGAGCGGCATGCCGGCGATGGAACACACGACGTTGTCCGCCGCCTCGCCCGCCAGTTGCGACAGCGACGCTGCGCACAGGCCGTCGCCGGCCAGTACCTTCGAGGAGATTGCGAGCTGGCGGGCCTGCTTCGCGAACGGGCCGCCTGTCGCATCCATGCCGCCGTACATGATCACGTCGGGATGCTCGCTCTTCACCTTGGTCAGGATCGCGCGGAAGTCCACGGCCTTGTCGGTGGTTGCGTCGTGCGACAGGACGTTCATCCCGTTCGCCTTGGCGCGCTTTTCGAATTCGTTCGCGAGACCCTGACCGTAAGCGGTGGCGTCGTCGACGATGGCGACCGACTTCGCCTTCAGCACTCGGGCTGCATAGTCGGCAAGCGCCGGACCCTGCTGCGCGTCGGTGGCGACCACGCGATACGTCGTGCGAAACCCCTGCTGCGTATAGACCGGATTGGTGGCCGAGGGCGAAATCTGCAGCACGTTGGCATCGCTATAAATTTTCGAGGCCGGAATGGAGGTGCCGGAATTCATGTGCCCGACCACGGCCGCCACCTTGTCGTCCACGAGCTTTTGCGCGACCTGTGTGCCTTGGCGCGGATCGGAGGCGTCGTCCTGCGCATCCAGCGCAAGCGTGATCTTCTGTCCGCCGATCACGAGGCCCTTCTTGTTGATCTCCTCGACGGCAAGCCGTGCGCCGTTCTCGGTGTCCTTGCCGAGGTGCGCATTGGCCCCCGTCAGAGGCGCGACGTGGCCGATCTTTACTACTTCATCGGCGCACGCCTCGACCGGATGCAGGACGACGAACGCACTTCCAAATGCGGCGCAAACCGCCAGATGCAACGCTGCTGACATGACGCACTCCCTGTTTTGAATCGGTTCTTTCCGGCCGTCTTCACCCCGGAACTGACTTCAATGTAACGGCGACGAAATAGGCGGCATTGCACGCGCTCGCGGAAAAATAGAACGAATGCGACAAGTCGCACCGATCGCTTTTCGGCGCTCCTATACTGGCGCCGACGACCTCACGGCATTCAAGGAGTGCATGGATGGCAATGGCGAACGCGAAAAAGTCCGATACCGCGGCCCTCGGGCGCGGACTTGTCGAGCGGCTCGATCGCATGGACGGCGTGGATCGCAAGGTATCTGCGCGACGCGCGGGCGCCGAGCTTAGCGTCGGCCTTCTACTTTGGCCGAGCTTTCCGCTGCTTTCGCTCGCCAGTTTCTGCGACTGTCTGCGGCACGCCGCGGATCTCGGCGACCAGAGCCGCCAGTTACGGTGTACGTGGACCTTGCTTGGGCCGACGGACGACACCGTGGAAGCGAGTTGCGGCGTGAGCGTGCCAGTTCGGGCGTATTCCGGGAAGGCGTCGCGATTCGACTACTTCGTGGTGATCGGCGGCTTGCTGCCCAGGCTCGAACATGTCGACGAGCGCTACTGGGACGCGCTGCGCGACGCCGACGCAGCCGGCGTGCCGCTCATCGGCCTGTGCACCGGCAGCTTCGTGCTGGCGAAAGCGGGCTACATGCACGACCGCGTCGCGTGCGTGCACTCCTTTCACTACGACGATTATCAGTCCATGTTTCCTGGCCTGCGCGTGGTCACGAACGCCGACTACGTGATCGACGGCAACCGCATTACGTGCGCGGGCGGCGTGTCGGCCATCGAACTCGCCACGCGGTTGATTTCCGTGCATTGCGGCGCCGACCGCGCGTCGAAGGTCATTCACCAGATGACGGTGAGTCGCAAGAGCGGCACGTCCTTCGTCGAACGCCGCCGTGCGCTCGGCTACCTTGCCGTCGATAGTCTCTTGCTGCGTCACGCGATCGTGCTGATGGAGGAGAATCTCGAAGCCCCGCTGACGATCGCCGCGATTGCCAGGATGACCGGTTCAAATGCGCGGCAACTGGAGCGCGTGTTCATGTCTGAAATGGGCGTGACGCCGAAGGAGTTCTACCGGACGATGCGCTTGCGATACGCCCGCTGGCTACTCTTGAACTCGGCGAAGCGCGTCACCGCGATCGCCTACGAATGTGGCTTCGCGGATTCGGCGCACTTCATTCGCGGCTTTCGCGAAGCGTACGGTGTGACGCCGGGTAAGCTGCGCGCGTCGCTTAGCCGAACGTGAAGTGCGGAGGTATTTGGACTTCGCTTACTCTGACGTGCGCTTAGTTGCTGGCTGTGTCTGCTATGAATCGTGCAAAGTTCAGTGTGAGTCATCGTGCGAGATGAACATTTCGATCCAGCTGCCTGTCGGCGTTGCCCGGCCGACGTGCGTGACTTCTAATCGACGACGCAGCCTTGGGAAACGATGAGCCCGGACTTCGTGCAGGTGAATGATTCCGATTGAGGTAGCGAGGTAAGTGCTTGAGTCGAGTCTCTGGAACGCGCCTCGATTCTAAAGGGTATTGAGCTGCGGCAGCGCTGCCGTGTCCGCACACTCGAGCCGCAGCATTGTAAAGCGCGCGCTAGTCGGGCAGTTCGATGGTTCCTTCCATATACTGAACCGCGTGACCGGATATCAACACACGCTCCGGTTCGATCTCGCAATGTAGAACGCCGCTTCGTTGGGAAGCCTGTAACGCGACGAGCTTCGGCTTGCCAAGAACGTCGGACCAGAGCGGAGCAAGCGCCGCGTGAATGGACCCCGTCACCGGGTCTTCGGCGCCGCCGTTCGCTGGCCAAAAGTATCGGGAGACGAAGTCGTATTGGTTGCCACGAGCGGTGACCGCGACATCCAGTGGTCCAAGTTGCGCGAGCAGTTCCAGATTTGGCACGACGGCGCGTACCTCGGCTTCGGTGTCGTAGAGGGCGATGTATGACTGCTGGTTTATGAAGACTGCCGTTGGCTTGATCGACAAACCATACGCGAGCTGGTCCGGGATATCTTTAATCCGTTCACTTTGTCGTCGAGGAAAGTTCATTTCGATCAGCCCCCGCTCGCGCCGATGAACAGAGAACGCGCCCGTTGCTTCTGCATGGAAGACGAGGTGATCGTCTTGAGGGAGGTGTCTGAACAGAACGAAAGCGCTCGCCAGCGTCGCGTGTCCGCAGAAGGCGATTTCCTTGATCGGTGAGAACCACCGGATGTCGAAAACGCCATCGTCTCGACGCACGATGAACGCTGTTTCCGACAGGTTGTTTTCGCTGGCGATGGCTTGCATTAGCGAAGCGGGAAGCCACGCGTCGAGCGGAATGACCGCCGCATGGTTTCCCTTGAATACTTCGCTGGTGAAAGCGTCTATCTGATAAAGCTTCAGTTGCATGGGCGGTAGAGTCGAAGAGAGATGAGCTAGTTCGTTCCTATCCTATCGGCTTGAATGATTCGCGAACATGCACAGTTTCCATCTGACACGCTGAAAAGTGACAGCCTCGAAGCCATCGCGTAGCCGCGCCCGACTTGCCGAAACCCGTGCCCTGGATAGTTGTTCCGTCCACGGAAAATCTTCTCTTTTTTCTGCTCAGTGCAGAGGGCGCATGTTTGCGATCACCGCATCAGCGGACGCCATTGAGCATGGGTGAGGGTGCTGCCACTTACGATCGGATGGCTTTCACCGATAGCCATGCAAATGTGGTGCTCCACGTACTGCCCGCCGATGGACTTACTGTGAATTACCCGAGAAGCTAGACCGGGAACATCAAAACCGTGCACAGAATCGCTAACACGACAATCGCGACGGACGACGATCCGGTGGACGACGACGCGCGATTTTGCTTGTTGCTGCTCGTGGTATAGCGCAGACCTGTACCGCGAATGCTGTAGGTCGTGCGGCCGGTCCGCGTGTTGTACGTCACACCGTTACCGCCCAACGACATACTCGGACCGTTCTTGCTCAGATCGATGCGAACGCCGGGGGCGACCTTGGACGACTTTGTCCAACTCCAACTCATCACAAACCTCCGTTATTCGGCTACTAGATTCTGTACAACATGGAAGCTGCCGAAGTAAGCCGAAATCAACTTGCCCGTCTGGTAGGGCTTGCCACCGTTCACGACAATGCGCTGCTCGATCAATCGATACGGGCTCGCGTCGGAGCCGCCATAGCCGTACGCGTTGAGTGCTCCGTCGTCGAGAAACTGCAGGTTGGTATCCGCGGCGCGGTTGATAACGGCCTGCGCCACACGCAGATCGCTGGTCACGCGTCCAATCGTGCCGTTCAGGATCGGGCGAAACCTGAGCTCGTCGGTAATAGGGAAGTCCCAGCCAATACCAATTGTCGTGCTGGCCGTGTCCCACTTGACCGGCAACAGTCGGCGTTCGGCACCATCGGTAGCGACAAAGGTTGGGTCATAACGGCTCAGCGCAATCGTGCCTTCTAGGTATAGCGGAAAAGATTTGCTGATCGTGAATCCGCCACCCAGCTGAGTCTGACCGAAACCGGGATTACCTGTCGCGCCGTTGTTGATGGACAGCGAACTGGTCGTCACGTCAGGAACCGTCGTGTAAGACATGATGGCGAGGACACTGTTGGCCTGCTCCTGCACGTTTGTGTTCAGCCTTGCCCGACCCGATAACGGTGCATTCGGTTGTGCTGTTTGCGCGCTAGCAGGAGTGTAGAAAAGCGGATTCGCAAGGATTGCTAGCGCGATCAAAATGGCCGGGCTCGGCTTCAAGGCATGACATCGCAACATGTCCAGGAGTATCCGCATCGAGCACCTGTCTTCAGGGCGCTGCGCCGCGACCTATGGCGCGCGAAATCGCGTCTAGCAGATCCTTCGCCACGAATGGCTTTGTTAAAAGCTCGATTCCACCCGCTCCTTGTACCGCGCTTCGGGTGAGCGGGTTGTCATGCGAGGTGATGAAGACCGCCGGACGACCCGCTCCAAGCTGTTCGTAGAATTTCGGGCCGGACGCGCCAGGCAACTGCACATCCAGTACGAGACAACTCGCAGCTTCCACGCAGTTCGCGCTGACCAGCGCCTCGGCGCTTTCAAACGACATGGTGTCGAAACCCGCCGCATGAAGCAGACGTTGTAACGCACGCCTCATTCCGGCGTCATCTTCCACGACCACGATCAGTTGTTTGGAGGCGTTCATTTCCCACCAGGAATCGATGGGTCAAGTTTCATGCGAGAGCGCACGGGGCGCCATCGGTACGTGGGGCAACGTGGTTGCCCTCAGGGGCAAGCCCGTGTCAGTGAGAGACTTGTGCACGCACGATTGGCTCGGCAAGCCTCACGAGCTCGGCCAGCGAGTGCGCATTGAGTTTGCGCATGAGATCGGCGCGGCACGACTTGATCGTCCGCTCGCTCAAAGCGAGCTGTGCTGCTATCTGCTTGTTGAGCCTGCCTGCAACGATGCCGCGTAAGACCACCTGTTCCCGTTCGCTCAGATCGACAATGCCAGACGATCGCGGCTCTTCAACGTACGGCGCGGCGCTGCCCACCGCTAGGGCGCTTTCAATAGCGGCAAGCAAGGCATGACCTTCCACGGGTTTGAGCAAGAAATCGCTTGCACCCGCCTTGATGGCCAATACCGTTTTTGGAATGTCGTGATGGGCACTGATGAAAACGATAGGCATCTTGTTTCCCAGCCGCTGCAGCGCGTGCTGCAACTCTAGTCCGCACGGACCGGGAAGTTGCATATCAAGCAAGAGACATCCAGGCATTGAGTCCGTTTCGGCGACGAGAAACTCACCTGCCGTCGGATAGCTCCTGACCATATAACCCGCTTGCGCAAGTAATCGCGACAGCGCGGTGCGAATGGTCTCGTCGTCATCGACGACATGGATGACCGCATCAGCGTAAGTGTTCACGAACTTCCTCCTTGCGTCGAGCGTCGGCCTTCTACTGTAGAACGCAATACGGCTTTATCAAGGCTGTTTCGGCTTCCGACAGTCGCCGTCCCGGCCGCCCTTGGCAACCAGACGGTGAAGAGGCTGCCTCCTCCGTCGCGAGGCTCAATTGTCACGCGGCCGCCGTGAGTGTTCACTATGGTGCGCACGATTGAGAGACCTAGTCCCATGCCATGCGGTTTCGTCGTGTAAAGCGAATCGAAAAGCCGCGAACGCATTTCAACCGGCACGCCGTGTCCTCGATCCGCCACGATCAGTTCAAATCCGCTATCTGCAGATTGCGTGGAGATCGACATGACACGATGGGAGGCATTCGTATCTTCCATGGCATCCATGGCATTGATGCTCAGATTGAGCATCACCTGCTGCAACTGGATACGGTCGCCGATAATCTGCGCTTTGTCCGCGACAAGGTTCGATTCAATCGTCAAGCGTCTTCTTCGAGCTTCCGGGCCAAGTAGTTCCAGCGCCTCGCCAACCGCGACATTCAAATCGAGTTCGCCGAATTCGACCGGTTGCTTTTGCAAAAGGGACCGCAGTCTCTGCACGACCTGATTGGCGCGCAATGCGTCACGCCGCACATCGGCGAGAATTGAGTGCAGTTCGCTGATCTCCGGATCTTCGTGCTCCAACATCATGCCAGCTGCGTCTGCGTTACTAAGGATCGCACCGAGTGGCTGCCCAACTTCATGGGCGATCGAGGCGCTCAGTTCTCCCGCCGAGGCAAATCGTGCCGCGCGCGCCAACTCACCAAGTCTGAGTGCTGCAGCGTCTTCAGCCGCTCGCCGCCCACTGCGTTGCCAAAGCAGCGAGGCAATAGTAATCGCCTGGAGCAACAGGACCGCAACGGTAATTAGGACCGCGCTCCGATTCTCACGCCAGAGCGACGGTGGCACATTGTGCAATTCGCAACCCTCAGGTAGCGCGCTGGTCTCAAGTCCTAATTTTTCGAGGCGTCCGATGTCTGCCGCACACCGTGATGGGCCTGTCGTTGTGGTCGCTCCTTGTACAGGTGTCTTGCCGAGCAGGATGGAGGCAGCGAGTTCTCCGGTAAGACGCCCATCGGTCTCGAAGCTAATCATCGATCCGGCGACCACGCCCTGGCCGAGATAGGTGGGATACCAACCGTAGATTGGTGCGCCGGACGCTTTAGCCATCGGCGCGACGACTTCGAATGGGAAATAGGTGCGGCCTTCGCGATCGCGATACATGGTCGTGTACAGAACAGCATCCGTAAGACTCAGCTTTGCAAGACGTTCTTGAAGCTCCGACACGGTCAATCCACTCCAGACGTCGACACTCCATTTGCGCGATCGGCGTGCAACGGCCACGGCCGCGGCACTTTGAGCGAACCGGAGGTCGAGTTTCGTGGCACCGGAAACCACCACTAGGTGCCGCGCGTGTGGTTGAAGCGATTCGGTTAAATCGAGCGTACCAGCAATATCAAAATGCAGCGGCGCATAGGCAAACTCGGGTGGAATATCACTGCGTTTCTTGTCTTCGACGCTTGAAATCAGAACCGGCGCGCCTGGCCAGATGTCATTGTGATACCGCTTGGCAAAATCGAGTGCGAAATCGGTCAGGCCGATCACGATGTCGACCTGCTTGTGCTCATATTTCTTCTTCATCAACGCCAGAAAATCTGGCATTAACGCGGTGCTGTCGAATCGCAGGTCATCCAGCGAGTCGGTATAAAACTCGACGCCATCTGGCGCCTTTCCAGCGAGCGCGCTGCGTATTGCACGAATTTGCAATTGAGCCGCAGGCTGGGTGGGGTCGGCTCCGGGCAAAATGACGACGCGCCATGGATGGCCGGCAATCGCGCAAGTCGAACAACCCATCAAGACGCATACCAACCAACGCGCAACTCGAGGCAGCAGTCGCCCCCGGCGTGCCTTTTCAGGAACATCGGTCCTGGGAACGACTTCCTCCGTTCTACCCGCGGCAAAAGTTGGCATGTTTTGTACTATGCCAGACGTCGTTAATAGTAGGCCGGTTTGTGAGGAAAGAAACTACTAATTTAGACCGTTACGTCTGATGTATAGACGCGCTTTCGAGTAATGACATCATTTGCAAGTCCTTAGGAGACGACATGAGCGAACTCGGTGTGAGATCGCTAGAGCGTGAAGCGCGGCCATTTTATTGCTTAATGCATCTATTCGGCGAGCGTTGAAAATCATGTCCTTGGTAAGGATTGCGCAGTGCTAATGAGATTTTGTGGCGACAGCCGGATAACGCCGTTGCGTGGACTATCAATGTCCGCAATCAACATAAACGATAGCGATACAACCAATGGCATGATCAGCAGGAAGCGGCTTTTCAACGTAGCGGTGCGCGCGCCGTAGCCCACCAGCAGATTGCAGAAAACTCCAATAACGATCATTAAGGCCCACGCAGCAATGGGTATGCGGTTCCACCATGCTGCCTGAGTGTATCCCTGCGTGTTAATCACATCGTTCATTCCGACAATGGCAAGTGCGGTCACCGGATTAGGCTGCATCGCTGCGCCGGCCCTAGCCGCCGTCCACAATTCGGCTTGCAATTGCGTCGTGGCAGCGTTTGTTTTTTCGAGTTGGAGTGTATCCTGCGCCAGGTAAAACTGGATGCGTTGATCGAGATACTTGACCAGAAGCGAGCGAACGAGCGCGGCCTGCGGCGCCGGCAGCAAGTCGGCTCGCACGAACTCGGTGCCGATGGCGTTTGCCTCTTCTTCCTCGTAATTCTTGCGTTGGTCGTATCGACCTACTGCCATCGAGAGGCTGAAGCCAATGACCAGCGCCAGCAAGGTCAGGGTGGCGGATTGCACAATGCCAAAGTCATCGCGCATATCGTCGGTAAGCGGGTTCCTTCGGCGCAAGACACTCACGCCAAACCATGCGGCTAACGACATCAGCAACAGCGAGACGAAGAAGAAAACGAGAGGATGACTGGCGAGCTGTTCCATCAAGGCCTCCGTGACTTGGATGAACATCCGGCCAACCATACGTCGACCCCAAATGCTTGTTCGTAAATATCTTGTGAGGCGCCGGATTGTAGACGGGGTCGATTTGCTAAATCAGTGTTTTGAGTACCTTCGCCAAGACGGTCTGCAGCGGAAGTTGCATCGCGACGACGTAAAGCATAGGTATAACGGCCGGACCAGCGACTGCAAACACGCCGAGCTTGCTGATAGGGAAGGGCCTCATGTGCTGGACCGAGTCGTACATGGTCTGCACGTCGGCGACAGGCCCTAGCTCGGGCGCATCCAGAATAGCCGGCGAGCCAACCTCTTCGCCGGATATCCAGCGCCGATGCACCAATCTTCCGTGATGCCCCACTAAGCGGCCGTAATCGAGAACGGCCTGACGTTTAGCTTTGCGTAACGGAAGAGCCAGCGGAACGAACGGCAAGAGAAAAACAACTGAGATTAGGACTGCGGTCGCGACAAGCAGGCTTTTAATGTCCATCGCATTTACACCGTGATACACAACATCATGCGCAAACGAACCCGCCGCGACAGCGGAGAGCGCAAATGTAACGGGGCTGAACATGAATGCGAGACGTTCGACGAAAGCGAGCCCACCCACTCGATCCGGGTGGGTGGGAACGAGCGCAAGCGGAAACCTTGCGAGCTTCATCAACAGGATGAACAGCAGACAGGCGCGCCAGATCCACGCGAGTAACAGTGCAGTAAAGATTGGTCGGATCACCAAGATGAACCACCAACCGCCAAAGGTGATCCGGCCGGAGTCGTCGGTCCCGGTGGACCAAGACATGTCTTCCATTCTGGAGAAGACAGCGCCAGCGGTGGCCCATGCCACTACTGCGCCGAAGATCAGCACCCACGGCAAGACACCGTTTCGCAATTGCACAACGCTTGCGACGAGTGCTTTGAACTGATCTATCTCGTCCTTGGGAACAAGACCCGTATCAATAAAATGATGCAGAAATGGAGAAGCCGTTTTTTGTGCAACGCCTTCTGCAATGACGAGTAAGGGGATCGCGATAAGGCAGCGCACGTGAACACCGAAGTGTCCCAGCAGGGCGTGCGCGTCAGAGCCTGGCGCCGCGCGCCCTGTGAGAACTGCCCACAGCACCAGCGGCAACCAGGTGATCGCCGCGAAAATGATTGCACGGCGAGCCGTACCCATTCCATTGACGGGAATTAGCCCGAGCCGACGCTGAAACCGGAAGAAGAGATCATCGCGCACGAGCGATAGCTCCACGCGCGACAAGTCACCTGGCGCGTCGATTCCGCTAATGCCGTAATTTACGGATGGCGCCATTCTTCGCTCCGAATCCCTACATGGCATCGGGCACAACCTCCCATGCTGGATCGGGTGTGCGATCGGCCGCTGTAACTTCTATGCTCCCCGGCCTTGCTCAGCCAACGAGAAGCGGATGCTGACGAGTCATCTCCACGCCTGCTTGAGACCGACGAGGCATCAAGCATGGAGTGTCGTGCAACCGCAAGATCCGCGCTATCGGGGTGTGAGGCAACGAAATTGCCCTTTGGGGCAAGCGAGTTAGCGAGATGATTGGCGAGCGCACAGCGAAGCGGGACGCAATCACGAGATGCTTTCGAACGCCCCGGCGGGACGTCCCGTCAATCACAACTCCGGAAAGACCAGCGTCAACGCAGGCAACCGAGTTGGCAACAAAACGATCGTAAAAAAATAACCGCAACGTCAATGTGAAAAACAACCGGGACGTCGATATCAACGTCGAAGGGCGCGGGCGGTACAGCTATGACGATCACTACTACCCGGTCGCGACTGCGGCGGCCGTCACAGCGACCGTAGCAGTGACATCGGCCGTGGTGGGGTCCATTGTCCGCGCCAACGAGCTTCCTCCTAGTTGCGCGCAGGTCATGCGTGGCAACGCCGCGTATATGCAATGCGGTTCGACTTGGTACCAGCCTCAATACCAAGGCAGCAACGTCACGTAGGTGGTAGTCAATGCACCCTGACGCTGATCCTTGAAGTCACCGGGAAATGATCGGCTCGTTAGCACTCTCTACTGCTCCCGGTTTGCCCCTGTGGGCAGGCTGATTGCCCCAAATCCCGATACTCCTAGTGTTGCGATGGTTGTTATGTTTCCTCTGCGTCTTACCGGAGATGACGGCATGCACAGAATGACTTGTAAGAAATTCGCACTCGGTCTGTTGGCAATCTCGCTGTGCATTGGAATCGGTCACGCAGTGCCCAATCCGGCGACTGACGCGACGCGCAAAGCCAATCAGGTCATAGCCGATTATCTGCCTTTCTCGAATACGCAGGACTTTGACGACGCACGTCACGGCTTCATCGCCGATTTGCCCAGCCCGGTCATCAAAGGTGCTTCAGGCAACACAGTGATCGATTTGTCTCAGTACGATTTCCTGAAGCAAAGCGGTCCCGCGCCTGCGTCCGTCAACCCCAGCCTCTGGCGGCAGTCCCAGCTCCTGGCGATCCGCGGGCTGTTCAAGGTAACGGATGGCATTTATCAGGTTCGAAACATTGACCTGGCCAACATGACTTTCATTCGAGGGAAAGCAGGCTGGGTCGTAATCGATCCGTTGACCTCGACGGAGACCGCGAAGGCGGCGCTCGATCTCATTAACAGCAAGGTCGAGAATCTACCTGTCACCGGCGTGATCTTCACTCACTCTCACGTCGACCACTTCGCCGGAATTCGGGCGATCGTTGACGAAAAAGACGCACGTTCCGGGAAGGTGCCTGTCATTGCCCCGGATGGATTTATGGAAGAGGCGGTTAGCGAAAACGTGTTTGCTGGAAATGTCATGAGCAGGCGTGCCTCCTATATGTACGGCAACCTGCTGCCCAAAAACCCGGAAGGGAATGTCGGCGGAGGCTTAGGGCTCACCACTGCGGCTGGCACGATCACCTTGTTTGAGCCGACCAAGCTCATCGCAAAGACGGGAGAGACGCTCACAGTGGACGGCATCGATGTCGTTTTCCAGATGGCCCCAGGAACTGAAGCGCCGGCGGAGATGTTGTTTTATTTCCCTCAATTTAAGGCGATCGATCTTGCCGAAGACGCAAACCATACACTGCACAACATCCTGACCTTGCGCGGTGCGAAGGTGCGCAGCGCGCAGAAATGGGCGAGTACGCTTGATCAAACGATCGATCTTTGGGGCGGCGAGGCGACTGTTTCTTTCGGCAGTCACCACTGGCCCCAATGGGGAAATCAGCGTGTGGTCGAGCATCTGGAAAAGCAGCGCGACCTCTACAAATATATCAACGATCAAACGCTGCGCATGGCCAATCAAGGGTTGACCATGAACGAAATCGCTGAGCAGTTCATGTTGCCCGACAGTCTTGCCAAAGAGTTCTACAACCGTGGCTACTACGGCGATCTGAAACACAATGTGCGGGCAACCTATCAGCTTTACCTCGGATTCTGGGACGCCAACCCAGCCGACTTCAATCCGTTGCCGCCGGCCGAGGAGGCAAAGAAATATGTGGAGATGGTCGGAGCGGAAAAAATGATTGCCACCGCGAGGACCGCGTATGGCAAGGGCGATTATCGATGGGCCGCAACGGTCGCGAACAAGGTCGTGTTCGCAGACCCGAAAAATCAGGCTGCGCGTAATATCGAAGCGGATGCGCTCGAACAGTTGGGCTATCAAGCGGAGTCAGGGCCCGCGCGCAACTTCTATCTCTCAGGAGCCCAAGAACTGCGCGGCGGTGTGAAAAAGATGGCAACGCCCAATACGAGTTCCCCGGACATCATTCGCGGCATGACGACAGACATGTTCCTAGACTTTCTCGCGATCCATCTCAACGGTCCGAAGGTCGGCGACAAGTCGTATGCATACAACCTGAAGTTTCCCGATATCAAAGCGCAGTACGTACTGACGGTGAAGAACGGAGTCATGAACTACAGCAAGGATAAGCAACTCGACAAGGCGGATGGCACTGTCACGCTGAATCGCTCGACCTTGGACGACATTGCGCTGGGCAAGCTAAAACTCGGCAATCTCGCGGAAAGCGGCGATGTGCAGATCGATGGAGACAAAGCGAAATTCAAAGAAATGCTTGGCAACTTCGACAAGTTCGATTTCTGGTTCACGATTGCCGAGCCTTGATGGGAATTGCCATGATACGCACGGCTCGGCAAGTTGCGCTGATACAGGTTAGTTTTGCCCAGGCAAAAGGCATGGCGCCAATCTCGTTGGCGCCATGTCCTTGTAGAAGTAGATGTGTTGAATTCGCCCTGTGCCGTATGGCTGAGATCGTTCGCCACGAGCGGCCGGGTGGTCAGAGGTCAAAGAGCATTTCGTTGGCGTTCTTACGTCGGTCGTTTAGAAGTTTACATAATCTTAATTATCGATTATCTGACTTGTAGGTCCCAAGTTCAAATGTCGTGTTCCTGCCAAGTAGAGATGTCGCCTTTTGGCTTAAGTTCATTGCCGGACAAGCGTGTCAGGAGCGCGGGCAATGAACACGATCGGGACCATCACCATGTCGATGCGCGAGTTGGACCGATTCAAAGTGTTTCAGTCAGTGGTCGACGGACTGCTCAAACCGTGGCGGGCCGCCGAGCGACTTGGACTGAGTACACGACAGGTGCGGCGTCTCAGTGCGCGGTTACGCGAACAAGGCGCGCCGGGCCTGGTTTTCCGGCAAGCGCGGTCAAACGGGCAATCATCGTGTCGACGCGGGCTTGGCGGTCCGGGCCGTGGCCATCGTCAAAGAGCGCTATAGCGATTTTGGCCCGACGCTTGCCTGCGAGAAGCTGCGCGAGTGTCATGACATTCGGCTGGCCAAGGAAACCGTTCGGCGGCTCATGATCGGCGCCGGACTCTGGACGCCACGTCGACAGCGTCCTCCAAGGATCCATCAGCCGCGCAACCGTCGCTCGTGCTATGGCGAGCTGATCCAGATCGATGGCAGCGATCATCGCTGGTTCGAAGATCGCGCGCCGGCGTGCACGCTGCTGGTGTTCATCGACGATGCCACCAGCCGTCTGATGACCCTGCACTTCACGGCCACCGAATCGACCTTCAGTTATTTCGAGGCAACGCGCCGCTACATCGAGCAGCACGGCAAGCCCTTGGCGCTGTATAGCGATAAAGCCAGTGTGTTCTCGCTCAACCGGGGCTCGCGCAAGGCTGACAAGGGGGTCACGCAGTTTGGCCGGGCCTTGTACGAGCTCAACGTCGAGACCCTGTGCGCCAACAGCAGTCAGGCGAAGGGGCGCGTGGAGCGTGCCAACTTGACCTTGCAGGATCGGCTCGTCAAGGAATTGCGGCTGCGCGAAATCGACACGTGGGAGGCCGCGAATGCTTATGCGCCCCACTTCATCGCCGACTTCAACGACCGTTTCGGCAAGCGCGCGAAGAGCGACTTTGACGCGCATCGTCCGGTGCGTGCCGACGAGGATCTCGATTCGATTCTGACGGCACGCGAATCTCGTTGCGTCTCGGCCTCGCTGACGGTGCAATACGATCGCGTGATGTACCTGCTTGAAGATTCGCCGGCGACGCGCGCCTTGATCCATCGCTATCTCGATGTGTACGAGTACCCGGACGGGCGCATCGAGATTTGGGCGAATGGCGCGGCGTTGCCCTGTCGACGTTATGATCGCCTGTCCCATGTCGACCAGGGCGCTGAGGTCGACAACAAGCGTCTTGGACACGTCCTTGCGCTGTCGAGGCAGGTGCAGATGGAGCGCGACAATCGCCCTATCAAGTCAGCGCCCTCACGCACCAATCGGGGCGAAGAGGTGCGCCCGAAGATGCGCGCCAACAACACGCGCAAGCAACGCGAACTCAAGCAGATCGACCTGAACGCGATGATGCTCAGAAGTGCCGAAATGCGGGCAGCCTCGGTGG
>NZ_CP084634.1 GCF_022878925.1 Caballeronia sp. TF1N1
AAGGAAGCACCGCTCTTCTCGACGGTGTGCGCCGGTTCGTCAACGTCCGCGACCTCGATATTGACCTGATCGACCGCATCAATCCGTTCGAGGCGGCTTATGCAGTGCTCGCCAAGGCGATGGACGAAAAATCTCTGCGTCAGGTGCAAGCCAGCATTGCCGCGAAAAAGGTGTCGATCTCCGAGGAAGACGCCCGCGAGCTGGCCAAGCGGGCACTGATGTTCAAGAACGAGCGGGGCCGGCTGCCCGATATCAACTCTGCCGACGCGTGGGAGAAGCGTATGGCCGAGGGCGTGGCCGCGCTGGCGCGTTACCGTGCGCAGGCCAAGGCGAAGGCAAATGGAGAGGTTGCCAATGGCTGATTTTGACGATGACGCGTTGCTGGAGGCCCTGGGGGTCGAGGCCGCGCCCCTGAAAGCGTCGAGCCATACTCCGCGCGAAGAGCGCATCATCGCTGGCTTCGAGGACATCCTGCGTTTTTACGTAGAGCATGGTCGGGCACCCCAGCACGGCGAAGATCGCGATATCTTCGAGCGCCTGTACGCCGTGCGCCTGGACCAATTGCGGAAGCTGCCGGAAGCGAAAGCACTTCTGGCGGATATGGATAGCGCCAACCTGCTATCGGGGGCTGCCGCTACCGTGGTGAATGTCGACGAACTTGACGAGGACGCACTGCTCGCCGAACTCGGGGTGTCCGACGAACCGGCGGAAAACGATATTACTAGCCTGCGCAACGTGCGGTCCTATGAAGCGCGCCGTGCCGCCGAAGAGATCGCCAACCGCACACGTTGTGCGGACTTCGAAAAATTCGAACCGCTGTTTGAGCGGGTTCAGCAGGAGATCAAGGCCGGAGAGCGCAAAATCATCAAGCTCGAAACGCGCTCCCTAGACGAGATTCAGAAAGGCACGTTTTTCGTCGTTGGCGGGCAGACAGCCTATATCGCGGAAGAGAAGGGCGAGTTCACAACCGACTATGACCGACGCGACATGCGTTTGCGCGTTATTTACGATAACGGCACCGAAAGCGAGGTTTTGCAACGGTCGTTTCAGCGAGCTCTCCACCTTGATAAAATTGCAAGGCTCATTACCGAGCCTGCTGTTGGCCCTCTTTTTGGAGATGTCCCCGAACAGGAGGACATTGAGAGCGGAACAATCTATGTCCTTCGTAGCTTGTCGAACAATCCGTATGTCGCGGAGCACCGCGAGGTCATCCACAAGATTGGAGTGACGGGCGGCAAAGTGTCAGCCCGCGTCGCCGGTGCATCGAAAGACGCAACCTACCTTTTAGCCGACGTTGAGGTCATAGCAGAGTACAAGCTGCACAACATCAATCGGGCACGGATGGAGAACCTCTTCCATCGCCTGTTCGGCGCGGCGCAGATCGACCTGACCATCAATGATCGTTTCGGCAATCCAGTGAAGCCTAAAGAGTGGTTTCTCGTTCCGCTCCATGTCATTGACGAAGCAGTAAAGCGCATCATCGACGGTACAATCATCTCTATGGTGTACGACCAGCAAACAGCTCAGCTGCAAAAGGCACCGAAATAATTCTGCATCCAGGGAGCGGTCAAACACAGCCCGAGGTTCCGTCCATGCGTCGGAACCTTGAACTGTCGCTTTGCATGTTGTGAATAACTTAAATCACAACACGTAGCCGTTTGGCGCGCTCTTTGAAAGCATGCTCTCCACCTTCCAGAATATCGCACACGCGCTGCCGGATTCGCTTATTCTCCAGCCCCCCCATTTCGTACTGTATAACAGGCAGTTGTGCGGGCTTGTGCTGCCCGGAACTCGCGACGATCACCTGATCCGCGTCAGTATTAACGACAAGATTTGCGTTGTGAGTCACGATGATGATCTGCCGGCGTCGCTTTGCTTCTCGGAAACGAGTGACCAACTCGTCGAAGATAGATTGCGGATCCAGGTTTTCCTCGGGCTGATCAATGATCAGCGGCCGATCGTCCGTCCCATCGATAGCCAGGTAAAGCAAAAGCAGAACGATACCACGCGTTCCAGGGGATAGCTGTTCAATATCCACTCCGTCATATTGGAGGCCGTAACCAACAGATATATGGTCCGTGCTCAGGAGCCAATCTGATACACGCTTCGCCCAGTCGCGTTTGTTTTCACCCTCGGGCATATGTAACCGAAGGTCTGCCTCATTAGTCTTTACAAACTCAAGCACGGCCGCTGAGGCTGTCGGGGCATCACCAGACTCCCATGTCTGCAGGAGCTTTAAGTGTGCGCGTTGGAAAAGACTCCCGCGGCCTTGAAAAGGTCCATTTCGTCTCAAATCCAGCAGAGATTCGCCGGTGGCAGCCCACTTTTCTAGGTCTACAGTACGACGTATCGAGAAAGATAGCTTTGAAAGGGACCCTCCCGCTTCTTCGATCCTTGCCTTGATCGGGGCGTATAGGATAGCTAGCTGCGCCTCCTCTTCAACAATAGCCTCATAGACCGCCGCATACGCCTCTCGGCGCGCTTTTATCAGCTTCGTTATTCTCTCTTCAGCGCTTTTTGCCCGCTCAATGTTCTGATTTATTTTAGTTAAAACGCCTTCAGCCTTAGTAATCTTATCTGACAGTGCATTGAACCGTCGCGTATTTTGAACGTCAATGCCCACAAGTCTTTTCAGCCTTTCCCGTTCCCGTTCAAGTACCGCGAGGGGGTGCGTAAGCAGTTGAACGTCCTCAGCTATCAAAGGCGCCTCAGGATTGGCTTCTGTATCTACATTTGTCGCGACGCCTTGTAACTTTAAAACTTCCTTTTGCGCCTCAGCAACGCGGGTGACCAGTATTGAATCGACCTCTCCCACGAAATCGATTTTGAACTGCTTCCAGTCTTCCTTCGAAAGACCGCTTTCAGATCGTTCGAGCTGCATAGTCTGTACTAACAACGGCGCTTCGCGCTCGCGGAAATTTGCAACATCCGTTTCAAGCAGTTCGAGCGCACGTAGCTTTAGCTTTGCCTGATTGACCTCCTGCTGCTTCATGTCAACCGCATTTGAGACCAGCTCAAGCCGACTGGCGCGCTCTACATTCCCTTTTCCAACAAGCGCCATGCGGTCTTTTTTGTCTTTGTCGATTGCCTTTCGGCGCTCGTCCCGATCTTTTTCAAGATGCGGCAAACTATCCTTTAGTGCGCGCTCTTCGGTAAGTTCAAGCGAGGCCTTTTCCAATGCCAGCTGATTTCGCCGGCGCTTTTGTCGAGAACTTTCCAGACGTTTCAGCAGCAGCTCTTTAAAGTCACTCGCGCCCAGCCTATCAGAAGCAGGATGAGCATTAAAAATGACTCGTTCGATTTCATCAATTAGTTCGTCATTTGGACCGTCCGATGAGCAGAGCTGATCTACAAATTGCTGGGAAAGATATTGAACATGCGGGTGATCAAGAAGTTCCTCCATCCCAGTCATCGTCAGGCCGTTATAAGTATCGTCTCCCTCGGCCCAGCGTAACCGCGCTTCGCTATTCCGAAGAAAATCTTTTGCTCTTGAAATGAACGATTTTTCATTGAGACGTTGAGAGAGGGCCAAACCGCCGGCCGCAATAATATCGGCGAGCGCTGTTTTTCCCGACCCTCGGGCGCCAATGATGGCCACCAGGCCGGAATTTAGTTCGATCCGGCTTTGATACAGCCAAGGCGCGTTCGTGACCTCTACTGACTTGATAATGTTTCCGTTAAGGGCGCCGAGCGGAGGCTCTTCGCCAATAAATACACGTTGACTTGGTTCAAGGCAGAGTTGCCGCAACGTTTCATATACGAGATCGCCCTTGACCCAGCAGAAACGGTTTGAGTCGGGCTTGCCGACCTTCGTAACGGTATGAGCATCCGAACCATGCAAACAGGGTTTTGGGCCCCCATATTTTTCAGTCAACTCAGCCACTGAGATTTTTTCGTGACCTAACCAAAAGCTTGATTGCTTAGGGTTTCCGCTAAAAATTATGTGTGCAAAACGCTCAATTTCGGTTCTTAGCGCGGCAAACGACGCCTCTTCATCGCGTAGTCCTGAGGTTCCGTCTTTCTCTCCACCTGCGACGGCGATAAGGACGTTGGCCCGAGCCCAATCCGAGGTTTCAAGGGCACGTTTTAGATTCTCCAGCGTGACCTTGAATTGGTTCGCCCCGGCACGTCGGGCAGCGTTATCATCGACAGCTTTTGGATCGTGAGCGCGACCGAGGCGGATAAGATCGTCGCGGTCGCAGCGGTATGTCTCGCCCAGATAGGAGAATTTCAATTCACGAAGGAACCGATGGATACGTTCGACATGGTTATGGTCATCTGGGCGGAAAAGCAGATGCAAATTTATAGCCGAAGCTCGCGAAGTTTCAATTGTTAACCGCAGTTCGACGTTCGGAAAGATAAGTCCGACACTCGCGAGATTCCCCTTTGCCTTCAGTTCTACAGCTCGCTCGTAGCCCTCTATTCCATAATAATCAGTAATGCCCATCGCACGAATGGGCGGATCGCACGCCTCGACGGCGGCGAGGAACTCCATCCAAGGATCCTTTCCTCCGTATTGATCGTTGAGCGCAGTGCCCGGGACGTGTATATGCGGATCCCATCTGTGCCATTCCGATCCTCGGGCGCTCTCTACGCTGAAGGGTTTCTTCATATTTATTGATCCAGATTAATAGCAGCAATCTCTCTAAGAGGTGTTGCACCTACCTCAGGCCTAATGATTTTTTGCAGGATGTCAATCTAACTGGGAAATTACATTAGATATGCGTTCAACGGTGTTGCGGGTAACGCTGCGTCTACGTCGATCGTAGATTAGCGTTGTTTTAGGATCGGAGTGGCCGGCCAAATATTGAACGTCTTCGAGCGGCACGTCCTGTTTGAGTAGGTCGGTCACTACCGCTACCCGAAAGCTATGGGGGGAGAACTCTGTGGAAAGAGTTGCGTGATTTAGTCTCCGCTTCATCATCCGGCGAATATCTTGTTCGGCGAAGGGTGCAGCCGTCAAATTCTTCCGGCGCCCAGGCGATGCTCTAAACAGAGGGGCAGTTTTAGCATCGTCCAAAACTCCGGCCGCTTCCATATATGCGATTAGGCAAGTTCGCAGATCATGACGGACTGGTATGTCCCGCTGCTTGCCGCCTTTCTCATTGAAACGAATGCTCCACTGTTCGCCGTGCCTGCGCACGTCGCCCATTTGTAGTTTGGCGACGGCGCCAACGCGCGCGCCAGTATAAGCGAGCGTAAGTAGTACGGCTCGGTCACGCAGGCCGATGACATCACTCGTGTCTAGAGCCTTAAAAAGTTTCCGAGACTGGTTAGTGTCTAATTCGGCCGTTTTTCCTTCTACAATGCGATGCTTAATGCCGCGCACTGATGCAAACGAATTGAGCGGCACAGCGTGCCTGGTGACCAGAACATCAAAATAATGCCGTAAAGCCGCCAGTGCCTGGTTTTTTGTCGGCGTCGATCCCGTCAATTGACCAAAATATTCGCCTGCGTCGCCCGGCGTGATGAGATGCAGTTCTTTGCCGCGTTCATCCAACCAGGTCAGAAAATTTCGGACGATCCGGCCGTAAGCGCGCCGCGTGTGCTCATTGTTGAGCATTGCCTTGAAATACTCTTCGGTCGCGAACTTCGCATTCGCGCCGGCGCGTTCGAGGACTGCCGGTAGAGGCTGGTTCACCGACCAAGGAACTAGATCTTTTCCCATATTTGTTCTGTCCCCCGTTGATCACCTTATGAACGATAACATACTTTATCGTTCATAAGTCATCAAGGCCGGGGTAGGGGCCTCAACATCGGAAAAATCGTCAATCAAGTGCGTGCTTTTACAGAATACAGACACCGGCTTTCATTTCCATGGTGACCTTGTATTAAAACGACCCCGACATATGATTGAACGGCTGGGCTTTACCATTCAGAAAAACAGTCGCCTTACGAGGTCGAACATGAAGCGGATGCTTGTTGCCTTTGCGTTAATCGCCGCTACGGCCATCCCTTGCATCTCGCAGGCCCAGAGCCAGAAGGTTAAGGAAGCCGTCGCGACCGTGAAAGAGCTGTGCCTTTCTGGCAATGAATACGATCTCAAGGCTGATGCCAAAGGCAACTTGACACTGACTAAACTCATGCCTGGCGGCGAAGGTGAGATTTCCGTCAATGCTCGCCAGAGCGCCGGTGCCGCTGCCATCTTCGATGACAAGTTACGCATCATTGCTGACAAGGAGGTGCGAGACTGCATTAAGCCGTACATTAAACAAATTATGGACTCCATATTGAACGAGAAGCCGGCCGAGAAACCGGTTTCAGAGAATGTTCAACCGAATTTTCCGACCGGTACAGTGCTCGTGGGATGCGGATGTTGGGGTTTTATGATTGCGGGGCAAACCGCTCCCGCTCCCGTTTGCGCCACACATCAACAAGTTGCGTTGCCGTGTATAGGGGTTGGAGTCTGCCCTACTGGCGGCGCACCCTGGGGCACCCAATGTTCTTAAGCTTAGTGTGCGAACAACCAGGCTATCGGACTTAAAGTTGATTTGCCGCCTTCAGGGCGGCCGCGATTGTCCTGAGCGAGATCACCATCGGTATCGGAAGTCCGTCCGGTACGCCCACCAAGCGCTCCGCGCCTCTTGCCACATACCAGTCCGCCACGCTTTCGTTCTTAGCGTCGATAAAAAGTGCGACGCCGCCGACTTCGCCGGCAACCTTGATGCATCGGCGCCCGGCCGCAAGAATCAATTGTGTACCCAGACCATTCCCGCTAACGCTTTTATCGATCGCCAGGCGCGCCAGTCGGAAACCTGGAACTGGATGGCGCGGTAGGCCCTTTCGCGCTGCTTCTGGAGTCTGCTCATAAAGAGCTGAACAAGGGGCCAATGTGTAATAGCCAATGATCCGGTCGCCCTCGTCTTCGATCGCGAGGAATGTCTTCGCACCGCCGTTCTCGTGGTTTTGTCGCGCGTATTTCTTGAGATAGAGGTTCAGCTCGTCTTCGCCGCAGTCGAAGCCGCCGCGATCGTGCTGCTTGCCTATCGCTTCTTCATGCCAGGCCGGAACAATCATGCCGGTTTTGGCATCGCCTTCGCGGCGGCAAGCAGTTTCCCGTTCGGTTCAGGCGGATTTTCTAGTAGATCCAGTACCCGCAGGTAACTGTCCTCCGACAGCTTGATCTGCTCTGCTGCAGCGATCACAGCATCTGCCTCGCGCAGCGCGGCCTGGGTCACAAAGCTCGTCAGGTCGACATGATTCAGGCTGGCTGCACGCGTCAGGCGCGACTTCACGTCGGGTGGCACCCTCAGGTTCATTCTTTGGTTATCGTCAATAGCGGTGCGCGGCATCACAACCTCCTTCATACAATCGTACGTATTCAAAGTGTACATCATATTGACGAACTCGTCAATATGTGCGCATTCAAGGCGTACAATACTTTGTGCGTTATATCGTTAGGGGTGAAATTTGGCTTTAGAAACACTCGACCTTCTGAAGATCGTAGGCTCCTCCGCCGTCGTTGCGGCAATCGTCAATGGAGGGTTTTCTTTTTGGCGAGACCATGAAGCGGCAGAGCGTGAACAGAATGCTGCGATATATGACGCCATCAAGGCGCTCGAACAATACAGTCGCGCTTGTTTACAGATGATCTATATAGACTCTGAGGCACAGGAGGAAGCTGGAAGGCTGCATGACTTAGATCCTTTAAATCGTGTGCGCCTGCCGGCTTTCGATTATCCAGACACCATCGGATGGAAATGGATAAAACCACGCACGGCATCACCTCTCCTCGAATTCAAGAATGCGAGAGAAGCAAGCGCAAGAAGCATTAGGATCAGCGCCGATTACGATGATCAATTTGTCGTCTGCGACAACATCACGTCTGCCTGCGCTACTTTAGGCCTTAGAGCTTGGGCCCTCGGAAGTGTGATCCGCAAAGAATCAGGATGGCCGTCGGCGGAATTGCATGACGGTGAAGACAATATGCTTCACGCGTTTAATGAATTATTAAAAAAACGCGCTGAACGAAAGATTGCATTAGAAGCAAAGTGGGCGGCTTTGCATTCCAAAACGGTTCCGGATGGACTGTAGGCGCCCGACCTGCGGCCGGGCAACACCTGCCTGATACCCTCCTCAACATCGTCATCGGAATACGGCCCTTAACGCTCAAAATCCACGTTGTGATCCTTAATTTCAGGCGATACACCATACGCACGCCTACGGCGAGGCGAGAGCGCCCGCGAGACAAAGATTTCTGCCGCTCTTTGCTCGTTTCCGACACACTACAGAAGCGACTACAAATTGAACTTCAAAGCCGCAATTTCGATGGAAAATATACTACACTGCGTAATCATCGACATTGCCGGAGACGACCATGGCGGCCCCCATATCCTTGCGGCTTTCGGACGCGAAATGGCGTGAATATTCGGAGCAGGCGCAAGCCGCAGGCATCGGCCTATCGACCTATCTTCGCCGTCGTCTCGAGGGTGGCGACGACCTGATCGAGCAACTGACAGCGATTAGGCGGATGATTATTCAGTCTCAAAAAACGACAGAAAAAGGCGAAGAAAAGCCACTCGATAATATGCTGGTCGAAATGCTTCTTTTGCTTCGCATCGCAGTAGGCGAGGCCAAAATGGGCGTCGTCCATGGTGAATTGCGCCGTCAAGGTTTGCAGGTTTGGACGGGAGAAAAGCCATGAACGAAAGTGAGCGCCGTCAGTTATCGGCAGCAGCGGTTTTTTTCCTTCCCGCTTTGGCCTGGCTGGCAGTCGTCAAAAGAACCGAGACACTTCCGGCCGATCATCGCTTAAAGGCGATTTATCAGCTCATCATCGCGACACCGCATAAACCGCTATTGCTGTCCGCAGTCATTGGCGGCCTGACAGTCGCGGTCGCGCTTTGCTGGGTTATTTCCCGCATGGCGCGGACTGAATTTGAAGGTGCTGAATTCAAGCGGTTTTTGAGAGGGACGCGGATTGTATCGGCGGCAAGGTTGCGGCGCGATACGACCGACCGCAAAACCCGGCAAGTGTCCCTTGCCGACATCCCGATTCCTGTCCATGCCGAAAGCCTGCACATGCTCATCGGCGGCGGCACCGGAGCAGGAAAATCGACGCTGTTCCGCGAGATCGCTTTAGGCGCGGCGATCCGAGGCGACCGGATGATATGCCTCGACCCGAACGGCGACATGCTGGCGAAGTTCTGGAAGGCGGGAGACATCGTCCTCAACCCCTACGACGCGCGCACGGTCGGATGGTCCTTTTTCAACGAGATCCGCAGCGACTACGATTTTCACCGCTATGCGCTTTCCATCGTGCCTCTTGGGCGCACCGCCGAGGCGGAGGAGTGGGCCGGATATGGACGCCTGCTCCTTCGTGAGACAGCCCGCAAGCTGAACCTGATGGGTCAGCCGTCTATCCGCGAACTGTTCAAATGGACGACGACCACGCCCCACAAAGATCTTCAGGCGTTCTTATCCGGCACCCTGGCGGAATCGCTGTTCGTCGGCTCGAACGAGGCCACTAAGGCGCTTGCCTCCGCCCGGTTCGTTCTGTCCGATATCCGTCTGTGAAGGCAGAAGAGTTTCAGCTTTGGAAGCTGGCAGTGACCGACAGTAGCGCGGTTCTAACCTGTGAAGACGGCAATGAGGCCATCGTTTTTACGAAACAGATCGAATTCACCGACTTTCCGCTCCAGGAGATCAGCTTCTTTTTCACGAATAACGTGATCCTGTTGCCAAGTGAATACTGATTGCAGCGGCGGCCGGGCATGTGCCCAGCCGCCTGCCTTCACGCCGCGCGAGATCCACGGAAGCGCCCGACAGCTTGCCTCGCCGCCGACCCGGCCGCCTTGCCAGCACTGACACTTGCCGATCCGGCCTTGACCGCAGCCCCGGCAGCGTTGCGCGTGGCAATGGACGCCTGCCCACCCATCCGCGACGCAATCCGCGCCTCATGCCAAAGACCGGCGCTAATCCCTCCGCCAAGCCCGGCCGCGTAATCCGGCAATTTTATAATTATGAACAGGAATGCCACGCACAGGATGACGCAGCCGCCTATCGTCCCGGCAAAGTTCAGCGTCCCGTCGAACTGCACTTGCGTCATGTAGCCGGTGAACATTTGCATCATCAGGCCGAAGATCGAGGAGACGAACACGATGAGGAGCGCGAAGCCGAGAACATGCGCAACCCATCGCTCGAAAAACCCGACCGTTCCCTTGAACAAAAGCCCGAAGATGAACAGCGGCCCGAGCGCTGCCAGCAAGCCCAGCATGATTTTCGCAAGCAGGATGAACGCTCCTCCTATCGCGGTCAGCAGCGCCGTCGAGAGCAGGCAGAGGACGCCAAACGCGGTATAAGCCAGCCCTTCCTTGGTGAACACACCAGCCTTTTCGAAGGCCTCGCCAGCTTTGGAAAATCCCTCTCCGGCTGCCTTGTCGATCAACGCCGACGCCGTGCTTCCCTGGGCCGTCGCGGCTTGTGCGGGCAACAGGGATGAGGCGAACTGATCGGGCGCGGTCTGGATAGCACCGGCAATCTGTGACTGATACAGGCCGCCAGCAGAGGCAACGGACACGATCATGCTGATCTTGATGCACTTCCATAGGAAGTCTTTCATCGAATGATCGACTGTTCCCCGAGCGACCAGAAACCCGTAAAAAATGAAACTAACCGTCAGGCCTGCGGAAATCACAGGCAGGGCCGCCGTGATGACCCGGCTGGAGACATCGGTGGCGAACGTCCCGGTCGCGGCATCTATCCGGGCAAAGAGCGCGGTGAACAGGTTGAAGTCCATCAAAGCCTCGGGATCGCTTGGTTTTTTGCGGAAAACACCTTCTGGTTCTGCGCCTCATGAGCATTGCGGCAGTTCGGCGACAGGTCCAAATGGCCGGGGTCTTTGTCGCACTGTGCGATCTTTGCCAGCTGCTCCGCTTCATTCGCCTTGTAATACGGCACGTCATGCGGGGGACTGCCATCGCAGGCCCCTACAAGGACACAGGCGGCGATGACGGTTAGTTTCATTTTCATGGTCAATCTCCCAGACCTGGAATCGCCCGATTAGCGGAGCTGAGAACGCGGGCGCTGACCTGATCCTTTTGCCGCTCGATCAGGGCATCCTCGTTCCGTTGAAGCATCGACATGAGCTGAAGCTCGGTTTGCTCGTTCTGGATGCTGGTCTGTTCGGCCGAGATCCGCGCTTGCAGATCCATGACCTGTTTCGGGCTGCTGGAAAGATCAATCTGCCGCGCCAGCCCTTCAATATTGTTCAGCCGGGAAATCGTCGCGTCATAGGCGCTCTGGCCCATGGCCTTGTCATAGACCGCCTTTTGCGCCTGTCGCGCGACAATAGCCGCTTGCGCCTGATCAACCGGGCCGCCGATGGTGGCCTTTTCTGCCGCGATGATGGAATTGACCGTTCCTGAAATCCCGGAATATCCGCCAGACTGGACGGCGCTATAGACGCCCTGCCAGTCCGCAGGCAAGGCGTTGCGCAGCATGGGATTGCTGAACAAGCTGCCTATGCCCGTCGATCCATTCAAGGACGCATAGGTTTGCTGGAGCTGCTGCACCTGGAGCTTCATCTGTTCGAGTTGCGCCGTGAATTTGGCGATGTCTTCCGTGTGAAAGGCGAGGCCCGGTATATCGCTCGTGACCGTGACCGGCACTTGAGCCGATGCAGCCGACGCCGCGAAGATCAGAGCAAGGCAAAAGGCGGTTTTCATGGTTCTCTCCATTATTTACGGTCGATCATGGCCGCCCGAGCGCGGCGAAGAAAAACAGGAATCCAGATAGCCGGATCGCGGCCGCACTCGGCAATCACCTCCTCGGCGATGTCCGCCCGGTCAGGCGTCCCCGAGAGGATCAGCAATTCATCATCGAAGCCGGATAGATCGAGGCCCGCCACGGCGGCCTGTTCGCCCTGCTTCACAAGGAACCGGCGCGAACCTTCCGGGATGTCGCGCAGCGCCTCAAATTCCGGCATCGTCAGCTTGAAGCCGTCCGTGTAGTCCTTGGCGTCGGCGCGCGGGTTTTGCAGAAGGATGTAGGTCGCAATCTGCTGCACGATGGTCTTTGAAATCGCGCTGTTCAGGGCATCGCCCGGCTCTTGCGTCGAGAAAACGCAGATCCCGTTCGCCTTCCGAATGGTCTTGAGCTTCTGTTTAACGAACGTCTCGAATTGAGGGTCGTCGAGGATGCGCCAGAACTCCTCGAACACGTAGATAAAGCGCCGGCCGTCGATCATCCCTTCCGTTCGATAGAAGAGATACATGATGGTCGGGGTCCGCGTGACGGGGTTATCCAGAAAATCCGTCACGTCGAAACCGTACATGCGATGCGTGGTGAGATCGAGCTGGTCTGTCTCGTTATCGAACAGCCAGCCAAGCCGGGCCGGATCACACCATTTTTCCAGCCTGGCGTAGACGGTCGGATGATCGCCCCTTTCGCCCCTTGGGTTCGGAAGGTTCTGCAGGAGCATCGACAAACGCCGGTCGGGCTTATCAAGATGCATCATCACCGTTTCCAGAGCCTCGCTGATTTCCTGCTCATCGCCATGCGTCAGGGGATGGCCTGCACTGGCGACGAGCTGCACGACAAGGCTTTTCAGGAACAGGATGTTCGCCCGCGTCGCCTCCAGCTGGAACGGATTGAAGCCAGACGGCGCACCGTTGCGCAGCGGCAGATAATGGCCGCCCATGGCCTCAATGGCGATCTGCATCCCCCGGTCGAGATCGAACGCGATCACGGTAGGATCGAATTTCTGGGCTTGCGCCAGCAGGAAGCCAAGGAGTGTTGTTTTGCCGGAGCTGGACTGTCCGCCGATGAAGGTATGCCCGAGCAGCCGCTTATCGTTCGCGTCCTCATCCAGCCCTGAGACGTGGAAATTCAGATAGAGCGGCGTTCCGCTCAATGTCTTGAGGATTGTCACGGCAGGCCCCCAGGGGTTGCCGGACGGCTTGCCGCTCAAGAAGTTGTGCAGCGGGCTAAGCGACAGGAAATTCAGCGACGTGACCGGCATGGGCCGAGGCCGCCATTTCCAGTTCGCGGGGAGTTGCGCCCAATAGGCCGCCTCCAGAGCAAGATCGACCTGATTAGGAACGACGCCGCAATCCAGCATCACGCCTTTCGCCTTGCTGAGATAGCTCCGGACCTGGGCGGCCGTGTCGCCATAGATCAGCAGCGAAGCGTAATGCTCTCCCATCACGAATTCACGGGAGACAAGCCCATCCAGGGCGTCATCAATCTCCGCGATTTGCGTCACGCCTACATCGTCCGCGTCGAGCAGCGATTGTTTATGGCGTTGCAGGAAGCCCCGCGCCGCGTGAAGCGACAGGCAGGCAAAACTTTGTGTCAGGACAAACTCATAATCGCTTTCCAGCAGAGCATTGAGCTGGCCGGGTTCCGTGCCGCTATCGAAGTCCTTGATCTCCAGCATCCCGAAATTACGGACCTTATCCGTATGGCGCTGTTCGCCGACTTCGCCCCATTTGCTGAAAAGCGGCCGGTTCGAGGGCAGATAGTCGGACACCCTGCCCCGTGTGATCGGCGCTGGTGCATGTTCGCCGTTGATGAGGAAGCCCAGCCATTCGAGCGCCGAGGAAAAGGCATGCCCGTCGCGGTCATAGACGCCGAGTAATTCCGCGCCGTACCGCGCGCGCAACATGCCGTCGAGCGTGCGGTTGATGTCATCGAGCGTTTTGATCGCAAGAGCCTGCCGGTCGAGCTTGTCGGCCGCCGACAGCTTCTCCCGCTTGGCAAAAAACGAAAGAATGTCATCCGAGGCCTGCCGATACACCACAGTCAGATAGAGATCGTTGACCATGAGGTTGTAATCGGCGAAGGACGCCCGGTATTTGTCGTTCAGCGTCCGGCAGAAGGAATTTTCGAACGTCGCGTCCGGGTAATCGTTCACGCGGCGACGGTGAACATGGACCCAGAAGGAAATATCAGCGGAGCCGACGCCCCGGACGAAGTTGTTCAGGTCGCGCGTCCACTGGAAAACATCCCGAATGTCGGCGCACTCATGCGCCCGGCCGGTCAGCTTCCAGATGGTCAGATAGTCCGCGGTTTCGGTCGAAACGATGCTTGGGGTAACGTGATGCGAATACGGGACGAATTCACGCATCCCGACCTCGCTATCCATGGCCTTGAGGGCGTCGCTCAGGTTCATCGCCGCCCCCGATAGTCGATAGGCGAATAGGACGAGCCGCTCCAGAACCGCTTGTTCTTATTGCGGCCCTTCGTCTCGAACCAGAGCCACCAGATCCCGAAGGCGCGGTCATCGTGCTTTGTGATCAGCCGCATGATCGCGATAACGGGGATCAGCAGCAGCCAGCACCAGAGACTGACCCACATGGCGAGGATCGCCACGACACAGACGGCCGCCAGGAGCGGCGTTGTCGGGACGCCTAGCTTGGTCGGAAGCCGTGTCGCGCCCTTGAACAGGGGGAACGGGCGGAGATCGTCAGCCATGGCATCACCCGACGATCAGCGCCGTGATTTCCGTTGCCGAGCCAACGATGAGAATGCCGACGAACCAATGCACGAACGTATCCTTGTGCATCATCCGCATGGCATAGAACAGCCCGCAGAGCATCAGCGCAAGCGTCGCTACCACGGGAATGATCGTCGTCAGGCTGGCCTTGAACAGATTGAGAACCGTACCGGCCTGGTCGAGGCCTGCCGCATTGGCCGCCCCGGCGACAGCCAGAAAAGCTACGAAAAGAGCCGCTTCAACCGCTTTCACCTTCTTCATGTTCGCCCCCACCAAGCAGGATGAATGAGCCTTCCGCCACACCGTAGCGGTCAGCCAGAAACTGCAAGAGATTGCGGGGATCGGACCAGTAGCGGACTTGGCCGCGTTGCGTCAGTAACGTGAATTCCTGGGGTTTGCCGGTCACAGGGTCAGCGACATCAAAGGTGAACATCCATGATTTCGGGCTCTCCCCGATGATCCTGATGTTGACCGCCTGCCCTGCCTCAAACGCTCCATCGACGTTTTGCAGCGCGATCCCGGTCGGGACTGGTCTATTCCGCATTGGTGGGTCCTGTCTTGATGGCTGCTCTCGAACCGCAGGCGATTTAACAAGGCCACTGAGCCACATGGTAGCGGCATTACGGATAATTCACAATCAAAACTATGGTTTTGATGTTTTTATGTCCGTGGCACCGTTCTCTTGTGTTTCAGCGAAAGCGTCAGCATCGCCAGAGGCGGAGAAAGCGTCCGGCTCCCCTGCCTGCACTGGCTTGCGCATGACAGGGGCTGTTTGTCGGGGTTCAGATTGCCCGAGCGGCAGCAGCTCAGGAACAGGAAGGGTAACGTGCGCAGCCACTTTCTGGACATAGCCGTTCGCAATTCCCTTCTTGAAAGACCCCGTGTTGTAACAGGACAGCGCGGCATGCAAGGCGCTTTGACCTTCGCCCTGCAACGCACTAGCACGTTGATAGCAGTCTGATAACAGGTAGGCGGCGGCCTTGAGGTTCGAACATGGAGAAAGCAGCTCATCGGCTGACATGCCGAGATAGCGGAAATTCGCGGAATTGATTTGCCCCAGCCCGACATCAAAGTTCACGCCGTGAGCCAGAAGGTCAGCGGCAACGATCCGGGCTTCAGAAAGGCTCTCTGGCCGCCGAGATAAAGGCTTCGATCCGTTGACGTTGATCGCGAAGGGATTGCCTGCGGACTCCTGCCGGACGAGCGCGGAAAGGGTTCGGACGTGGATATTCGGGGCGCATTGCTCCGCCAGACCTTCGAAATCGTCGGCGTAGGCGGATGACACGGCCAGGAGGCCAATAAGGGCCGCTACAATGGGGATCGATTTAAGCACGGCCGCACTTCGCTATGGTGCGCTTTGCTGCGTTCCGTACTTGTCATTGACGGCGACTTTAACGGCCGAGTCCTGTGTCGAGCATTGATTCAGGAAGTTCATCCGGTTTGCGGCTGTCGCAACCAGATCCATATGGCCGTGCCGCCAGCTGATGATCGAGAAATAGGAAGCCATGTAGCCCGTACACGCACTGCCGCCCCCGTGGCCGATCATTTCTCCGGCCAAGCACAGCACCGCTCCACACGCAGAGGTGCTGTCGGCCTTTGCTTGCCCGCTTACCGCCAAGGCAAGACAGAGCGCAGCCGCCACGGTACGCATTTGCGCCATTGTCGGCCTCCATTTCTCTGAAGTATCGGATCAAATTTTAAGATTTGACATATAATCCAAGGAAGCCAATCGAATGTCAAGCAAAGGCCCTACAGACCTTGCCTCGCAGATTGAGACGATGAGCGACGAGCAGCTGACCCAGATGAGGGAGTTGGTCGAGACGGAGACGCGCAAGCGGGCTTCCCGGAGGGCGCGCGACGCACGGAAGCAGATTGTCGAACTGGCGCATCAACACAACATCGACCTATCCACACTGGCGGGCAAGGCAGAAGAAGGGCCGAAATATCGGGATCCGGCAAACCAGTTCAACACCTGGTCGGGCCGGGGCCGAAAGCCAGACTGGTTAAGGAAGTACGTCGCCGAAGGCCGCGACATCGAGGAGTTCAGGATTTCATAGGAGGCAGATATGGGTCAGGTGATCCCGATTCGGCCGGCAGTTGCGGTCAAGCGGTCGAACCATTTGAAAACTGTTATTGCTCACGCCAGGCGTGCGACACTACCGGCCATATGTTTTCTGGTGATCCTGATACTGCGTTTGATGCGGCGGCCATTGCGTTTCCTATCCGCCCTGGTGGCGATCCCTGCCCTCGTAGCGCTTCCGGTCATCGCGTTTGGCTGGTCCGGCTTGCATAAGGCAGCGTTTCTGGCTGCTGCAGGGCTGACCGCTTTGAGCGCATGCATGGTGCCTGAATTATGCGATGCGCTCCTGCGTCGTTTAGAAGCTGTCGTAAAGCGCACCGAAGATTTATCTTGCCCAGAAAAAAGGGTCATGTAGCATGGAAACGATGAGGGATAAGGGTCATGTCGGCTAAACCTGTAGCGAACATACTCGCAAATCTGGAAAAGACCATTGCCAAGCACGAGGCGGCAAAGGTCTACCAGCTTCCGTTCTGGCCGGACCCTCATCGCGGATTCCCGAATGAAGTCATTCGCTCCGCCCTGTTTTCCGCCATTCAGTCACGCCACCGCACCTATCTCGAAAACGAAGAGATTTGCTGCCAGGACGGCTACAAGATCATCTTCACAGGCCAACGCCTCGATCAAACCCATCTGGATGTGTTCGAAGGCGTCATGCACGTTGCGCGCGGCCTTCATGAAGGCAACAACGTCCGATTCTCGGCGCACAAGCTGCTCAAGATCATCGGACGCAGCACGGGCCGTTCCGATCACCAATGGCTCGATCGGACGTTTCAGCAATTGACCGCCACATCGGTCAAGATCATGGATAAGAATGGCGAACGCGTGTTCTGGGGATCACTTCTCCCGAGCGGCGCCGCGGACCTGACGACCGGCGGCTACTGCGTTGAACTGCCACGCCACCTGATTAAACTGTTCGAACGAGGCTTCACGACTGTCGACTTCGACCGCCGCAAACTTCTTCGCGGCAAGCCCCTCGCCCAATGGCTCCAGCTCTACTACAGCAGCCATGCGCGACCCTATCCTGTCACCGTCGAATTTCTGCGCAATCTGAGCGGCAGCTCGGCCACTGTGAAGAAGTTCAAGCAGAACCTGCAGGATCGGTTGGAAGAGCTCAAAACCTTCGGCTTTATCAACGATTGGAAGATCGAAAACGATCTCGTCAATGTTGATCGGACACCAACGCCGGCACAGCAACGGCACCTTGCTAACCGCTCCTCCTGACGGGATGCGAGGTACCCAGGCACGATTCGCCCTGGAACGGCAACCTATTCTTCAGATTTTACCCGCACCCCACGGGATGGGAGGTACCAAGAAACCTCGTATCCCGCGTTCGCGTGAGGCTGATTCACTCCTTCGTCCTTTCCAGCCGGCCGTTTTACCCGGTAATTTGTCAATCTGTCGCACTTTCTTTGCAGGACACGGGATGGGGGGTACCACCTAACGGGATGGGAGGTACCAGCTAACGGGACTGGAGGTACCGAAACGGGATGGGAAGTACGCTAACCACGGGACCGGAGGTACCCGAATCACGGGACAGGAGGTACTGAAATTCTTCGCGAACAGCTTCTTTGTCTTTGAAAATCATGTATTTGGCAGTGCAGCGAAACGCGACTAATCTTCTTATAATCCTTCATTAATAAATACTAAGTTTTTCATACGACTCATCCTTTTTGGGCAACCCGTCGCTAGGTACCTCGTATCCCGTCGATTGCTAATATAAGTCCGAGTACTTCCTCAACCTGATGTGGATAGAGCAACAGCCCCAAGATGCCTTCGAGGGAAGGACGACTTTACGGCGATCCATCTTAAGACTTCGATGGCCTGGACGTTTCAAGGCTTGCACTGATTAAATCAGGAAGGCTGATAATCAATCCGTCTGCAATGCGGATCAGACTTAGCAGTGAAGGCGAGCGATTGCCTTTTTCGATCAAGCCGATACCTGTACGACTAACTCCACAGGTCGCGCCGAGCTGCTGCAACGTGATTTCCCGCTTTTCGCGTTCCTCCCGCAGCTCCTGAACGACGCGGGCCATCCTTCCTGGCTGATTGTGAGGAAGAGAAAAATATCGTTTACGGCGTCCTCTGCTTGAAACATAGTCCGTGATAACAAAGGATATTGCGATGAGCGACATGGGTTTAAGCACGCCCGAAATATTTAATATCGAGATTGAACGAGCTGTTTTATGCGCTCTTCTCCAATCGCCCGATCAGATTTTGGAGATTTCAGATTTTCTCGATCCTGACCACTTTGCAAGCCGTCAGGCAGCAGAAATCTACCGTGCGTTGGTCGCGGAAATGAGCGCAAAGGGATTCGCGTCAGCAACGACAATTCTGCCCGCTCTCGATCCTCAAGCCTTCGTCGACGAATCGCCAAAGGAAGTGTTGGTTGACCTCCTCTCTGGCTTTGGCCTGCCAAGTCAGACGCGGCATTACGCCGAGCAGATCCGTGATCTATGGCGTCGCCGGCAGATTGTTGCGGCCGCACGGGAAATCATCGGAGACGCTCAAGTAATTGACGCCGAGCGATCGGCGGCCGACTGCATCGAAGACGCGGAAGCCCGGCTGTACGAGATTGTGCAGGGCCAGCAGGCGGAAAGCGGCTATGTTCCGATCCGAGAGGGCATCCGCAAGGCCCTTGAGCGCAGCGCCGCCGCTTTCGAAGGCATAGAGACAGGAATCAAGACGGGCATCCACGCGCTCGACGCCAAGATCGGCGGGCTCGAGCCTGGCAACCTTTACATCTTGGGCGGTCGGGCCTCCATGGGTAAGACCGCACTTGCGATCACGATCGGGATAAACGTGGCAAAGGCCGGGAAAACCGTCCTCATGAATTCGCTCGAGATGGACGATGAAGGGCTGACGCGACGCCCGCTTGCCCGCGAAACCGGAATTACCGCAAAGCAGCAGATTCAGAGACCCTCGGCCGATGACGTGAAGCACCTGATCCAGGCGGGCCAGGAACTTCAGAACCTGTCCTTCGCGATCGACGAGACCCCTGCCCTCACGGTTCATCAGATCCGCACCCGATTCAGGCGGCATCAGCGGAAACACGGCGCCGATTTCCTGATCGTCGACCACCTCGCCCTGATCAAGTCCGACAGCAAAAGCCAGAACCGCACATATCAGCTGGAAGAGATCACGGGCACCTTGAAGGCGATAGCCAAGGAATTCAAAGTCCCGGTTTTGTTGCTGGCCCAGGTGAACCGCGGCGTTGAAAACCGCGAGGACAAACGGCCAACTTTGGCCGACCTGAAAGACAGCGGCGCAATCGAACAGGATGCCGATGTCGTGATGTTCGTCTATCGCCATTTTTACTATCTCGAACGCGACGAGCCGCGTCGGCAGGCCGGCGAGAAGAACGACGCATTCTATGGCCGTCAGCATGACTGGTCGACGCAGCTCGATGCCGAAAAAGACAAGGCGGAAGTCATCATCGCTAAGTCCCGCAACGACGAGACGGGAACGATCCGCCTCGGCTTTGACGGCCGCCGCCAGTGGTTCTACGACCTGACAGAAGGACAGCGGTAGAACGTTCTCTCAGAAATAGGAGATAGAAAAGAGGGGCCTGCCGGCCCCAGGTCATCAAGGACTGGACGCAAGCGCGTCGCCGTCGTATCCCCCATTTTTCGCAAGTGCAAAAAACCGGGAGATACCCCTCGCCGGCGCCGGTCCTAGATGCCCTTCCCCCCGCTCATTGCCGCTTGGGCTAAAGGGTTGCATGCGCAACCCTTTAGCAACAGGAGAAAGAAGATGAGCGCCCAATACGAAACGAGAGAAATCGCCCTCAACAAACTGGTTTTGTGGGAGGGTAACGTACGTAAAACAGGCGCGGATTCAGGGATCGAAGAGCTGGCAGCGTCGATCAAGGCGCACGGGCTTTTGAACCCGCTCACCATCCAAAGCGGGGCCAAGGGCACGTTTGTCGTCATTGCAGGCGGCAGACGGCTTGCGGCGTTGAAGATGCTGGCGAAGATGGGAGACATTGAAAAGACGGCGGCTATTCCATGCCGTATGCCCATGGACAATGTTGATTCTGCTGAATTGTCTTTGGCGGAGAACGTGGTGCGCGTAGCGATGCATCCGGCCGACCAGTTCGAAACATGGCGTGATCTGGTGGACAACGGTCAGACTGTGCCGCAAATCGCAGCGCGTTTTGGCGTCTCGGAAACGGTTGTCAGAAAACGGCTTTCCCTTGGGAAGGTCTCGCCCGTCATTCTTGAAGCGTACCGGCAAGGGGAGACGGATTTAGAGGCCTTGCAGGCTTTTACCGTCACCGATGATCGTGATGTGCAGGAAAGCGTCTGGGCGGGTCTGTCCGGCTGGCAGAAGAGCGATGCGCGGACGATCCGGCAGATGCTGACGCAAGGCGACGTCCCGACACACGATAGGCGTGTGCGGTTCGTCGGGCTGGACGCTTATGAAGCGGCAGGCGGAAGCGTGAAACGTGATCTGTTCGCGGCAGAAGGCGGCGGATACTGCACAGACGTCCCCCTGCTCGACCGATTGTTCCACGAGAAACTGCAGTCCATGGCCGATACGATTAGAGCTGAAGGCTGGAAATGGGCAGAAGGCCGGGTTTCCTTCGGTTGGGAAGACCGTCAGGCGTTTGAGCAGGCTGACCCGGAAGCTCGCGACGAAGCACTGGAAAATGAGCTGGAGGAGCTGGAATCCATCTGCGCCGATCTTGCCTATTCCTCCGGCGATGGGGACCTTGAGCGGTACAACGCGGCGGAACAGCGCATTGCAGAAATCGAGGAGATGCCTGAAATCTGGAGTGACGCAGTGAAAGCATCGTCCGGCGTCATCATCACGGTCGATCATCAGGGTGAAGCCGTCATGGAGTTTGGCCTCATCCGGGCAGAGGACGCGCCCGCGTTCGAAGAGATCGATACAGAAGCGCCGGTTGAGACACCAAAAGGACCAGCCTCCCTACCCGCCTCACTGATCGAGGATCTTACGGCGCACAAAACGGCAGCCTTGCGGATTGAGCTCGCTCGATCCCCGGACGTGGCTTTGGCGGCTGTCGTTCACGCCATCGCCCTATCGGCGTTCTATGCCGACCGGGTCAAGGGTCTTAAGACCGTGATGGTCGTCCGCAGCCTTGAGCGCTCGTTGAAAGGCTATGAGACGGTCGCCGCCGTTGTTGCCCTCGAAGCCGAGCGCGAACGCATCGGCGAGCTTCTGCCGGGCAACGCTTCCGACCTGTGGGAATGGTGCCTGTCCGCGTCCCGGGATGACCTGATGGACGTTCTGGCCGTTGCTGCCGCTTACGGCGTCGATACGGTCGTAACGAAAACCGAGCAGAACCGGAGCGGCGTTGCCTTTGGCGCAGCCTTGGCGAAAGCGCTCGATCTCAACATGGCGAACTGGTACAGCCCAAGCGCAGACGGATATTTCGGGAGAATCAGCAAGACCATGATCCTGTCCGATCTCGAAGCTGCCCGTGGCGCTCCTGGTGCACCGGGATGGGAGAAACTGAAAAAGACCGAACTTGCCATCCTCGCGGAACGTGAAGTTTCCGAAACGGATTGGCTCCCTGAATTGCTGCGGTGATCTTCTGACCGTAGCAAGAAGCCCCCGGCTCTCAGGCCGGGGGCTTTCTATGACTAGAGGGGCACTGCGCCGCTTTCAAGCACGGCGCGAACCTCAGGTAGCAGATGGTAGCGATTTTCCTTCCCTTCCCACGTTCGTTTAAAGGCCTTTCGGTTCTTCGGCCATCCTTCCGTATGAGCTGCACGCTTGCCAAAAGCGCGCATAGCGCCTTTGACTATGTCGTCGGCGCAACCAAGCTCCCTAGCCAATTCTGATGTTGTTACCCCGGCGTTCCTGGCCTTTTTGATCACGCGGAGCACGTCTTTCTGCGTTTTCGGCAGTGGGCGACGCGTAAGAAACGCTTTCGCGACATCTTCCGTCAAAGCAACCGGTTCTACCGCCGTGGATGGCGCGGCGTCAGTCGCGTCTGCCACTTTTGGTGTGACGCCTCCGACAGCTTGGGTGCCAAGGTTGAGAAAAGAACTGGCTGACTGCAGCTCTTCTGGTGTGCCTTCGAAAATTACAAGTTTCATATCGTTCTCCCTGTGAAATTACGGGAGGATCGTAGCAGATAAGAAGTATCTGCGAATATATATGGTAAACGCCAAAATATACGACAATTCAGTGGGAAAAATTAAGTCTGCGGCAGTAGGGTTTTGAGTATGCCGGTTTATCCTGTCTCTGCTGCTTGCGTGTTGTAGTCTGCAGCTCCGTGATCATCAGGGACGGTAAACGCCACACGGAATGCTTTTTTCGCAATGTTCGTTTGTTTGCTTCAACCTAGGAGAATCCAATGTCTGATGATAAAAACAACCGCGGACCGGCCGACCGGAGTCGCATCAACGTCCATGAAGATTACGAACTGCGTTACTGGAGCGACAAGTTCGGCTGCACCCACGACCAGCTGAAGGCCGCTGTTAAGGCCGTCGGCGTTATGGCGGTTGATGTCGAAGCCTATTTGAAGAAGAAAAAGTAAACCAACACGTTGCAGGGCGATCCGCCCTGCAAACTCACAACGCAACCATATTTCGTCGTACCTGTTCTACATTCGTTCTCCTTCAGAGGAGGATTCAAATGGGACGGCCTGACGGTAATCTCGTACCAAGAACAGACCCGGCTAAAAACGCCGGCAGGCGCACCGCGCCTGCCGGGAGAGGCGGACTGTCATGAGCGCGCGCGACCGGCTGACTTTCCTGCCCGTGCATTCTGGGACCCGGCTGGCTGTCCCGTTTGTCGCGTCGCGAGCCGCTTGCGGCTTTCCCAGCCCGGCGGACGATTATCTCGACCGCCCGCTCGATTTCAACGAGCTGCTGATCTCAAATCCCGCCGCGACCTTCGCTGTGCGGATCGCGGGCGAAAGCATGACGGGCGCAGGCCTGTTTCCCGGCGATATCGCGGTCGTCGACCGCTCCCTGACGCCCTTCAATGGCTGTGTCGTGCTTGCACTTATTGACGGCGAGTTCACGATCAAACGCTATCGGCTGAAAGCCGGGAGCGTCACGCTCCAACCAGAAAACAAGGCTTTCCGCGACCTGGTTATCGCCGAAGAGACCGCTTTCGAGGTATGGGGTGTCGTCAAAAACGCCATCCGCATGCTTTAACCGTGCCGGACCCTGTTGCCCTTGTCGATTGCAATAACTTCTACGCCAGCTGCGAGCGGCTGTTCCAGCCCGCGTTGCGCGGACGTCCGGTCGTCGTGCTTTCGAACAATGACGGTTGCGTAGTCGCCCGCTCGAACGAAGCCAAGGCGCTCGGAATCGAGATGGGCGAGCCATGGCATATCTGCCGCGCCCGCGTTGACACGCAAGGCGTGATCGTCCGTTCCAGCAATTACACGCTCTACGGCGACATCAGCGCCCGCGTGATGCGCGTGCTGGAGGGTTTCACGCCCGAGCTTGAGATTTATTCGATCGACGAGGCCTTTCTTGGCCTCGCTGGCTTCGAAAATCGACTCGACGCGCACGCCCGGGCGCTGCGCGCGACCGTGCTGCAATGGACCGGCATCCCGGTGTCCGTCGGCATTGCCCCGACCAAGACCCTCGCCAAACTCGCCAACCGCGCCGCGAAGAAGGCGCCGGAGAGCGGCGGCGTCATGGCGTTGCTGACGGCTGCCGATCAGGAGGCCGCGCTTGCGAAGGTCGAGCTGACGGACCTCTGGGGCGTTGCGACCCGCATGGCGGAGCGACTGCACGCCATCGGCATCCGGACCCCGCTTGATCTCCGCAGCGCCGACGCCAAGTTTGTGCGCATGCACACGAGCGTCGTCATGGAGCGCATGGTTCTGGAGCTTCAGGGCGTCCCCTGCATCAGCCTTGAGGAGGCACCGCCTGATCGCAAGATGATCCTGGCATCGCGGTCCTTTGGCCAACGCGTCTCGCACCGGCGAGAGCTGGACGAGGCGGTGACAAGCTTCACGGCGCGGGCCGCCGAGAAGCTGCGCCGCCAGGATCTAGCCTGCGGCCGTGTGGTCGTCTTCATTCACACGGACCGTTACCGGCCGCAAGACCGGCAATATGCCGCCGAACGGGCGATTACCCTGCCCGTCGCGACGGCCGACACTGGAAAGCTGAACCGGGCTGCGCTTCAGGTGCTCGATACGCTTTTCCGGCCCGGCCACGCCTACAAGAAGGCGGGCGTCATGCTGCAGAACCTGGTTCCCGCCCGGACGGTTCAGGCCAGCCTGTTCGACGCACCTGACGATCCGAAGACAATCGCGCGGATGCAGGCGCTCGATAGACTCAATGCCCGCTTTGGCCGGGGGACCGTAACCTTCGCCACCATGGGCCATCAGCCCGCCTGGGCGTTGCGGAAGGATTTCATCAGCCCGCGCTACACAACGTCCTGGAAGGAATTGCTGTGCGTCTAGCGGCAATAACAAGGTGCCGGCCTTCCGTCGGAGATGTCGAGTTAGGCAGTCCACATTTCGAACCGACTGAGATGGGCAAAATGGCGGCTTAATGCTAGGTCAAGAACTGGTTACACCGAAAATCGTGACATATGATCCAGTGTCAGCAAGAAGCCTGCAAACGTTATAGGACCGCGAAAATTAGATAGTAATCCTTCATAAAGAAACCCCGGAGAGCCGCGATGAAAACGAAGAAGCGCGTGTTCAATGTTGCAGTCAGTATCTTGTTCCTGTCAGCGTGCTCTGGGCCGGTCGTCAATCCAAGTACTTTGGCAACGCAGTGGAGCGACCGGCTTCGGGCCTACCAAATTTACCCTGTCTTCCCGCCACGGGAGGATCTCCAGGTCGGCGACCTTTATCTCGTTTGTGATTTTCCATCAGACTCTAGTGTCAGTAAGGATAATTCCGGCCCAGCGCCACAGTCCATCTGGCTTGCCCGCTTGGACCTCACGTCGTTGATTAAAAGCAACTACGCAGCGTCCGTGCGCTTGCCGGGCTTAACGCAGCAACAAGGTATTAAAGGCGCCCTTGCTGATCCGAACAGTATCGGCGCAATGCCATCGAACGCTGACATTGTCGACACAGACCATAAATTCGTGCTGCGCAACGTTTCTTTGCCAGAATTCTTCTCGACGTCGATTACTTCTTTTCAAGCAAGCGCTTTAGTCCCCGCCGGCGTTGTGCTCGCGGGGTTGGGCCTTTCGAGCGACGACGTCGCTTCGATATCCATCAATATTCCTGCAGCAGGTTCCTACGGCGTTCCATTTGTGGCTGGCCAACACGAGATATATCAAAAAATCCAGAGTGATCTAGGGTCAGCATTCTGGCCTTGGTCAGAGCAACTCAAACGTTCTTACACGCCTCAATGCGGCACTGGTGGAGTTGCCAAAATAGTCGGTATCACCGAGATTTATGCCGCATATGCAATTAGCGTTAACTTCTCGTTTGCAAAAGGTGCGGCAGGCCGGCTATCAGCGAAGCTTGATGCGCCGGCCAACACCACGCGTAGTGCCACGTTGCAAAATCTGGCAAAAACAGTATCTGATTCACAAGCAGCCCAGGCTAAACAAGCCGGTAACGGAGCTGCAGCAGGGGGGGGAGCTGGGGCCGGAGCTGGAGCTGGAGCTGGAGCCGGAGCTGGAAGCGGTACTGACGAAGCGAACCAGCAAGCCAAATTAAATTCATTGCTGGAACTTTTAACGCAACAAGCCACGGGGTTCGAACAGCAAAAATTCGCGGGAGTTTCCGCGCAGATTATCTCTGGGTCGACGTCGGGCATCCGCGTGGAGCGGGTATTTTCCAATCCTGTCGTTATTGGTTATCGTGCTATTCCGCTCGCCCAGCAGGTACAAGCGCCAGGTGCCGCAGGGCAGGCAAGTCCTCCAACCAATGCGCCTCCTGCAGCTTCACGTTCTCAGCCACAACCGCCCGATAAGGATTGCGGTGCAATTCTTTGCCGCCCCGGGCCTTTGAAAGAGGATTACAAACTTCCCGAAGGGGCTGCCGGCGCTATTGATCAATTTCGCCGAGACAGTTCAACCGAAAACCAGCAAAAAGAACCCCCTAAATAGGGTACATCGAGTCGACAAACAGCGGTAGCCTTGCGGAAGCCCAAACGCCCCAGGCTGCCTACGCATCGATCGCCGCGAGATCCCTAGCTAGCAGTTAGAAGCAGGTTTCTAGCATCGAGCGCTAGGCAGAGCTGCCCCAGCCAAGCGCGGCAGGGCGGCTGTAGGCGGCATTCTTGATTTTCAGCCAGTCCCGTGACCGGCCGCTCTGGTAAGGAGAATCGAGGCGCTTCGCGATCATCCCTTCCAGGTCTAGAAGGCTCGCTTGCTCGAACACCCATTCCCCGTTTGCGACAATGCCCTTCGGGCAGACCAACACGCGCGTGTCGTCAAAACTATCGCGCAGTGCGCGCTTTCGCTCCCCGAGCGGCAGCTTGCGAAGGTCGCTTTGACCTGCGGCAAGGAGATCGAAGATGTAAAGCCGGGCCGGATTTTCGCGCGCGGCCGCTTGGACATTCCTCTGTATGCGCATCCGGGCGCAGCCCTGCAGCCGCTCGAAGGACGGGCGTCCATTCTCCTCATAGACCGTGAGTTCGGCGTCCCATATGAAACTTCCAGGCACGGCCGCCACTGCGTCGGCCACGTCCGGGAAAGAGTGATTAAGCGGGTTGCCGTTGCGCGAAATCAGCTCGACCGCAGCTCCGCTCTTTCGGATCAGGACGCGGTAGCCGTCGTATTTGATCTCGAAAATCCAGCCCGCGCGGGAGAACGGCGTCCGCGTCAGCGTCGCGAGCATCAGGTCCGCAGCGTCAATCGGCGGCAGCATGCCGTGCAGCCGGCAGTCGGGCGCTCACAAATGCGAGCTTCGCCCAGGCATAGGCTTCGGGGGGCACCTCGCCAGGGTTGCACCCGGCATAGGCGCAGAAGTGATCGAAGTCGTCGAGCGCGGTATGTCCGAGTTCGTCCGGCTCAGGCGGCCTCGCTTCAAGGATACCGGCCAGCATTTCCTCAGGTTTTCCGTAGCACATAGCGCACTCCCAGGACATGGCTGTGGATCCAAGCAAGAGCAGTACCGGCCAGCCGCACTTGGCTGGGCCGGAGCTCTTACTAGGGCCAGGCCGTAGCGGTTACTCATCCGCCTGTTTGGTGATCGTGCGCCTTTGGTGAAGACAATATCAAACCGAGTAGTCGATCTGGCTCATATGGTCTTTGCCCATTCTGTCGCCGAAGACAGGAAATTTCGAGAGCTTGGTGTCAATCTCCTGAACGTCGGCGGCTGTGAATTGGAGGCGTTGGGCGCCAAGGTTTTCGAGCAGATGCCTTTCCGTGCGCGTCCCCGGAATCGGAACGATATTGGGGCCTTTCGCCAGCAGCCACGCCAGCGATACCTGCGATGGCGTCGCCCCTTTGGTTGCTGCGTACTCCTTGAGCCAATCGACGATTGGCATGTTCAACTTCATGAATTCCTTCGAAAAACGAGGGAACCCGGCCCGAAAGTCATTTTTCTCGTCGAACTTAGTGTTCGTGTCGAAGGCGCCTGCCAGGAACCCCTGCCCCACCGGTGACCACGGCACGAAGCCGATACCCAGCTCGTTACATGTCGCCAGCACCCCGTTCAGTTCGACATTGCGGGTCCATAGCGAGTATTCCGTCTGAACCGCGGCGACAGGTTGCACGGCATGGGCGCGACGGATGGTCTTTACGCTCGCCTCGGAAAGTCCGAAATGCAGCACCTTCCCTTGGCTGATCAGATCCTTGATCGCGCCGGCGACATCCTCGATCGGGACGGCCGGATCGACGCGGTGCTGGTAGTACAGATCGATGTGATCGGTTCGCAGGCGTTGCAACGATTCCTCGACCACTTTGCGGATATGCTCCGGCCGGCTGTTCAGCGCAATCGTTCCGTCAATTGCAAAGCCGAATTTGGTGGCGATCTGCACCTTGTCCCGGAATGGCGCAACCGCTTCGCCGACAAACTCCTCACTCACATACGGCCCGTAGACCTCGGCTGTGTCGAAGAACGTGATGCCATGCTCGAAAGCAGTTCGTATGGTCTTTACGGCTTCGTCTTTCGAGACCGGGGCATTGTAGTTACCTGCGAATGTCATACAGCCGGCACCGAGTTCGGAGACCTGCAATCCGCCTAATGAGCGCTGTTTCATAACTTGTCCTTCTACGGGTTGTGCGTGGGTTTCTTTTGAAAACGCCTTACCAAAACCCAGAGTGAGCTCTGCGGCAACGACCCCTCCCAGCACAATGGATTGCTTCAGGAATGTGCGGCGGCTGTCGCATTGAAGACCGGGGTGACGTGGTGGTTGCATGGTCTTCCCTCCGGGGATGTGCGTTTTCAAAGTGCGTACTGTCAATCTAGCACTGTGAAACTCATACGATTAGATGGCATAGTCCTCTTGCCGTTATAAGAAGGGGTTATGAATATGAAGGAGAGCCTGGACGACCTTGCTGCATTCATTTCAGTGGCGACGAACAAGAGCTTTACGCGAGCGGCGGCACAGTTAGGGATCTCGCAGCCAGCATTAAGCGCGAAAATGACGGCTCTCGAAGAGAGATTGGGAGTCCGGCTTCTAATGCGCACGACCCGCAGCGTCTCCACGACCGAGGCAGGCGAACGGCTGCTCCGATCGGTTTCCCCTCACTTCGAGGGGATTGCTTATGGCCTCGCCGAGCTGAACGCGGTGCGGGACAGGCCAGGCGGCAGCCTGCGGATAACATCCGTCGAGCACGCTTCCCGGAAGATATTGGTGCCAGCCCTGGCCAGGCTGTTGCCCAAATATCCCGATATCAGCGTAGAGGTCATCAATGATTACAGCCTGGCCGACATCGTGGCGGAGCGCTTTGACGCGGGCATTCGCCTTGGCGTGCAGGTAGCGCAAGACATGGTGGCCATGCGGATCGGCCCCGACTTCGAACAATGGGTCGTCGGCGCACCCGCCTATCTCGAACGGTATGGCACACCGTTAACCCCGAACGACCTGAGAGAGCATCGCTGCATTTCCCTGCGCCTGCCGACGTCCGGCGGCGTCTGGTCCTGGCCCTTTGTCAAGAACGGGCATGAGATCAAAGTACGGCCTGGAAGCGAGCTTTCGTTCAATACGATCACTCTTCAACTAGACAGCGCCGTCGCCGGGCTGGGCCTTGCATACCTGCCGGAAGACGTTGTAAGCGATGACATCGCGACTGGAAAACTTGTGCGCGTATTGGCGGACTGGTCGATGCGGATGTCCGGTTACCACCTCTATTATCCAAGCCGTCGTCAGCCCAGCCCTGCTTTTACCGTTTTCGCTAATGCGTTGAGATACAAACCAACGGCGGTCTCGGAGGACGGTTAGCAGGCCTTGTGGAGCTTCTGCGCATGCTGGATGCGACGTTTCAGCCCGGCTTACAGGGGCTGGGAGGCGTGGGCCTACTTCAACCAATTTCATCTTCGTGCGCCGCTACGCCGGGTATTCGTTCGCCGTTAATTCGCAGCGGATGGATCGCACCTCATCTCGCGTGTCATGGCGATAGATGATGTAGCCCTCCAGGCGGCGATTGTCGTTTGTAACCTTCAGTGCTCCGGCGCCGCGGCTCGGCCGGCGTTCATTACTGGCGCGGAACTCGAATGTCAGCGTGTCGAAATTAAACGAACCGGTGATGACGTATGTCCGAACGGGCTTTCCGTCTTCGCTCGTCGTCATGGATCCGCGAAAGCGAGCGCCCGGCTTCGGGATCTCCAGATGAATCTGTGCCGTCGTGCGATCCCTGAATTTAAGGACGCCTGTGTAGTTCGTGTGCAGCCGGAGTGGACCCCCGTGCGTCAGATAAAGACCGAGATGCCTTCCGGCGAGAGTGCCGACCAGGGTGAAGACCGGCTTGAGCGCAAATTCCAAGATTTCCTTGATCAACGCGGCCTCCCGTTCGGCTTATGAAATACTATAAGGGAGCCCAGGCGTTGTTTGTCGCAGCGTGCTTAAAAGATGTCCGGGCGAATCCCATTCGGGACCGGGCTCTACTCGGCTTCGCCTCCCCGAGCCGCCTAGAAGCATCTCGGCCATACCATAACGATCTCTTTCGCAAAGACAGCGAGACGGTATGGCTAAACGGCGCTGTCCCTGGTGCGATGCAAAAGACTGCTTCTCCCGGCCTTCACTAGCGACGAGACAGTTACGACCGGTTGCAATTTCTTGTGAGTTCCAAAAACCCGATCTATTGAAGCAACAGCGCAAGCGTTTGCGGTTTTTGCTCGACTGTCCCAGCAGGGCCTACAAGCACGCTATGAATTTTCACAACGTCTCTTCGATTTTCGTCGACCACGAATGTGAACGCCTCGACGATCCGGCGCAATTCAACGAATTAAATATTAGCTAAGTCATTGATATATAAGAAAAAGCGCTTCTGGTAATTTGATTTCCATTGCTATCCTGAAGCCTCGAATCGAGGTGTGTCATGGGTAAAGGGAACCGAATTGCTCGCTGCGGTCGCCGACTTGGCGACCTGATCTGGGGTCTTCCGGGCTATGCCAAGGCAGTGCTGGCGGCACTCATCTTCGGCAGCACGGAAGGATCGGTTAAGTCGCTTCTTGACCACATGAGCCTTGACACCTACCTGCTGGCGCGGGCATCGATCGCGTTCGCCATGTTGCTGGTCTGGATGCAATGGCGCGCACGAGGCGATTTTTATCGCACGGGGCTCAACCCGCGGAGTGTCAGGCCATTGGCATGGCTTCGCGGCCTGGCGTTTGTGACATGCACGGTGATGATGACGATCGGCCTCGTTAAAAATCACAACCAGATGTTCGCCTATGCAACCTTCCTGATTCATCCGGCTGTGACGTTGCTGTTGATGCAACTAAAAAAGAATGAACGGGGCAGCTTCCTGCAACTGGTCGGACCGCTAGCCATCACGGTTGTCAGCGCCGTAGCTTATGCGCTGCATGGCTGGCAGCATGGAGGCGTCTGGGACATGATGCTTTGGTACGTCGCCCCTGCCATCGGTGGAATCTGCTTTGCCGGCGAGAACGCCCTTTCGGGTGAGATGGACAGGTGGTACCAGTACGACGCCCTTGAGGTGACGTTCTACACGGCGTTCCCGACGCTTGTGTTCACCCTCGTCATCTGCGCGGGGATCTGTGGCTGGAACCACGGCGCGTGCATGCGCCTCGACATGCAGAATTGGGAGGACTTGGAAGCGATTTTGAAGCTCATCGCCTTTTCGCTTGTTGCCCCGTTTGCCGCTGTGCTGCTGAACGATGCATTTGCGAACGCGATGCCCGAGCAAAAGCCAGGGATGGCGGCGCTCGATCTTCTAATCCTGCCGTACGCGGCCGTGGTAGGGCTGTTCACGCACTCGGTCACGTTCTTTTACGAGAACCCGAAGGTTCCGGCTCTGTGGAGCGGTGACGGCGTCCTGCTTCTCTTTATCCTCATCGGCGCTGTTGCAACGGTTTGCGTCATCGAAAAGATAAAGCTAAAAACGAAGCAGGATGGAAAGACCGTTTCCGTTCCGGTTAGCGATAGCCGGGCGCCGGATTAAGGGCGTGTTGTGCCGGGTGGGAAGCGCCCTGCCCGGCCTGAACGTTCGCGGTTCCGTCGTTCCAATCATGCGTTGCGAGCGCTGCCGCCAGCCCAAGTCCCGCGACCGCTGCGACGAACGTCACTGTGCAAAGACGTTTCAACCCGGCTTCGTCATGTTGCTGGGTGGTCGCATGCGTCTTATCTCTGGACATCAGAGCACTCCTCTTCTGGTGTGTGATCCATTTACAGAAGCATCTTTTCGTTCGCAAACGCAACATTAAAATCGAATAACGTTGTCGCTGAAGCTGATTTTGAGCTTCATTTTGACGGATTCCGGAATATCGTCCGTAATATCCAGCGTTTTTGTAAGCTCGTCCGTGGAAACCTGAGTGCGCTCGATGTAGATGGGCGAACTGAACAAGACGTTCGCTCCGTAGCATCCCGTCACCATCCCCTGCATCACCACAATTTGGGCCTGGTCCGACAGCGTATTGTCGATGATCGTCAGCCGGGGCGGTCCGGACTGGCCTCCACGCCGGCGCGTGAACATCACATAGTGGCGGGATTTCTTAATCAAAAAACCGCAAAACTCTTCTTTCAGGCTGGCGGTGTTATCCCAGCCGGTAAAGACATGGGTTTCTGTGACCTCAACCGCTCCCGTATCTTCGTCGTGGCGAATGGACAGCATCCCTTTCGTGTATTTGCCCGGAAGATGAAGCGATGGAGCCCAGACGGTATAGAGGCCTGGCGCTTCCCTGGACAGTTCGCTCAGCGACTGTTGATGTGTACCGAGGAAGTGCGTCAAGGCGTGAAACAAGGCTGCAGGCTCGCGCGCAGCGCCTTCTTTCTGCCACTGATCGGTTCCCCAGTGGTTGTTCCAGATATACCGGACGAGATCCTGGTGGGACCGGTCGTTTAGGGCTTGGGAATCTTCGCGTATGAAGCCGTGAATTGTCTGTGCTGTGACCGCTGGATCCTTGCATTGCTCTGATAATTTTTCAGAAGTGAGCTCTTTCTTGATTTCCGGAAACTGGCGCAACTGTTTGATGCGCAGCCGGAGCCACTCCCGGCTGGCGTCCGAGACGATGAGCGACGTTTCGAAGCTCCACTCTTCACCAGACCCATTTCCTTCGATCTCATTCACGAGCGTCTCCCGTCATGCGCCGGCATCGGGTCGATGTGTAGGCAAGTATAGATACTGAAGTTTTTCATCAAAATAATTTCAGCTTCTCTTGAGCGAATCCGCCTGTCGACGGACCGGGCTCTACTCTGCTCCCGCCTCCCCGAGCCGCTTGAAAGACGCGTCTCGGCCATCCGGTAACGATCCCTTTCGCGAAGTCAAAAGCCAGCTTGATTGAAGGGCCTAAGGGGCTCTGCCCCTGGCGCTTTCCGGCGCAAGGTCTTCGACCGGGAGGGAAGGTATCCCCATCTTCCGCGCTGCGCTTGTGCAGACGGAGTGATGCCCCTCCCTCCCCTCCCGCACCTCCAATTGCCTCCCCGGTCTGCGCCCGACGGGCAGGGGTAATCGCGAGCAAAACCGCGATCAACCCCAGGCCCTAAAGGAGAACCGCCATGAAAGCCAATGCAACGACGCAAGCGGACGTCTATACCCGCGTGACGGACAAGATCATTGCCGACCTCGAAAAAGGCGTCAGGCCTTGGGCGAAGCCATGGAAGGCAGGACAAAACCCGTCCGGCATCACCCTGCCTTTGCGGCATAACGGCGTGCCCTATCGCGGCATCAATATTCTGCTGCTGTGGGGTGAAGCGATCGAGAAAGGCTACCAGTCCAACCGGTGGATGACCTTCAAGCAGGCTTTGGAATTGGGCGCGAATGTCCGCAAAGGCGAGCATGGATCACTGGTTGTTTTCGCCAACAAACTGACGACGACAGAACAGAACGACGCCGGCGACGAGGTGGAACGCGAAATTCCCTACATGAAGGGATACACCGTGTTCAATGTCGAGCAGATCGAAAACCTGCCGGACGGCTATGTCACGACGCCGGACACCCTGCCCGACGCGGAGCCGATGCAGCTGATCGAGCATGCGGAAGCGTTTTTCGCGAAGACCGGCGCGACCGTGCGCCATGGCGGCAATCAGGCCTATTACGCCCCTGCCCTCGACATCGTGCAGCTGCCGCTCCCGGAAAGCTTCACCAATGCGGAGAGCTACGAAGCCACGAAAGCCCATGAGCTGACCCACTGGACAAGCCACAAGAGCCGCCTCGACCGCGAGCTGGGCAAGCGGTTCGGCGATCACGCCTACGCCGCCGAGGAATTGATTGCTGAAATGGGCGCCGCCTTCCTGTGCGCACAGCTTGGCATCAGCCCGGAGATCCGCGAGGATCATGCGGCATACCTCGATCACTGGCTCAGCGTGCTGAAAGCCGACAAGCGCGCGATTTTCACCGCTGCCAGCAAGGCGCAGCAGGCATGCGATTACCTGTTTTCCCTGCAGGGCGTCAGCACCCAGCAGGAGGCGGCCTGATGAAAATCTATCATGTCAGCTGCCCGATGAAGATCGGGCAGCACGAGTGGCGGCTGATCATCCGCGACTTCTATATTTCCGGCCGGGTTAAGGCATGCACCGAATACGAATGGAGGAAGGACGGCGGGCCATGGCGAAACGCCAAGGACTGGCCGACCTATGATTCCAACGATACCTATAACGGCCTGCCGAGGAGCCTACAGAAGCTTTTCGACGCCAACAAGGCGGCCGTCGATCTATTCATTTACGGCAAACAGCCGGACCAGCTGCCGTTGTTGTAGCGGTTTCAAAATTGTCCGGCTGCTCATGCAACCGGACATATCTCCTGATACGCACGGCGATAGCAATTTGCTATTACTCTGCTAGCAAGGAGCAAGCGGTCCCCTGTCTTCGTATATCAGCCCTGCTGTTTCGCGGGAGCGGGTGGGGAACCGACTTTCACAGGCGCCGGGCAATAAGCAAATTGATGAATCTCGCAGGCCCGCGCTTCAATCTTGTCGAGATTGACGACGATGGTGAGGATGGCTGTGGTGAGCAAAGCCGCAAACGCGATTTTCTCGGCCGTCGTCATGCCTCCGGCCTTGAGCTTCTTACCGTGCCAATAGAGCCCGTCGCCATCGACGCTGAGATGCTCGTAGTCGTCTTTGGTACCAAAAGCGCGGCCGCGTTTTGGCATAGTCCCCCCGTTAAAGGGAATTCTGTTCCAGGAACAGCTGCACTTGTTCGCGCATCGCCGCCATGTCAATGCGGCGTTGTTCTTCCGCCGCGTCCATCTTTTCCATGACAGACTGGAAGGACGCGTTCATCTCGATGCGAAGCGATGCGACTTCTTCTTTTGTCGCCATGCGCTGCTCGACGCTTTGTTGAAGCTTGCCGAAACTCGATTGCAGCCGGTCGACATTGGCGCTCAGCCGATTGACTTCGGCTGTCAGAAACTTGCGGTTCCGGTCGATGCTGTTTTCCAATTCTTCGGACTTTCTGATGTTTTCGTCGTGCCGCGCCGATCCATTTAGGTCGATTTTTTCGGCAATGACAAGATGGTTGTGCAAAAGCTTCAAGACATCCTGCAGCAGCACATTCGTGTTTTTCTCGTGCTGGGCGCTGTTCAGCATGTCCCGCTGCTGTCTGAACATCTGTCCAAGGTCCGAGGACGAAGCGCCGCCCGTGACCGTGGGCGCAACGAAAGCGGACACAGGCGAATTCGGGTTGGGCATCGGAAGCCTCCAATTGGCGTCTCGGCGGAGTATAAAGCGCCAGAACCGTTCCTGGGAACGCCATAATCCAGCTTCTAGGGCAAACGTAGCCGCTTTGTGCATGTCCGGCCTATAGACGGCCGTCCTTGTACAAGCCCCTCGCTAGCACGCTAGCAATATGCTTACGACCTGATAGCGACGAGGGCGGAGCCTTACTTGTAGACCTCTTCCGTTTTCGACTGAATCGATCCGGAGAGTTCTTTGAGGGTGACGATCACATGCCGGAAGTAGTCTTGGTCGATGACTAATTCTTGGCCAACCTCGCCACGCCGGAGATCGCCCACCTTTTCGAGATACAGAAGATTGATCTGGCCGCTACTGTGGATGATGATGTCCCGGGAGGCCTTGATTTCGATGAAGGCCTTCACTGTCGCGTCGTCCAGCTCGATGGCCAGAACCTTTGCCGCTTTATCGAGATACTCCCTTGGTTTCCCGAACATCAATCCCTCGCACCGTTGTGCGACGAAGCGCCGGATTACATCCTCCCTGCTCTCATGTTCGAGGAACAGATCAAGCGGGATACCGTTTTTCTCGGCAAGTATCGAAAGTTTCTTCGGAAACGCGCATGCTACCGTGGCGACGCTGTCTTGTATGAACGCTTCGACCCGCGACACCAACGACACAATGTTGGTCTCGAAAATTCCTCGCTCATGCTGCGCCGAAAAGATCGCGCCGATGTCGTTGTCGAGCCGCTTGCTGACGACGAAACCGCTGTGTTTTGGAACTTGATAGGGCTTCTTTTCCTTACTGTCGGAATTTAAAAGCTCTTCTGCCTTCTCTTCAAGGTCAGGCCTCAGCAGTTCCGTGAAGATCCATGCATCGTTCAGATGGCGGTAGAGCCGGATATGACGTTTGTAGATTGCTTTGGAGACTTCGCTTTCCCGCGCCACGCTCTAGCCCACCGTGAGGTGGACTTCCTTGCCCGCGCGCGCAAGGAGCGTGATCAGCATGTCGACGGTGAACTTCGATGTTTTCTTGTTGACCACGTCGGTCACGCGCGGACGCGCGACCTTCAGGATTTCCGCCGCCTCGTATTGCTTGTAGTGATTGGCTGAGATCCAAGCCGTCAGCTCATCCATAAGCTGGACCTTAACCGCTCTCGCCGCGTTGATTTCCGAGTCGAGATCGGCTTTCAGCGCTTTGGCTTCGGCTTTGCCGAAACCCAGCTCTTCGAAGATGTTCGCGCCCGGCTTGGTGCGATGGCGCGTTTCCGTATCGATCTTGGTCATTTTTTCTTCCTTTCCTGCACGACCGCCTTGTATCGCGCAATCGCAATGTCTTTATCCGGCTGAGAGGTCGCCTGGGTCTTCTTCTGGAAGCAATGCAGGACGTAAATTGCTTCCTCGAACTTCGCCACGTACATCACCCGGAAGATCCCGGCTGCGTCCTTGATCCGGATTTCCTTAACGCCCTCCCCAATATTTTCGAAAGGCTTCCAATCATCCGGGTCTATTCCGTTCTGAATCTTTCCGAGCTGGAAACCAGCCTCCCGGCGGACCTCTTCAGGAAAACCCAGAAGGTCCTTCAGGCTTGAGCCTTTCCAGTCGATTCCCTTCTCTTTCGGTGGGGCCGCAACGACCGGCGCAGGAGCTGCTTTCTGTTCTTTCAGTTTCTTCGCCATCTTAGTATAAAATCTTATACCTATTTGTAGTCCAGTTCAATCTTTTCAATCTCGGCGCGTCGAAACGAAGAACAGAAAGAACTTCATCATGAAATGCAACGAACAGTCTGCCGTCGTAACGCCCAAAGACGCACCCAGTCTCATCGCCTGGTACGTCGTTGAGTGTGGCGAGAAAAGCTTCTGGACGCGGATCAGTGCGGCATGGCCCCATGCCGACGATGCTCAGTTTCTTATAAACCGGTCAGCCGCTCAGCGCCGCTTCAGTCCTGGCCTTGAAAACAATCTTTCGGTGTTCGCGTTCGGCCTGTTCCCAGGATGCCGACCGGATCGCAACGCCCGTTGACTTGCCGTCGAAGAAAAAGGCCGTTTCGAACAGGAGCGGCGTGTCTGTATTCGTTCCGTTCGGATCGAGGCCGGTGAAGATGGTGGAAATCAGAGCGCCATCCAGCTCATCACGAGCGACGACCCGTTCCCCTGACTTGACGGAAGCTTCATACCATTCCGCCCATTCCTGACCGGTCGCGCACTGGACCGGCCGTTTGTTTTCTAGCTTATAGAACATCCATCCGTCTTACCGTGCCCGGACCCCATCGTCAAACACTGTGAAGGGCTGCGCTGTCCATAAGGCGGCTCCGCTCCGCTGCCACTGTTTTCCGGAAATTCGGTTTTGGCCATAGACGCCCGCTGATAAACCTCTGGGGCGCGGGCCTATAGGAACCCGCCTATTTATCGGAAACGCGCACAGGCGAGCGAGATAAGCGGCAAAGCGTCGATTCCGTGGACCGTGGTCTCTGTCGCCGTTTGATGCCCTTTTCTGTTTGCCCGCTTCCCTTGATACGCCGTTGTACCCGAGGCCGGACGGCCAGCAACACACTGCCCGCTCCATTCGCTTCGCTCCCGTGTTGGGTGTTTCCCTGACGGTGCAGGCCGTCCTCTGACCCCGGTTCCTTTAGGCGCATCGAAGCGACCCAACAGAAAGGAACGATCATGAAAAACGACGAGCAATCCACAGCGGCCACGAAAGACGCGCCGAGCCTTATCGCCTGGCACGTCACCGAACGAGGCGGAAAGAGCTTCTGGACCCGCATCGGGGCAGCGTGGCCTCATACCGACGAAGCCGGATGCACCGTGCAGCTGGACCTGATGCCGATCAGTGGCGGCCGGATCATCTTACGGGCCCGCAGCGAGGAGCAGGACCAGCAACAGGCCGATTAGACGCCGTGCTAGCAGGTAGCCGCTACCTGCTAGCAGCCTGTTCGACGGTAACGAAAGCGTTCAGAACAGACGCAGGCAGCCAGCCTGGCAACGGCGGCTTGAACACGGCCAGCACGACGATCAGCGCCGCGCCTGCCAGGGCAAAAAGCACAGGCAGGCTATCGCCGCCCCTGTGCCTTTTCCTCTTTCTTCGTCCGCTCTGCGTCCGTGTCAGGCGCGGGCGGTACGGGCGGCGCAGCATCGAGCCCGCCGCCGCCTCGATCACCTGCCGCGCGGTCGCCACATCGGCGCGGAAGAACTCGCGCCGGTTGCTGACCCGGCGATCGCTCATCATCCGATGAACGATCGCCTCAACCGCTGCGCAGTCGGTAACGGCCCGGCACCATTCGAGCTTGAACGGCTCCGGAACACCCGTTGCCGCCGCCAGCTCGCCCATCCGCGCGGTCGGCGTCCGCGTGGTCAGGCCGATTTTGACGAGCCCGGGCATATGCGGGTTCGTCAGGACATATATCCAGCCAGGCGCAGGCGATGATGAGGGCAGGCGGTCCTCCTGTTCGTCGACGCCGAGCATAGGACTTCCTGGCTCGAAGTTGGAGCTTCTTATGCACGGCAATCTGTTTTATACCCGTCCCATGAAAGCAGCTCTGACCCTTGCCGTCTGTCTGACTCTGGCCGTCGTGATACCGGCGAATGCCGCGACAATCGCCGGCCGCGTGGTCGGGATCACCGACGGCGACACGCTCACTCTCCTCACGTCCGACCGTCATGCCATCAAGATCCGTCTTGCCGACATCGACGCGCCAGAGAGGCACCAGCCGTTCGGGTCGCGCGCACGTCAGGCGCTCTCCGATCTGGTGTACGGGCGGAACGTCACGGTATCCGACGAGGTGGACGATTCAGGCCCGGATTTGAAACAGGACCCGTATGGGCGATCGATCGGCCGCATCCGTGCCGGCGACGAGGATGTAAATGCTGAAATGGTCCGCGAGGGCATGGCGTGGGTTTATACCGCTTACAACCGGGATCCTTCCCTGCCTGGCATTGAGGCTGAGGCGAGATCAGCCGGGCGCGGGCTTTGGGCAGATCCCTCCCCTACTCCGCCTTGGGAATGGTGTAAGGAGCGTAAATAGCCTTTCCCATGCGCTCAAAGATTCCGTGTAGATTCGATGAAACGAGATGGGGAACCGCCATGGGGAAGCTGCAATTCACATTCGACGTTGATCCCGACGCGAACGGCGTTTATGACGGCCGGGAGCTGGCAAAACAATTTATCGGCGCGGCTTTCAAGCTTCTGGTCCCCTATGTGGACGGGTGCCCGGCCTGTGCCGACAATCTGATGACCGCCATCGCCAATGACGTGATGGAGCAGCTGCATGAGGAAGGTCGGCAGCAAGGCGGCCTGGAAAGCGGGACGTATTCGACCGGCGACCCAGCCAGCAAGGCCTTACGGGTTCGCGAGCATCTGGATGCCTCCAAGGAGGAAACGGCGGCAATCCTGGGCATCACGGGCGAAGGCCACACCCATCATTGACCGGGAGAGCCAGGTGTTACCTCTGGCGTGGTCGCGGCAAACCCCATAAACGTTGATTTACCGCCGCGGCCGGATTTCTGGAGCCGACCGAGTGTCGGGGCTGCTGGACGGTGCAGGCGCCGATCCGCGATTTTCCGGCCCCCCTACCCCCTCGCCATCCGCAAAGCCGCCAGTAAGGCGCAGCTCTGCCGCTTCATGGACGCGCTGCATTAGCCGCAAGGCCTTTTCGTCTGAATTTGTGTGCTGGTCGTAGAGACGGAAGAACGCTCGGAAGGCGCTTTCGTGCAGCAACGGCCAGTCAGCGCCGCTGCCATTCCGACGGTCAAACAGCTTGACCATCGCCGCCATAATCCGCTCTGCCCCCTCGCCTGCATTGGCTGGAGGCTGAACGGGCATATGTGGCGTTGTGCGGCGTCTCATTGGGGTCTCCCTGCTCCCATATTTATTCCCCGGTCGTGACGATGCAACAAAATACTGGCACGCGTAAGGAAAGCACTTTGGCTGTCTTAAAAGCTTTACTATAGGCTTCCCTATATGCATTCCCATGCGCTTTCTGAAAAGCTTTCCTATTAGCTTTCTACAAAGCTGCCTATGTAGCTTTCCTAACGGCTTTCCTAAATACTTTCCGATACGAAAGCCTTAGGGCTTTCTTTCATGCATGCCCATAAGCTTTCCTAGTGGCTTGCCTAAGAGCTGTCCTTCTGGCATGCTGGTCAGAATGCACCTTGGAAAGCTGTTCTGCTTTCTTCTCGCACTCATACATGAGGTCCCCATGCCAACGATTTCATTCGTCAGTCCCAAAGGCGGCGCCGGCAAGACGACATCCGCACTGTTACTTGCCACCCAGCTCGCAGCCCGCGGCGCCCAGGTGACAATTATCGACGCCGATCCGAACCATCCCGTCCGGACGTGGGGGGAGGGGGGTAATGTCCCGGAAAACCTCACCATCGTTTCGAATCCTCGACCGACGAAGCAGGCTGAGGCCGATGTTGTCATTCCGGGTGTGGAGACGCGCCAGGTCAACTCTGAAACGATCCGCGACGTGATCGAGGAGACCGCGAAGGAGTCGCAATTCGTCATCGTGGATCTGGAGGGGACCGCCGAACTGATCGTCGGGAACGCGATCGCTGAATCCGATTTCGTCGTGGTGCCGACGCAGGGATCCCAGCTGGATGCCGAGCAGGCGGGCAGGGCGTTCGCGCTGATACGCGCGCATGAGCGCACCGTCCAGAAATACCGCCCTGATTATTCGCTGCCATACGCCGTCGTTTTTACCCGGACGAATGTCGCGATCATGAGCCGTGACACACGGTTCATCCGGAAAACGTTCGAACAGGCGGGAATTCCTTTCCTCGATGTCGAGCTTCACGAGCGCGCCGCTTTCAAGTCGGTCTTTTCGTATCAGCGGCCGCTCGACAAGCTCGATCCCAAAGAGGTATCGGGCGTTGAAAAGGCAGTCGAAAACGCGGAAGCCTTCACGCGCGAAATCGTGACGCGCATCCGTGATGCCATGCAACAACAGAAACAGGTGAAGGTCGCATCATGACGCGCGCAAATCCACTCGCCAATCTCGAATCCGATCCTCTCGAAAATCTGGACGCCTTTAAGCCCAAGTCGGAGGCCGAACCGAAATCGACCGCCGAGAAACGCGCCGTTGAGCAGAACGCGATAGAAAAGGGGTTTGTCAGCCGAAAGGCTGAGCCGGCGCGCAATACCGATAGGGAGCGGCCGCGCTATTACCGCAACGGCCGCAATGTGCCCCTGAATTTCAAAGTCACGGAAGACGTGAAAGAGCAGCTGCATCGCCTGCGGGACGAGCTGGATCAGCCGCTTGGCGTGGTTCTTGAGGAGGCTCTGAACGCCCTGGAAGAGAAAAAGGCCGAAGTCATCGAAAGGCTGTATGCAAAACGATGATCGTTTGTGCGTGTCAGACGCGGGCGGTTACAGGCGGACTTGCAGACCAATGCAGTCCATGGAGTAGGGCAGGGGCAGGGTATGGGCGTGTCCCCTCCGGGGCCGGGCTCTACTCGGCTTCGCCTCCCCGAGCCACCTTAAGCGGGTGTCTCGGCCCATTCGGGTAACGATCCCTCACGCGCAGAGTGGACAGACACGCTGAAATGTCGGAAAAACAGAAAGAAAAAAGGCAGGAAGAAAGGGTGGGGCTGCGCCCCCTGCCGTCAAGCAACAATTCGCCGCAAGCGGTTTTGGCTCCCCCACGCTCGAAGGCGAGCGCGGTCCCCCCAAAAAACTTCTTCGAAGTTCGAATTCTTGACGGCATCCCCCGCTCATTGCCGCTTGGCTAGAAGGGTTGCATGCGCAACCCTTAAAACAAAATGAAAGGAAAAAGCCAATGAAAACGATGATCGCACATGAGGGGATCACAACCGAGCTCACGCAAGAGGCATGGCAGAAGGGCACCGTTCAGCCCGGTAACTACAGTTATGACGCGCTTATAGCTCCGGCTCCTGACAAACAGGGCATCGATGGCAGCGAAGTCGTTGGATTACGCTTGAGAGATCGCAGCGGCCTTGTGTCTCACATGGAATGGGGCTGGTATCCGTTGCAGGTTGAGCCAGGTTCGGAAGCGGCAAAGGTCATCGGGCGGATCGTGGCGTTCTATCGCGACAATGCTGGAAACCTCCCGTCGACCCGTTTGCCGCCGATGCGAGGCGATAGTGACAGCCGTTATAAACGTGGCCATTCCATGCTGATGCATTTTGCGGCCCTTGCAAAGAATGTCGAATTCGAAGACATGCTTGCGGAAGCTTTGGCCGACCTGATGCAATACGCGAAACGGTGCGAGTTCAATTTCGAAGAAGAGCTGAACAAGGCCCGCACGATGCACGAAAGCTACGTCCACCACGCTAACGACTAGCCGGCCTATCGTCGGGCACTGAATGGTAGAGGAGGGGGCTCGCAGGCTCCCTTCTTTTTTGTCGCCCACACAAGGCTGCGGACTCCGGTTCGCAGTCTGCACAATTTTTTGGGTTATCTGTTTGCTCGGGTTTGCACCGACGGTCCAGTCATGCCGCAGCATTTGACGATGTCCGTCTGAGCACATGCGCGACTGGCACAGCCAGCAAGCAGACCTCAGTGGAAACGCAAAGGCCAGCCCGTTGCCTGGCTGACCTTTGCTGGGTTATCCCCCTGGGCGATCCTGACATCCCTGCCGGACCGCATCGCCATCTAAGCCGTTTTTAGCGCTCGAAACAAGAGGTCATCCTTCTGGCCCTATCCTAGCGAGAGGTGTCGGAGAGGCGGCAATGAGCCTCTCTGACCGACGGCCCCTCGGCCGGCGTTTTCTCCGCTCTTCGGAATTTCTCTGCTTAGGCTGTGGATTATCTGCAATCCGCCTTGCCTACGACTCGCGCTCTGGTGGTAGCCTATGCACTGCAGGGTAGCCAGATATGTTTTTGTTGCACAAAAACCGCCGCTCGTTGGCGACGTCTGGCCCTTTCAGGGGCATTGCCCGGATGCTATCCGGGCCGCGCGTCAGGCAAAAATGCCGCCGCGCGATAGCGAGGGTGTTTGCTATGGCCAGACCGACGAAGTCGAACGCGGAGAAGCGTGGCCGGGTCACAGGCGTCCGCCTGTCTCCCGCGGAACACGACGCCTTGCTTTCGCGCGCCATCGCGTCCGGCCTCTCCTTGTCCGAATATCTTCGCCTGTCCGGGCTGCATCGACCGCTGCCGTCACCGGCACTTCCTCTTGCAGCGGCAAACACCTCGTTTGAGCTCGTCGAGCAGCTGCGCCGCATGGGCGTCAACCTCAACCAGCTGACGCGGTTGTCGCATGTTGACGACGTGCATCACGCACGGCTGGCTGCTACGCTCGACGATGTGCGCAGGCTCCTCGCGGTCCATTTGCCGCCGGCGAACGACGCCGACGACACGGAGCGCTGACATGATCCCGCACACGAATAGCGGTCGCGGCTTCGTTGGCCTCGTGCGCTATTTGATGCACGACAAAGGCGCCACCACCACGGACCGCGTCGATCACATTCATACCGAGAACATCGTTGGCGGCACCGCCCGCGCGGCACTGTCTGAAATGCTCTGGACGTTTAAGCGCCAGCGCGAATTGAAAATCAGCGCCGGCGTCAAGCTGACCGGCCGTAAGCTGGAGAAGCCGGTCTATCACCTGTCTTTGTCCTGGCACCCCTCCGAAAACCCTAGCCATGCACAGATGGTTCAGGCCGCCCGCGATGCCCTCGCCGTACAGGGCCTGCAGGATCACCAGGTCTTGATGGTCATCCATAACGACACCGACCATCGGCATATCCATCTGATGGTTAACCGCGTCCATCCACTGACGGGCGTTGCGGCTACCTTGAGCCTCGATCACCAGAAATTCAGCCGGTGGGCCGAGAGATACGAGAAGGAGCACGGCAAAGTCTGGTGCCAGCAGCGTGTGCAAAACAACCTGGCGCGGAGCTTCCGCCGCAGCGCGGGCGGAAAAGGGAAATTCATCAAAGACGCTCGAAGCCAACGCGGCGACAGCGCAGCCGCTCACGCCGCGCGCGCAGCGAATGGAGCGCAGCAGGGCAGGGGGAACGGACACAAGAATCGCGATCAGTCGCATGCCACACACACGACGGCCATGGCGCGGCAGGCGGCGCTCGATAGTCGCCGCAACGATCGCGAGCTGTATCGCGCCGGCGAAATTCAGCCGACCGACGGGACGGTGAAGGCGATCGCCCAAAGGCAGGCGCGAGAGGAGGCGGCCGATAAGGCCGCGCAGAAACAATTCTGGTTTGCAAAGAACCTTGCCGCCAATCGGTTACAGCAGCGGCACCTTTCGCAGTCGGCGACGGCCGGTAAGGTCCATTACGACCGCAAACAGGCGGCGCAGCGGAGGGTTGAATCCACTTATGGGGAAAGCCGACGCGCGCTCGAGCGCGAGCTTGCGACGATCAAGGCGCGCATGAATGGCGGTCTGGCGGGCCGCATCGTAGCCCGCCTGAAGCAACTGCCGCAACGCAAGATAGAGGTTGAAAAGACCCTGGCCGATATTGCCAAGCGGGCAGCTGAAATTCTCGAACCGGTGCATTCCCGTTGCACCAAAGAGGCCGAAGTCCTGCAGGAACGGCAGGAGCGGGAGAAAGCAGAGCTGGAGAATCTGTTCTCCCTCGGTGAAAAGAATGGCTGGAGCGTTCCCTCAGGCTACGAGCCGCCTGAACGGGGCAGACCAACAGGCGCGAGCCAAGACAATGAACAGTCGAAGCATGCCGAGCAGAATCGTCAGGCTGAAATCGACGCGCTGCGCAAGCAAATGGAAGAGCGGGACAGGGAAGACCGGGATTACGGCCACGGCCTGGAGCGATGACGGACGCTAGCTTGCTTCCTCCATCAGCTCATCGAGCGCCACGATGTTCTCTTCGGCCAGTTCAAGATCGGACTTCAGGATCGTGAAGGCGTTTTCCGGTGCGCAGGCAAGGGCGGCCTCTTGAGCGATCTCTGACGCCGCAAAAGCAATGTGACGGGCCTCATAACCCTGCCGCGTCAATTCGACGGCACAGGCTGCAAACCGTCCGATGCACTGATCACGTTGCGGGTGGATCCTGGGGGTCCGATTGCAAGGATCGATGTCTTCGACAATGGCCGGCATCTGAAACAATTCAGACGATTGCAAGGGCGGCCGTTCTCTTTGATCGAACGTCGAATCACAGTACGTTACGTAAAACGGCTCCAGATCCTTCAATTTTTCGCGCGCGTTATCCCGCTCCTGGACAAGGAGTCGGCGGCAGGTTTGGGGGTCCGTTTGCCGGATATATTGCTCTGACACAGTCGCTGCGCCCACGGAAATATGTTCGTAGGTGTAAGTCTCGTTTCTCAGCGATGACATGACAGCTGAAAGGCGCTGTTTGCACTCATCTTTCTTCGGATTGCTCATGAAACCCGGTAATCTGGGATTTGTCATCGATGCCTCTCCTGGTGGCCTGCTTATCCTTTCATCATATGGATGTTCTCGTCAAATTTAGGGGCGGCGATGACGATGCGTGATTTGATGAAGAAGGCTTTTGCCGAGCCTGCCCGGACTGCGACCTCCAGCTGGGATCGCGCTCTAAGATCCAAGGAGGAAAAAAATCGTGCCGGCAAAGAAAAAAAGCTTCAGCTGGATAAGTTCGATCGTCTGGTCAAAACGCATTATTCCAGGATGGTCGATAGGGAGCGGCAAAAAGTCTCGCTGCAGCAACCTAAACCTGTCCTGCAACCGACGGGCACCCGGCGACAACTGACTCCCAAGGAAATTGAAGATCTTGCGCAAGCGAACGTGAAAAGCCGTATAGCGGCCGCACGCAAAAAAATCGAGAAGAAGTCCGTCTCGAAGTTCCTGGCCGATGCGGATAATCGGGAAAAGTCCGAACGGCAGCATCCTGAACGCGTTAGAGAAATGCCGACTGCCAAGCATGATGCAGAACGGCCTAGCAACCGGGAACAGCTGGCAAAAACTGACAATGAGCCGCGCAACAAGGAAGAGACTCAGCCAAAGCAAGCGGAGCAAGCGACCATGTCCGAAGCGGACATTCTCAGTCAAATCGCCGCTTTGGAGAGAACGCCGGTGAAGCCGGTCCAAACAGACCACTTAGCTCTCGAAGATACGGCCGAATCGGCCGCCACGCGGCAGGCCGAGATCGATGCGCTCTGGGCGGCCATGGACGCGCGCGAGCACGAAGATATGGACAACGACAACGATCTCGGCCATGAGCGCTAGCGGGGAAGTCCTCGCCGCCTTCCACTTTCCTGCTCTGGCACAGGCACGTATTGATTGGTTTCAATCACTCTCTCCCCCTTCGACAGCAGGATTGCTTCGTTGATCGCCGCGACAAGCGCTCTTGCTTTGTCCCCATGTTCATCGTCGTGCAACTCTGCGACGGACAGGGTCCTTGGCAGGCCCCGGCCCGCATAAATGACGACCTCGGAACATTGCTGGTAGAACATGGGTTTCTTTTTTTGCCGCCGCTCGCGCCGCTCATACTCCTCCCGCAGTTCTCCCGCTGCTCTGCGATGGTCGCGCACCTCAACGCTTATGTTGTCGGTCGGCTCTACGCGTTCTCCCTTGTTCAGGAAGTTGAACCATTTGCGGTACTGCGCTTCTCCCTTCCAGGTAATGCCGCCATGGTCGAATTCCATCTCCAAAGGTGACGGGTTTATGCGCCAGAGGAGCGGGCGGAACACGAAATTAAAAATTGGAAAAGTGAACAGGCCAATGATCGCGGAGAAGATCAGGGGGACCGCATTGGCGCTGAAAAAATCACTTCGCCCGCCGCTCCCTGGAATCACCAGATGGTCCGATGCAATGACGAATGCCCCGAAGGCAGCAAACATCGCCCACTTGCGCGCCGATTTCATCGTGTCAGGCGAGGCATATCTGGCCTCAATAACAACGATGGGCGGGTCCGCTCTGCCTGGGCGCATGTACACCTTTGGCCACGGTCCGAATCCGTCCAGACGAATGAGCTTCTTGTTGAAGCGCTTGCGGATGAAGTCCCATAGGCCGTATCCCAGAAGCAACCACACGAGGATGTTGAATGCTGTTTGCATCATTTGCCTCCGCTGAGTGTGCTGGGCCTCTCATCCCATAGGCCTTTAAAGAGTTCATGCCGGTCATACTGAACGCGCTGCGTAATGAACGGCGGAAGACCGCCCCAGAAAATAAGCTGCCGGCACAGGCGATCGTCGCGGCTGAACAATCGGGCGGCCTCATCGATCCCAAGCAGGTCGTAGACAGTCGTTTTCCAGGACTCGCCAGTCTGGCTCTTTGCCGCCTGATCCGCGGTCACAGGCTTATCCGTTCTTTCACGGACAGACGTTCTACCGCACCGTTTGTTGATCCATTCGAGCGTGCCGAGGTCGGTGTTTCCGAAGAACTGAAGCACGCCGGCATTGCCGAGAAACGTCTCCCACCTGTTCTTATAGAGGGTGCGCAGCTGCCCTATATCCTGCAGCACCGGCCAGAGTTTCACTCCGAATCCGGCAATCTGCCCTGCGGCGTCTTCGAGTTGCTTTAAGTGTCCTAAACTTGCAAATTCGTCTAGGCAGAACAGGACCGGTGCACCGCCAGGGCCATGTTTTTCCACTGCTTCAGTTTGCTCCATCGCCTGCATCGTCAGATTGACGAACAACCGTAGCCACCTGCTGCACGTCCCCATGTGGCGGGCGGGCAGGCATAGATAGATAGTTGTCGGTTCAAGCTTTAAAGAACCGAGCGAAAAACCATGATGTTCCAACGTGCGTCGGGCGGTCGGCGTCTGTCTAAACAGATCCATGAATTTGAGATGACGGCGAGCGGTAGAAAGGACGGATTCACGCTCCTTCGCGGGTTTGGAAGCGAGGCTTGAACCCGCGCTTTCTATAACTCCATTCGCCGCCTTGTTTGCCATCATTTCGTCGCACAGTGCCGTCACGGTATAGCCGCCGATGGCCTTGTCGCTGTTGTCCGGGATCCCACGCACGACCAGCTCCTGGACCGTGAACAGATTCCGTCTCTCCTGATATTTTGCGTAAGTTGCGACGTGAAGGATTACGCCTTCGATAAAGGATTGCGCCGACTCATTCCAGTGCGGGTCTGAATTCTCCTCAGTTAAGACAAGCGCATCGGCGATGAGCGCCGCATCCTCAACCTCCCGGCCAGGGCGTATAGCTTCAATCGGATTGAAGCCTGCTACACGGCCATTTCGGTGCGCAAAGCTATTGGCAATCGTCGACGGGCTAGGAAAAGGGTCAAGAACATGAACGTTCTGCCCCATTTCATGGCGCCGGCGCGCGGTGATCGCCGCTAATTCCCCTTTCGGATCGGTCGCCAGGACGGAACCGGGGTAATACAGCATATTGGGGATGATCATCGAGCGACCCTTACCCGCTCTGCTGCCGGCGAAGGTGCAGATATGCCGATCATCATCAATCCCGATCGGTATTCCTGCGGTCGTGTAACGATCACCTGGGGTGCCGTTGACGACGCCCTCAACCACACCTAGAAAGAGGCGGCCGTTGTTTTTCTTCCAGAGCGTTCCCTCATCGGCGGCCAGGTCGAGCGGGCTGGTGAAGCACGCTCCTGGCGGTGCATAGTTCCAAGGTTCCCGGTCGGGGTCGCCGCGCGGAACGTCCCCAAAAAGTGCGTGTGAAGGTTTAAGACGGGCTGCATCGCTGTACATGGCCGTTTTCCCCCTGAGTTCCCAAGCCTGGGTAAGGCTTGTAAGTTGATTATCGGGGGAAATCAGCTTACAAAAACATTTTATATCAGGGCTTTACGAGGAAATCCGGGCAGTGTTTTCTCTTATGGACACCGAAGTAGCGCGGACCTTGGCAGCCGCTGTTCGAAGTCATACTCGCTACGATCGAACGTTCGACCTAGATGCCGCCATCCGTATTGCCCGGCCCAGATTGGCTGGCTATGATGCGGCTCCCGCGTTTTTGTAATATGTAGGTTGTTTTGTACGTCCTGATCCACCTCTCGACCGTGAACTATCACGGTTGTCACCAGATTGCCGACCGATGAATGCTGTAGAGATTGATCAAGCCATATCAGCTCTGGCCCTTCAACCCTTCGATGCCGCAGAGTTTCCCTATCTTTTCTTGGCCGCATTCGGCAATAAAGACACGGCGATCAAACGCCTCCGCGCCGGGAACAACAACGCCTCAGATGTTGGAGGCGGCGTATTGCAGCGCAGCAATATCCATTTAGCGGTGTGTCGGGCTGACGAGTCGGTCGGCGACAAGCTCCAAGCGCTGCGCACCAGTTCAGCTACTGCGAAAGGGAAGGCGAAATTCATCCTCGCAACTGATGGCGAGACGCTCGAGGCAGAGGAGTTGGTCAGCGGCGAAACCGTCGCCTGCGCTTTCGAGGATTTTCCGAACCACTTTGGGTTCTTTCTGCCCTTGGCCGGAATCTCGACGATCAAGGAAATCAAGGACAACCCCATCGACGTCCGGGCAACTGGGCGACTGAACAAGCTCTACGTCGAACTGCTGCGCGAGAATCCTGAGTGGGCGACTGAGGAGCGGCGGCCAGACATGAACCATTTCATGGCCCGGCTGGTGTTTTGTTTCTTTGCGGAAGACACGGAGATTTTCCAGGGGCAGGGGCTCTTCACGCGCACCATCGAGGAGATGAGCGAGCGCGACGGCTCCAACACGCATGACGTGATGGCGGAAATCTTCCGTGCGATGGACACAAAGCGCGAGGAACGTCCCACAGCGAACTTTCGCCCGTGGGCCGTCAGGTTTCCCTACGTAAATGGTGGCCTCTTCGCAGACAGGGAGGATGTGCCGCGCTTCACGCGTATGGCTCGGAGCTACCTTATTCATGCAGGAAACCTGAACTGGCGGGAGATCAACCCGGACATTTTTGGCAGCATGATCCAGGCGGTAGCTGACGAAAAGGAGCGGGGCGCCCTCGGCATGCACTACACGAGCGTGCCGAACATCCTCAAAGTCCTTAATCCGCTGTTTCTAGATGATCTACACGCAAGGTTGGCTGATGCGGGTGACAACGACCGGAAACTTCTCAATCTGCGGAAGCGCATGGCACGCATACGAGTGTTCGATCCGGCCTGCGGCTCTGGAAACTTTTTGGTAATCGCTTATAAGCGCATGCGAAAAGTCGAGGCGGAGATAAACCGTCGGCGGGGAGAGTCGCACCTCGGAAGCGAAATTCCATTAACAAACTTTCGCGGAATCGAACTTCGAGATTTTCCTGCAGAAATAGCCAGACTGGCTTTAATCATCGCTGAATTTCAGTGTGACGTCTTGTACCGTGGTCAAAAGGACGCACTGGCAGAGGTGCTTCCTTTGAATGCCGAAAACTGGATCGTGAGTGGTAATGCACTGCAACTCGATTGGCTGAATATATGTCCTCCATCAGGCACATCGGTGAAGCTTGTTTCGAATGATCTCTTCGAAACGCCGCTGGACCAAAGAGAGATCGATTTTGAAAACGAAGGCGGCGAGACGTATATTTGCGGGAACCCTCCCTATGTCTGGACTAACGATCAAACTAGGGAACAAAAGGCAGACATGAAAGCTATGTTCGCGTCCTACACGACGGCATGGCGAAGTCTCAACTACATTTCTGGCTGGTTTCTCAAGTTGGCTCAGTATAGTTCGGCGTGCGATTGCCGCGGAGCTTTTGTTGCTATCAACACGATTTGCCAAGGGCAGCACGCAGCCGTTTTTTGGCCAATCATTCACTCTTGCCACCACCGAATCGCATTCGCGCACGAGCCATTCAAATGGAAGAACTTGGCATCAAATAATGCGGGTGTAACTGTGGTGATCATCAGCCTAGCACCTGTACCAGTAACTAATGCTTTCCTATATTCAGATGACTCAGACGGCAAGCAAGTAGTAAGAAAGGTCGACAAGATCGGTCCTTATCTAGTTCCGAATGTTGACACATTAGTATTAAAGCACAATGTTCGTATTTCATCGTCCGTTAGCGAAATGGTTCGGGGTAATATGCCCTACGAGGGAGGCCATCTTCTGCTTTCGGCGCATGAGCGCGAATTGATGTTAAAAAGCGATGCGAGGATTTCAAAATTTCTATCACGAATTAGTGGGTCGGCTGAGATCATTGATGGTAAGCCGAAGTACTGCCTATGGATAGAAGACGAAAACCTTAGCGAAGCTGAGTCGTTTGCTTTAATCAAGGAGCGGCTAGATCGAGTACAGGAGCTGCGCGCGGGCAACTCAGACCAGAATGTTGTTGCACTGTCCCGAACTCCACACCGTTTCCGGGAAATGAATAAAGGAAGATCCTGCACAATCGCAATGCCCGCAGTTTCTTCAGAGGCCAGAGAATATCTTCCAGCCGAGCTCTTGCCGCCGTCTCACGTAATAACGAACCGTGCGTACGGGATCTATGACGGCGAGTTGTTCGAGTTCGCTATCATGGCTTCGACCCTCCATATAGCGTGGGTCGGAGCGGTTTGTGGGAAACTGGAGTTGAGATATTCCTACACCAATACCTTGGGCTGGAATACATTTCCGGTTCCTCCTTTGACTGATCAAAATAAAGCCGACTTGCAACGATGCGCTGAAGATATCTTGCTAGCACGGGAATTGCATTTTCCCGCGACGATTGGAGATTTATACGATCCTCAAACCATGCCTGTGAATCTCCGTCGCGCACACGAGAAAAATGACGAAGTTCTTGAGCGTATTTACATCGGCCGTCGGTTCAAGAACGACACGGAGCGACTTGAAAAACTTTTCGATCTTTACACGAAGATGACGCTCGCTCAGTCGAACGCAGAGCTTGGCAGGAAGCCTAAAAGGAAAGCAAAAGCATGAACGAGGACGGCAGCAATCCCACGAACAATTACTCAGTACCTGCAGTGTCGATAAAAACGGCACGCACAGGCGCATCATCGAAATCAAACACTCTTGGCATGCGGACGATGCAGGAGCGCGCCTACGCTAAGCGCGGCGAGCAATACCTGCTTATCAAATCGCCGCCGGCGTCCGGGAAGTCCCGCGCCTTGATGTTCATCGCGCTCGATAAGCTGAACAACCAGGGTCTTAAGCAAGCCGTCATTGTTGTGCCGGAACGGTCGATCGGCAGCAGCTTTTCCGATGAGCCGCTGAGCCAGTATGGGTTTTACTGGGATTGGAAAGTTGCATCGCAATGGAACCTGTGTAATGCGCCCGGGATCGACGAGCCGCGTGTTGCGAAGTCGAAGGTCGAAGCGGTCAGGAAGTTTCTGGCCAGCGCCGATCCGGTGCTGGTTTGCACCCATGCGACCTTCCGGTTCGCGGTCGAGGAGCTTGGCATCGAGGCTTTCGATGATCGACTGGTCGCGATCGACGAATTCCATCACGTTTCAAGCAATCCCGACAATAAGTTGGGCAGTCAGTTGGGCGCTCTCATCGAGCGCGACAAGGTCCACCTGGTCGCAATGACGGGCTCCTACTTCCGCGGCGACAGTGAGGCCGTGTTGTCTCCAACCGACGAAGCCCGATTCGAGACGGTTACCTATACCTACTATGAGCAGCTGAACGGCTATAACTGGCTGAAATCGCTCGACATCGGCTATTTCTTCTACACCGGCCGCTATGTCGATGCCGTGCCGAAGGTGCTAGACCCCGCGCTCAAGACCATCGTTCATATTCCGAGCGTGAACGCGCGCGAAAGCCTGAAGGACAAGGAGCGCGAAGTTAACGAAATCATGCACTCGCTCGGCGAGTGGAAAGGCGTCGACGCGGCGTCCGGATTCCACCTGATCGAGACTCTCGATGGACGCGTGCTGAAAGTCGCCGATCTGGTCGACGATAGCGATCCTGCGCGGCGATCGCGCGTGTTGAACGCTGTGAAAGACCCCAATCAGAAAAACAACCGCGACAATGTCGACATCATCATTGCCTTGGGCATGGCGAAAGAGGGTTTTGATTGGATATGGTGCGAACATGCTCTGACGATCGGGTACCGCAGCAGCCTAACCGAGATCGTCCAGATCATCGGCCGTGCGACCCGGGATGCGAAGGGGAAAGAACGCGCGCGTTTCACCAACCTGATCGCCGAGCCGGCCGCCGACCAGATGGCCGTGGCCGAAGCGGTCAATGACATGCTGAAGGCGATCGCGGCCAGCCTGTTGATGGAGCAGGTACTGGCTCCCCGCTATGAATTTACGCCCAAGAACACTGGACCAAAGGACGGGTTCGACTATGGCGAACAGGGCTACCAGGAAGACGGCCACAATGTCGGCGTCAATAAAGACACCGGGCAAATTCATGTCGAAATCAATGGCCTGGCAACCCCTCAAAGCCCGGAAGCGACCCGTATCTGCCGCGAAGACTTGAATGAGGTCGTTACGAGCTTCCTGCAGGACAAAACCGTGATCGAGCACGGCCTCTTTGACCAGGAAAACACGTTGCCGGAAGAGCTGACTCAGTTGCGCATGGGTAAGATCGTGCGTGAGCGTTACCCCGAGCTCAGCGATGTTGACCAGGAGGCGATCCGGCAGCATGCCATTGCCGCGATGAACGTCACGCAACAAGCTAAGCTGGCTCTTGCGCAGGCCGATGCGGCCGGTGCAGAGGCGGCCGGTGAGATCGAAC